>DASXXM010000032.1:0-23400 GCA_036503065.1 Pseudonocardiaceae bacterium | reverse complement strand
ATCTGCTGCACGCACTGGCCGGTTCGGCCTACGCACGGCTGGACCTGGAACGCGCCCTGCATGTCCGACTGGTACGCGGCTTCGCTGCCGGTCGCGTCGGTGTCGTAGCTGTCGCTGTAGGGGAGCGCGAGCGTGCCCGGCGCCGGTGACGTCGCGGTGCGCTTGCCCTGGCCGGTGGTCGTCGTCACCGAGTAGATGACGCCCGGTTGCAGGGTGAGTGAGTAGGAACCGTTGGTGGGGTTGATGTCCTGACTGTGCACAAAGGAACTGGCTGGGTTGTTCAGATCGGTGGACCACACGTGCACGGTGCCGGTGGACAGGCCGCCCGCGACCGCGATGTTCACGGTCTGCGCCGCGGTCGCGGTCGTCGTCTCCAGGATGGTGGAGTAGTCCTTGGCATCGGGCGACTTGAGGCTCACGTAGCTGCCGTTGGCGCGGTTGCCACCCAGATAGCCCGACGCCGAGTTGATGAACGTCCAGCCGGGTGCCGTGAACTGGGTGACCTGCGCGGTCGCCCACAGGCTCTCACCGACTGTGTACGCGCCGGACCACGGCTGGCTCGCCGACATCAGCCCGACCGTGTTGAATGGCAGGGTCGGGTAGACGGCGGCGATGAGCGGCCAGTTGATATACGCGGTCATGCTCGCGTCGAGGTAGCCGCGGGTGATCGACCGGATCAGGGCAGGCGCGCCGGAGTTCTGGTCGAGGGAGCCGTTCTCGCTGGCCCACAACGGTTTGCCGAGTCCGGTCGCCGTCGTCGAGCCGGTGCATGTGGTGGACGCGCTGAGGTAGCCGCACGGGTAGTGACTGCCGAAGACCGAGACGGCGCTGTTGAACGCCGGGGTGCTCGCGGCGTCGGTCGCCGCGCTCCAGCCGAAGCTGTCATCGGCCACGATCTGCACGGCCGAGTAGCCGCTGGTGTTGAGTGTTGATCGAAGTTGTTCGTACCAGGGGATGTTGTGGCCGCGCTCGTTCCAGCCGCCCAGGTAGCTGATCGTCAGGCCGTCCGCCTTCGCGCAGTTCAGCCAGGAGACCAGGTAGTTGATCGTGTTGGTGGTCCAGAACGTGCTGCCGACCCAGCCGGGCGCGCCCCAGGCAAGGCCGTAGAACCTGATGTTCGGGTCGCGCGCCTTGGCCTGCTCCATCAGCCAGAACTCGTAGCCGACGTTGCAGTTGACGACGCCTGCCGCGTGCTCGACGGACGGCTCCGCGCCGTCGGTCGAGTTCGTGTCGCCGCCGATCTCCACCTTCAGCAGCTGCAGGTCCGCGCCGACGCCGGGTTTGAACAGGTAGTCCAGGATCTGCGACTGCTGCGCCGCCGGATAGTTCGCCAGCAGCCGGGAGTTGCCGCCGCCGCCGCTGATCGCGCCGATGCCGTCGAACGTCCGCCCGCCCTGGGTGCCGTCCACGGTGATCGACGTCGTCACCGCCGGTGCGGCCCACACTTGCGCGGACAAACCGATCGACGTGCCGAGCACGGTGAGCACGACGAGCCACAGGCGACGGTTACGCACGGCAGACGCTCCTCGCTGAGAGTCCGGACTCCGGTATGAAAACGTTCCCGTCTGTTGGATGCTGTTGTCAATAGTTCATTGATGGTCAATGATGATCGATCGTGGGGTTTAACCCGAACGCCGCGAACACGTCGTCGTCCCGGAACACCACGTTGCGTGCGATTCCGGCCGGGGTCACGGTGAACACCTGCAGCGTGTGCAGCCGGTACGTGCCGGTCTCGTCCCGGCAGTAGGCGACGAGCGCGGGCTGGGCGTTGGCCGAAGTCGGGACCAGCCGCCAGTGCGTGCCGCGGGTGGCGAAGACCCGGTCGATGAAGCGGCCGTAGTCCGCGCGGCCCAGCACCCAGAACGGCACCGGCGGCATCTCCAGGACGGCGTCCTCGGTCAGCAGGCTGACCAGGGTGGCGACGTCGGCGGCCTCGAACGCCCTGATGTAGCGGTCGATCGCGTCCTTCACCGCGCTGTCGTCGGGTTCGAGGATGTCACCCTCACTGGCGGACACGCCCGCCCTGGCCCGCTGCAGTGCGCTGTTCACCGCGGCGACCGACGTGTCCAGCTGTTGCGCCACCTCGGCGGCGCTGAACTCCAGGACGTCCCGCAGGATCAGCACCGCGCGCTGTTTGGCCGGGAGCAGTTGCATCGCGGCGATCAGCGCGAGCCGCAGGCCGTCGCGCCGCACGAGCTGCGACGCGGGATCGGTCAACCTGCTGTCCGGAAACGGTTGCAGCCATGGCGTTTCGAACGACGGCACCAGCGGCGCGTCCGGATCGCCGTTCGCCTGGCCGAGACCGGACGGGAGCGCGCGGCCCGCCTGGCCGCGCAACGCGGTCAGGCAGGCGTTGGTCGCGATCTTGTACAGCCAGGTGCGCATCGACGCCATGCCGTCGTCGTAGCGCTCCCAGGCCCGCCACGCCCGCAGCATCGTCTCCTGGACCAGGTCCTCCGCTTCGTGCACCGAACCGAGCATCCGGTAGCAGTGCACCAGCAGCTCCGATCGGTAGCGGCCGGCCTGGACGTCGAAGTCGAGCACCGTGGGCATGGCGGGTCTCCCCTTGGGTGGTGTGGCCTGCTGCGCCGAACTCAGTCTGCGCTGCTCAGCTCAGTGCGCGGGCGCGTTCGCGAAGGCGGCGACGAGCCATCGGCCATTCTGCCGGGTCAGGACCCACGTGCCGATCCGCTCGCGGTCGGCGGGCACATCCTGCTCGCCTGCCATGGCGACGCCGGTCCTGCTGACCACGATCGCGGTGTCCGCGCCGAGCACGCGCACGTCCTTCGGCTCGTCGAGCGGGTGCGTGCCCTTCAGCCGACCGGCGAACGAGTCGGCCATGAAGTCGCGAATCGCGGCTCTGCCCTGGTGGAACGTGCCCGGCAGCACGACGGTGGCGTCCTCGACGTACTCGGCCACGAACGCGTCCGCGTCGGCGGCCACCCAGGCGGCGTTCATGCGGTGCAGCACGTCGAGGACGGGTGTGGTGTCGATGGTGGTGGTCATGGTGTGGTCCTTCCCACTCGTCGGTCAGTGGGATATACCGACGCCGCCGCTCGAACTCATCGGTCTCGGCCCAAGATCTTTCAGTGGCTCCGGAACGCCTCGGCGAGCCACCAGGAGCCGCCGTCGTCGGCGATCTTCGCGTCGATCACCAGCGGGGTGTCCCGTGGGCCGCTCAGCCAGGTTCGGACCTGGTCGAGGTCGTCCGTCGTGCGGACGGTGACGCCGGTGGCGCCGAAGCCACGGGCGATCTCGGCGAAGTCGGTGTCCGGGAAGCGGACGGTGTCCAGGTCGTCGTGGAAGTGGTGGACCTCCGCGCCGTAGGCCGCGTCGTTGTAGACGACGACCACCATCGGCAGTCGCAGCCGCACCACCGTTTCCAGGTCGGCCATGGCCATCAGGAATCCGCCGTCGCCCAGCGCCGCGACCGGCAGCCGGTCGGGCCGCGCGAGTGCGGCACCGATCGCGGTGGCGAGTCCGAGGCCGATGGACTGGAACGCCTGGGTGAAGCAGAAACCGAACTCGTCCGGCACCGACAGGTACGCGCTCGGGTAGCCCATGAAGTTGCCGGAGTCGACCGACACGATCCGCTCGGTCGGCAGCAGCTCGTCCAGCCTGGCGGACAGGGTTCTCGGGTCGATCGTGTCGGCCGTCGAGACGTCCTGGTAGTCCTTTGCCGACCAACGGGCCCGGGCCGCGATGCGTGCCTTGAGCTCGTCGGTTCGGTAGCCGGTGCGCCGGCCGGTTGCGGTTGCCGCGAGGACGTCCGTGGCCGTGGCCGCGCTGTCGCCGAGAACGGCGAGGTCCACCGGGCGGTGCGCGCCAAGGGCCGGTGGGTCGGTGTCGATCTGGACGACCGTCGCGTCGGGCCCGATCAGGGCGCCGTGGCGCATGGTCCAGTTGTTCAGCGCGCAGCCCCAGCCGACGATGAGGTCGGCGCTGCTGATGAGTTCGGCCGTCAGCGGCGACGAGAAGCCGCCCGAGATACCCAAGGACCACGGGTCGTCGTGGAACAGGCCGTTCGCAACGGCGGACGTGGCCAGCAGCGCGCCGCAGGCGTCGGCCAACGCTCGTATCGGGGCCTTCGCGGCCCTGGCGCCGCGGCCTGCCACGAACACCGGCCGCTTCGCGACGGCCAGCACCTCGGTCAGTCGGCGTACCGCGTCGGCGTCCGGCCGGACAGGGGACGTTGGCAGCACCGTCGGCACCGGAGTGTCCGATGCGTCGGCCACCTGTACGTCCAGCGGCAGGTTGAGGACCACGGTTCGCCGCTGCTGCAACGCGATCCGGTATGCGCGCACGGTGTCGGCGACCGCGGTCCGCGGGCCGTGCACCCGTTCTGACACGGCGCCGACCGACCGGACCAGCGCGTCCTGGTCGATACGGAAGTTGGACAGCCGGTCGGACGCCGGCATGTCCCCGGTCAGGACGATCAGCGGGGTCCGGCTCTTCGCCGCCTCCGCGATCCCGGTCATCGCGTTGGTCAGCCCGGGGCCTTGGTGCGTGGATACGACGGCGACCCGGCCGCTCATCCGGGCGAAGGCATCGGCGGCCACGGCCGCGCCGCACTCGTGCCGGGTCGCGACGAACTCGACGCCGCGGGCCCGCAGCGCGTTGGTGACGTGGAAGTTGCCGCTGCCCACGACGCCGAACACCCGCCCGACGCCGAGTGTCCCCAGCACATGACCGACCTGCTCGGCAACGATCACCGTTCGACCAGCGCGTAGACGCGGGCGGGACTGCCCGACCCGCCGACGATCGGCAGCGGCGACACGACCAGCACCACACCGGTCGCGGGCAGCGCCGCCAGGTTCCGCAACTGCGTCAGCCCGCACTTGCCGGCGCCCAACAGCCGGTCGTGACACGGGAAGATCGGGTCCAGCTCGCCGGCCCGCCCGGCGTCCGTGCCCACGGTTTCCACGCCGAAGCCGACGATCGGCGCCTCGTCGGCCAGCCAGGCCGCGCACTCGGCCGACACACCGGGCGTGTGCGAACGGCCGTCGCGCACGTTCAGGAAGTCGTCCTGGTCCGCCGACCGCGCGTCCCACCCGGTCCGGTACAGCAGCCAGCCGCCCTCGGGCAGCGGCCCGTGCCCGTCCTCCCAGGCACGGATGTCCGCCACCTCCAGCAGGAAGTCGGGGTCGTCGGCGACCCGTTCGGACATGTCCAGCACGACGGCGGGCGCGATCAGCCTGCCGAGCGGGATCGACGCGACGTCCAGACTGTCCTTTCCGGACAGCCAGTGGATCGGCGCGTCCACGTGGGTGCCGGTGTGCTCGCCGGTGTGGATGTCGTTCCAGTACCAGCGGGGCCCACGGTCGTCGTAACGGCTGATCTCCTCGAGCCGGAAGTTGATCGTGTTCGCGAACGGCTCCGGCAGCCGCAGCACCGGGGTGCTCTCCTGCAGCGGTGCGGTGAGATCGACGATCTCGATCGTGTCGTGGTGCAGGGCGGACATCAGGTCAACGAGCAGTGGCATGGGGTCATCGTGCCCGACCGCCCGGAGCCGATCAATGCGGCTGATCAATGCGGTCGATCAGTGCGCGGGCGCGGCGTGGTCGGCCGGCACGGTCTCCGACGGCGGCGGCGGACCGGGTGGTGTGCCGTCGCCGAAGGGCCTGCCGCCGAGTGATTCGCGGCCGTGCGGGGTCAGCCAGCCGGCCAGGTCCGGCCCGGCCGGCACGATGCCCGTCGGGTTGATCATGCGGTGGACCTGGTAGTAGTGCCGCTTGATGTGGTCGAAGTCGGTCGTGTCGCCGAAGCCGGGTGTCTGGAACAGGTCGCGGGCATAGGCCCACAGCACCGGCAGCTCGGTCAGCTTCTGCCGGTTGCACTTGAAGTGACCGTGGTACACGGCGTCGAACCTGGCCAGCGTGGTGAACAGCCGTATGTCGGCCTCGGTGATCGTGTCGCCGACCAGGTACCGCCGGGTGGCAAGGCGGTCGGTCAGCCAGTCCAGCCGGTCGAACAGCTGTTGGTAGGCGCGTTCGTAGGCGTCCTGGTCGCCCGCGAACCCGGCCCGGTAGACACCGTTGTTGACATCGTGGAAGACCAGGTCGCTGACCTCGTCGATCTCGGCCCGCAACGCCGGTGGATAAAGCTGCGGCGCACCCGGCCGGTGGTACGCCTGCCATTCCGTGGACATGTCGATGGTGATCTGCGTGAAGTCGTTGGTCACGACCTGCCCGGTCGGGATCTCCACGATCGCCGGCACCGTGATGCCGCGCTCGTAGCCGGGAAACCGGGCGAAGTATGCCTCCTGCAGCCGCTCGATCCCCAACACCGGATCACGGCCGCCGGGATCGAGGTCGAACGTCCAGCTGCGGTCATCGTGCGTTGGCCCGGCGATCGCCATCGACAGCGCGTCCTCGAGGCCGAGCAGGCGCCGGACGACGATCGCCCGGTTCGCCCACGGGCACGCCCTGGCGACGGCCAGCCGGTAGCGGCCCGGCTCGACCGGGTAGCCGTCCCGGCCATCGGCCGTGATACGGGTGTTGATGTACCTCATGTCGCGACTGAACTCGCCGTCCGTGGCCATGCCACGATCATCCTCCCGCGGACGTCGGGGTGGCTCGGTAGAGGCGGACCGACACGGCCGCCAGCCACGCCCAGGCGAGGATGATCCCGAGCCAGAAGCCGAGCACGACGGCCGCGCTGGTCGATCCGCTGGCGATGCCCAGGAACGACAGCCCGAACAGCACGCCGGTGACACGGGAGTACACGGCCCAGCCGCGACCGAACCGGCGGGCGAGCGCGAAGCAGGCGGCGATGAGGCACAGGAACCCGAGCCCGCCCGCGACGAGGTGCAGCAGGCCGTGCCAGGACACGGTGTGCGCGCCGGGTGGCGTGCCGACGGGGAAGCCGTTCATCGGGTCGGCCGTGAACACGCCCGCCAGGACGAGGCCGCCGCCGTAGCCGGCGATGAGGCGCGGGCCCCACGTCCGGCCGCGCGGTGCCGTGCGGATGGCCCTGCGGATGCCGATGGCTGCGGCGACGGTCATCAGGCCCGACAGGATCAGATTGGTCATCTGGATCCAGCCGAGGCTGCCGTTGGCCAGCACGCTCAGGTCGTCGTGCGCGAGGTCGTAGCCCTTACGGGTGAGGGCCTGGACCAGGCCGACGACCAGGTAGAACGGTCCGGCCAGGACGCCGTAGCCGAGCAGTGAGCGGGTCACGGCGCCGGTGCGATCGCAGTCGCCGCGTTCGACCGTGGTGTTGCGAACCTGGGTAGCCATCTCGGTACCTCCACTTGGACTCGCGAGTCTTAGTTGTTGGACTGACCGGTACTCCTTGAATGGACTGAACGGTACTGCTCGGGTACTGTAGAGTCCAGTCCCGATTTCGAGGACATTCGAGGGAGCTGATGGCGATGGCCGAACCGGTGGACGAGCTGATCGTGCGGATCGACCGGCACGGCACGTCGGATACGACGGCGTCGGATGGCCAGTCGGGCAAGCGGGCGGCCATCGTGCGGGCGGCGACCGCGCTGTTCCTGCGGCAGGGCTACCACGACACCGGCACCGACCAGATCGCCGCGGCGGCGTCCGTGTCGAAACAGACGGTCTACAACCAGTTCGGCGACAAGAAGAGCCTGTTCCACGACATCGTCATCGGCGTGACCGCGACCGCGGAACGCTTCGCGGCCGGTCTGCCGGACGAACTGGCCGGCGTGCGGACGGCAGAAGACCTGGAGCCGGCCCTACGCGCGTTGGCCCGGCGCTACCTGGCGGCCGTGCTGAACCCGCAGGTGCTCGCGTTGCGTCGGTTGATCATCGGTGAGGCCAGCCGGTTCCCCGAACTGGCCGCCACCTACTACCAGCGGGCACCCGCGCGGGTGCTGGCCGCGCTGGCCGACGTGTTCGGCCGCCTGGCCGATCGCGGCCTGCTGGCCATCGACGATCCGACCCAGGCGGCCGAGCAGTTCGCCTACCTGACCCTGGGCCGCCCGCTGGACCACGGCATGTTCCACGTCGACGACGTGCAGGACGCCGAGCGGTCCCGGCGCACGGCCGACGGCGCGGTCACGGTCTTCCTGGCGGCCTACTCACGCGTCGGCTGACCACTCGGCCGCGCCTTCGGCCAGCGTGGTGCGGATCCACCGGGCGAAGGCGGCGAGCTGGTCGCGGTAGTAGAAGTGGCCGCCGGGCAACACCGCCGTTGTGCAGCCGCCCCTGGTCAGGCCGGCCCATGCCAACAGGTGTTCCTTGGTGACCCAGTGGTCGCTGTCGCCGCCGATGGCCAGCACGGGCGCGTTCACCACGCCGCCGGACCGGTGGTGCCGGGCGAGCAGCAGGTAGTCCGAACGGAGCACCTGGATGACCGCGTCCAGCGGCGTGAGCATGTCCTTCTCGTCGAATCCGTTGGTGGCCAGTTCCCGGCGCCAGGCGTCCCGGTCCATCGCGACGATCTGCGCCAGCGACATCCGGCCGAGGCCCGGCGGCTTGGCGGCCGAGACCACGAGCAGCTCGATCGTCCGGCCGGCAGCCTCCAGCCGCAGCGCGAGCTCGTGCGCGAGCTGGCCGCCGAGGCTGTGTCCGACGAGGACGAGCGGACCGTCGCTGTGTGCCAGCACGTCGGTCGCGGCGGCGTCGGCGAGTTCGGCCATCCGGCGCGCCGACGGTTCCTCCGCGCGGGTGCCCCGGCCGGGATATTGCAGTGCCAGCGCGACCTGGCCTTTGGCCAGCAGCGGTTTGGTCCATTCCGCGACCGAATAGGCGCTGCCGCCGGCGAACGGCGCGAGCACGAACGTCGGCCCGACCGGTGTGTCCGCCGATGTGTTCACCGGTGGGCCGTATCGCCACAGTCCGGGGGTGAGCTGGGTTCGCATCAGGACCTCCCTGCGACCTCGTATGAATTATTCACAGTAGGTTCCATGAGCGAGTGTGGCACACCGCCGTGACATACCACCATGTCCCATTGTGCGGCGCATAAACGATGCCACCGATCGATGAATAGGTGCGATATAAATTTCTGGAAGATGTCGAACCGATTGGCGGCGGGTAACATCGGACACTCATTAACACTGTGACTTCAGTGAAGACTGAAATTTGTTATCCGCGTGTGCCGGATCTGTGCATCGACTGCGGCAGAGTATTGCCGGGCGCTGAATACGGGGGCGCCAAGG
The DNA here is from genome assembly GCA_036503065.1 of Pseudonocardiaceae bacterium. GTDB lineage: Bacteria > Actinomycetota > Actinomycetes > Mycobacteriales > Pseudonocardiaceae > DATEPR01. The sequence goes on along the minus strand of DASXXM010000032.1, from coordinate 14,273 downwards.
AGGCGGCGGCCGAGGCGACGGACATGGGGAGCGCCTCGGCCGTCCCTCGAAAGTCGCTAACGGCCCAATTGGGCGAGGGCCGCTTCGGCGCGGGCGGCGGCGTCGATGCGGCGCTGGGCTCGGTAGAGCGTCAGCGCCCGCTGCCATGCGGTCCTGGCCTCGTCGAGTTGGCCTGCGACGGCGTGCGTCTCGGCGAGTTGCGCGAGCGTGTTGGCTTCCTGGGTGGCGTCGCCGAGTTCGCGTTGGATCGCGAGGGCCGCGTCGAAGTACTCGAATGCCAGTGCGGTGTTTCCGGTGTGCCGGGCGATGTGGCCGAGGCTGTCGAGAGTGTGGGCTTCCGCTTCCCGGTTGTCGTGCAGGCGTTGCATTTTGAGGGCTTCTTCGCAGTAGGCGCGGGCCCGGTCGTATTCGCCCATGCGGGCGTAGTGCCAGCCGACGAGGCTCTGTGCTTCGGCGACCCAGATGTCGGCGTCGAGTCGCTCGTAGAGGCGTACCGCGCGGTCGGCGTGGACGAGTGCCCGTTGTTCGTGGCCTTGTTGGAGGCGGACCCAGGCCAGGGATCGGTGGGTGTGGGCCTGGCCGAACAGGTCCCCGGTGTGGCGGAGCAGGCCGAGTGCTTGTTGCAGGTGGTTGACCATCTCGGTGTACTGGCCGGTGGGGCCGTAGGCGCGGCCTAGGAAGCGGTGTGCGAGCGCGGTGCTGGTGGGGTCGTCGAGCCGTTGTGTCGCGGCGAGGCCGATGCGCCAGGTTTCGAGGCTGTTGTTGAGGTAGCCGCGTCTGCTGTAGAAGGTGGCCAGCACCCAGGCGAGTTGCCAGGCGTGGGTGTACCAGCCGCGGTCGAACGCGACGCGTTGGGCGGCCAGCAGGCTGGGTTGTTCGGTTTCGAACCAGGCCATGGCGGTGGTTTCGGCCGGCAGTTCCTGTGGGTCGCAGCCGGGGACGGGCGGGGCCAGTTCGATGGTCGCGCGGTGCGGGTTGATGGTGTGGTCGCCCGCGGCTGCGGTGTGCAGGTAGAAGTCGATGATGCGGCGGAGTGGTTGGTCGTCACCGGTTCGGTGGGCGATTTCGGCGGCGTGCAGCCGGACGAGGTCGTGCATGCGGTACCTGTTGGGGGCGTGTTGTTGCAGTAGGTGTGCGGTTTCCAGTTGGCGCAGCACGATTCGGGTGCGGCTGGTGGGGAGCCCGATGAGGTTGGCGGCGGCGTTGAGGCTGGTGTCGGGGCCGGGGGCGAGGCCGAGTTGGGCGAACGCGGTGACGGCGGGTGCGGGTAGGGCGTGTTGGGACCAGGTGAAGGTGGCGGAGAGGTTGGCGGACAGTTCGCCACCGTCGAAGGCGTCGAGGCGGACGGCGGCGTCGCGGAGTTCGTCGACGAGGGTGGCCAGCGGGAAGCCCGGGTTGACGGCGGCGCGGGCGGCGATGATGGCCAGGGCGAGTGGGAGTCCGGCGCAGTGGCGGAGGAGTTCGGTGGCGGCGTCGGGTTCGGCGGTGAGGCGTTCCTTGCCGAGGGTGAGTGCGAGAAATTCACGGGCTTCTGGTGTGTCGAAGACGTCGAGGGCGACGAGTTGGGCGCCGTGTGCCGTGATGAGGCCGGTGAGCTGGTGGCGGCTGGTGACCAGGGTGAAGCAGGTGTCGCCGCCGGGCAGCAGCGGTTGGACGTGTTCGGCGTCGCGTGCGTTGTCCAGTACGACGAGCATCCGTTTGCCGGCGATGACGCTGCGGTAGAGGGCGGCGCAGCCGTCCAGTTCGGCGGGGATCGCCGATGGCGGCACGCCGAGTGCTTCGAGGAAGTCCTGCAGCGCGGACAGGGGCGGGATGGGGGCGGCGGTGGGGTCGAAGCCGCGGAGGTTGACGTAGAGCTGGCCGTCGGGGAAGTGGTGGAGGTGCTGGTGGGCCCAGTACAGGGCGAGGGATGTCTTGCCGGTGCCGCCGAATCCGCCGATGACGGCGATGCCGGCCGGTGGACCGGCCGCGGCGATTTCGGTGATGCGGGCCAGTTCGGGGGTGCGGCCGGTGAACAGGCGCGGCAGGGTGGGGAGTTGGCGTGGGGTGACCTGTGCGAACGTCTGTTGGCCTGCGCCTGCGGGGGCGACGGTGCCGCGCAGGATGCGTTCGTGCAGGTCGCGTAGTTCGGCGCCGGGGTCGACGCCGAGTTCGTCGGCGAGGACGCGGCGGGCGTCCTGGTAGGTGGCGAGGGCTTCCGCGGGTCGGCCCGCGCGGTACTGGGCGAGCAGCAGCAGGGCCCACAGGCGTTCGCGCAGTGGGTGTGCGCTGACCAGGCGGCGCAGGTCGGCGAGGACGTCGTCGTGCGCGCCGAGTTCGATCATGCTGTGGGCGTGGCGTTCCCGGACGGTGAGCCATCTGTCCTGCCAACGCGCGGTGTCCGCGCGGAGCAGGGGGCCGACGGTGAGGCCTTCGAAGGGTTCGCCGCGCCACAGGGCCAGTGCGTTGGCGAAGGAGTCGGCGGCGGCTTGGTGGTCGCCCTGTTCGAGGGCCCGGTCGCCGAGGGTGCTCCAGTGGGTGAACTGGTTGGCGTCGATGTCGTCCGGGTCGACGTCCAGGACGTAGGTGTTGGCCTGGGTGCGCAGGCCGGCCGGGTCGGCGCCGGCGTCGGTGAAGCAGCGGCGCAGGCCGGCGATGTAGGTGCGCAGGTTGGATTCGGGGGCGACGGGTGGGGTGTCCCAGATGGCGTCGGTGAGGTAGGGCACGCTGGCCGGTTCGTTGGCCCTGGCGACGAGCGCGGCGAGGACGGCTCGTTGCCGGGGGCCGCCCAGTGCCACCGGCCGTCCGGCGTGTCGGACCTCGAGCGGGCCCAGTATTCGGAACTCCATGGTCCCCTCAACGCGCGACAGGTCACCAGAATAGACTTGTCCGACCGCTGTGTGCGGAATCTGTGCGTCGCCTGCGATAACGTGTCGCGGCGGGGAGTTGTCAGACGGGGTTGATGACGATGTTGAAAAGGACCATTGTCGGTACGTTGGCGGCTGGGGCGTTAGTTGTGTTCGTTGCGGTGCCCGGGGCGGTCGCGGCGCAGAGTCTCTCGGGGCCGTCGCACGTCGCGTCGTGCACCGACGACTTCGGTGGGCCGGGCGGCGGCTGCCCGAACCCTATCCACAAGTAGGACCTTCGGGCAGCCCCGAATCAACCAGCTTGATCAGGTCAACGGCGGTTGGCTTGCGCCAAGACAGACGAACCCGGCCGCCGCGGCGATCGCGGCGAGGTCGTCGGCGGGCACGTCGCGTTGGGCGGCGGCCAGTGCGTCGGCTGGTGCGTGCCCGGTGGCCAGGCCCCGGTGCAGCGCGACCATGAGTGGCGCGGTTTCCGCGTCGGGCACCGGCACGACCGACGCGATCAGCGCGCCGGTGCCCCGCGCGAGGAACGTCGCGCCGAGGCCGAGCAGTTCGTCGCCGGCCAGTACCACGGACCGGCCGCTGTCGCAGGCCGCGAGCACGACGGTGGCCGGCAGTCGGGCGAGTCGTTCCAGGTCGTAGCCGACCAGTGGGCCGTCGTGCAGCAGCAGGCTGGAGAACAGCGGGTGTTCGCGGGACAGCGTGCCGTGCGCGGCCAGGTGGACCAGGTCGGCGCCGTCGAACCCGGCGAGTACCGCGGCTGTGGTGGCGCAGGCGCCGACCAGTGGTTTCGTGTCGTGCACGGCGGCGACGGCGATGGCCTCGCGGTGGCCGCCCGGGAGGTTCGGGCCGGCCGCGACCAGTACGCCGTCGCCGGTTTGCCGTCCTCTGGTGGCGGTTTCGTGCCAGAGCGTTGCCGACGGTGCCACCGACACCGGCCTGCCAACGCACGAGGGCAGGATCGACCAGGGCAGGCTGTGCAGCGGACCGGTGGGCACGATCACCAGCGGCCGGTCGCCGAGTTCGGGCAGTGGCCGCAGCAGCAGGTTGTCCAGCCGGGCCGCGGTGTCGCGCAGCAACGCACCCGCCGCCGCCCGCGAGTCAGCGCGCACGGTGTGCCGTGCCATCCGGTGCAGCGCGAACGGCAGCCGATCCAGCAACCCGGTGGTGTCGGCGGCCGCACCCAACGGGTGCCTGCGCAGCCGGCCGTCGACCAGGGTCAACGCGTGTTGGCTGCCGTCGAGTTGGACGAACTGCACCAGCGCGTGGTCGCCGAGGCCGGTCCGCAACGCCGACAGCGCAACCGGACCGGACCGGCCGGGGCCCGCGTCATAGCCGTGCAACCGGCAGTGGTCCCGGATCCGGCGTTCGAGCACGACCTGGCGGTGCGCCGACCGGGTGGCCCCGGTGTCCAGCGCGGCCGCGGCCTGCCGCACCTGGGCCAGCAGCATGGCCAGCGCCGGGTCGTCGGGCGGTCGGACCGGCCGCAACAGCAGCCGGCTGGCCCGGCCCCGTTCGGCCCACGCGAAGACGCGGGCCGCGTCGCCGTCCGCGATCGCGGCCCGCAGGCCCAGTTCGGCCAGGTCCCTGCGGTGCGCGGCGGAATGTGCGCGCAGGTCGGTCGCGCCGAGCGCGGCGGCGTGCTCGTCCAGGATGCGCAGGCCGGTCCGGGTGGCCGTGGCGGCGCCGCGCCGGTCACCGGTGTCGGCCCGCAGCAGCGCCTCTGCGTACCAGGCGCGGGCCCGCAACACGGCAGGCCCACGGCGACGGTGGGCGCTGGCCAGGCGCAGATGGGTGTGTGCCCGCGCGGTCCCGCCGAGCAGTCGCGCCGCCACCAGGCGGGCCTCCAGAGTCGCCGCAGGCCAGCCACTGCGCACCAGGGCATCCACAATGGACTCGATCCGGCGGGCGCCGATGCCCCGGGTGTCGCCGGCCGCCACCCTGGCCCGCAACGCCGTGAGCTGCGCCAGTTCCGTCCATCCCGCGCGCTGCTGCCGACGGAACTCGCGGCCGGCCCTGGTCGCCTCAAGCCGGGCGCCGGCCAGGTCGCCGTCGGAGAACGCGGCCTGTGCCAGCAGCAGCCTCAGCTCCGGCACCTTGAGCTGCCGGTGCTCCCGCCGGAACGCCTGCACGGCCCGCCCGGCCACCTCCCGCGCCTCCGACACCAGCCCGACCGACAGCAGCAGGTCACCCCGGTCCTGCAACACCGGCGCGAGCTGGCCGTGGTGCTCGCCGATGATCCGCTCCGCACGGTCGAACTGGGCCAGCGCGGCCGGCACGTCGCCGCGCAACATCTCGGTGAATCCCAGGTTCTCGGCGATGATCCCGACCACCAGGTCGCGACCCAGCAGCCGGGCCAGCCGGTCGGCCTCGGTGAGGTCGGCGGTGGCCGCGGCGAACTCGTGCCGCTCCGCGAGCAGGATCCCGCGGTTCATCAGGGCTTTCTGCAGGTTCAGCCGGTCGTCGGACCGGCGCAGCAGCGGGACCACCGCCTGGTAGTCGGTGAACGCGTCCGCCAGCCGCCCGGCCTGGTACCGGATCGCGGCCCGCTGCGCGCGGGCGACGGTCGAGTCGGCGCCGCCGTCCAGGATCAACAGCGCGCTGTCGATCTCCTGCAACTCCGCGGTCAGGTGCCCGCGCTGCACCATCGCATAGGCCAGTTCATCCGTGCCTTGGCGACCACGTCCCACGACGCGGCGGCGGTGCCGGCGGCGGCCGCCCGCCGCAGGTGCCGGATCGCGGTGTCCACGTCGGCGCACTGCAACAGGGCGTGACCGAACGCCTGCTCGGCCAGTGCCTCGGCGGCCCGGTCGCCGTCCCGGCGAGCCACCCGGACGGCCCGCGCGGCGGCCTCCTGCGCCCGACCGGGATCGACGTCGGCGAGCCGCATCGCCTCCCGGGCGGTGTCCATCGCGCTGCCAGGCACCACAGGTGCGATGTTGGTGCAACGTACGACCGTGTCAACCCGATTTCCCGATCGGCGTATCAGGCCGAGGGTCCACTCGTCCGTGTGTCGACCGCCGCCGAACAATCACGGAGTGCGACATGGCTGACCAAGAGATCATCACCGAGCTGCCCAACACGTTCCAGTCGGACGAGGTGGTCGTGAACCTGCCGGACCTGGACGTGGTCACGGCACTGCTGGCCGAGTTGGACGTGCGGCCGGACGGCGAACCGGAAGCGGACGAATCGCTCGGTCTCGCGCTGCTCAAGCTGACCCAGGTCGCTCCGGACGGCGGCCATACCGCGGTCACCGACCTGGACTCGGTGCTGACCGAGATCCGCAGGCGCAGTGCGGCGCGGTACGAGCAGTGGGAGCCGCTGGTCGGCAAGAACCGCTATATGGCGGGCGTGGTCGGCTTCCCGCAGCCCCGGTCGCACGGGATCGACGACCTCGCCGTGGTCCTCGACCCGCCGCCGCTGCCCCCGGTGCCGCGTGCCGGCCACGGTGTCCGGGTCGGCGTGCTGGACACCAACGTCGACGGGCATCCCGACCTGGTCGGGCGGTTCGTCGCGGACCGGGACTCGCGCTACCGCCCGTTGCCGGAGCCCGTGCCGCGCAGGGCCGGACACGCCACGTTCGTGTCGTCGGTCATCCTGTCGCTGGCCCAGGGCGCCACCCTGCAGGTGCGTGGGGTGCTCGACCCGACCGGCACGGCCACCGCGTGGGACACCGCGCGGGCCATGATGACGTTCGCCGATTCGGGCGTTGACATCCTGAACGTCTCCCTCGGCTGTCGCACGGTGGACGGTCAACCACCGTTGCTGATGGCCAGGGCAGCGGCGCTGCTCAGCCAACGCATGTTGATCGTCGCTGCCGCCGGCAACCACGGGATGTCCGTCGAAAGCACGGCGCCCACCTGGCCCGCGGCCCTGCCGGACGTCATCGCGGTCGGCGCACGGGAGGCCGACGGCATGATCTCGGACTTCAGCCCGAAGCTGCCGTGGGTCACGTGCACCGCGCCGGGCCGCAAGGTCGTCGGCGCGTACCTGACCGCGCTCGTCGCGATGTTCGAGGGCGATCCGCAGAAGTTCTGCGGCTACGCCCGATGGAGCGGCACGTCGTTCGCCGCGGCCAAGGTCAGCGGCGCCATCGCGGCGCGCACCGTGCCGGGTCGGGTGACCCCTCGGGCGGCGTTCGCCGCGTTGTTGGCTGATCCGCACGGTGTGGTGCGAAAGTACGTGTAGCGCGATGATGGGCGCGTGCGTGACGATCCGACCGTGGTGGCGCTGGTCGACCGGGCCCGCGACGGCGACAGGGCCGCGTGGGACGAGATCGTCGAGCGCTACGCGCCGCTGGTCTGGTCGGTGTGCCAGCGCTTCCGGCTCGCCCCGGCCGACGTGGACGATGTCGGCGCGATCGTCTGGCTGCGCCTGGTGGAACGGCTCGACTCGATCCGCGAGCCGGCCGTGCTGCCCGGCTGGCTGGCCACCACCACCCGGCGCGAGTGCCTGAACCTGGTACGGGTCCGCAGCCGGTACACCGATCTGGACGACGACCTGCGCGACGACACCGGCCCCGCATCGGATCACCGGCTGCTGGCGGAGGAACGACACGTGGCGCTGCGCGCGGCGTTCGCCGACCTGTCCGAGCAGTGCCAACAGCTGTTGGCACTGCTGTTCCGCGACCCGCCGACGCCCTACGCGACGATCAGCGCCACCATGGGACTGCCGGTCGGCGGCATCGGTCCGAACCGGCAGCGATGCCTGGAGAAGCTCCGCGCCAGTGCGCAACTGGCCGCGCTGCTGGACACCGCGACAGAAGGGCGGTGAACCCGATGGACCCGTTCGATGACGACCGTCTGCTCGCCGAACTCGGCGCCGCGATGCGTGGTGCGGCACAGGTGCCGGCCCGGTTCGTGGAAGTCGGGAAGTCGGCGTTCGCCTTCCGTGGCGTGTCCGCCGAGATCGCCGCGCTCACCCATGATTCCGCCGGTGCCGCACTGGCCGGCACCAGGGCCGAGTCGGCGGCGCTTCGGTCGCTGACGTTCGTTGCCGGTGCGGTGGCGATCGAACTCGAGATCACGGCGGACGCCTTGGTCGGTCAGGTGGTGCCGCCCCGGTCCGGTGAGATCGAACTGGTCGGGCCTACCGGCCCGATCGCGACAACGGGTGTTGACGACGTCGGGTGGTTCGCCCTTCGGCCTGCGCCGACCGGTCCGGTCCGGTTGCACCTGCGCACGGCCGACGGTGAGTCGATCCACACCGAGTGGACCACCCTCTGACCGGGTAGGCCCACGGCCCACCCGGTTGCGGTGACCTGGCGGTTGCGCACACTTGTTCCGGGACCGGCGAACGAGTAGAAAGATCGCGCCGGGACCGGACGACAGGGGTGGCGCCGTGATAGCCGACAGCGACAACGCGGCCTTCGGCGAGTCGCTGCGCAACAGCCTCACCCGGCCGTCCGAGGCCCGGGTGTACGACTACTACCTGGGCGGCGCCTGCAACTTCGCCGCCGACCGGGAGTTCGGGCAGGCGCAGATCGCGCGCTACCCGGACATGCCGCTGATCGCCCGGGAAAACCGCTGGTTCCTGCAACGGGCCGTCCGACACCTGGTCGCGGCCGGCGTCCGGCAGTTCCTGGACATCGGGTCCGGCCTGCCCACGTCCGGCAACGTGCACCAGGTCGCCGACGCGGCCGCCCCCGGCGAGACCCGCGTCGTGTACGTCGACCACGACCCGATCGCGCACTCCCACTCACAGTTGTTGCTGCGCAAGGAAGGCGACCCCGCCCGGCACGCCGCGCTGTGGGCCGACCTGCTGGACACGACGCAGCTCTGGCAACAGGTGTCGGACACCGGCCTGATCGACGCGGGCGAACCGGTCGGGCTGCTGCTCGTCGCGATGCTGCACTTCGTCCCGGACGATCGCGACCCGATCCGCGCCGTCCGTTGGCTGCAGGAGCGGCTTGTGCCCGGATCGTTCCTGGTGCTCTCCCACGCCACCGGCGAGGCGCTGCCGGAGAAGGCGCGCCAGGCAGCCGAGCGGGTGCGCGCCGACTACGAGGAACAGGCCACCAACCCCGGCGTGTTCCGCAGCCGCGCGCAGGTCGCCGCGCTGTTCGGCGACTGGCCGTTGATCGACCCCGGTCTGGTGTGGACCCCGCAGTGGCCGGACGTGTCCGCACCGAACTACGAAGGCGACCTGGCCCGCGCGTTCATCCTTGCGGGAGTCGCCAACAAGCCCTGATCCCGGCCGACGTATCGAGCCCTGATCGCGGTCGACGTCGGCGGACCGGGACTCGTTGACCGTGTCTTTCGTGGGCGGGCTACCTCCTTGTCACTCGTCGATGTCGTCGAAGCCATCCGCGGCGCCGTCGTCGGCCGGCGTGGTCGTCGCGTCAGCGCTGGTCGTGGTCGCGAGCGGGGGCTGCGTTCATTTCGCTTAACGAATGAGACCGGGTGATTTGATCCCGGATTCGATGATGATCACCTGGTCGAGTGATTTGGTGGTCGCGCCTGCTGGGACCAGGGAGTTCGACGGACCACTTGATCATATATGCCAACCCGCGGCGAGGTCGACCTGACGGGCCGGAGACCCCGAGCGCTACGCGGACTACGCCGTTCGGTCGATGCGCACCGCCCGGTGCCGGACCTGTGCCGCAACCAGGCGCCGACCACGACAGAATTGGAGCATGACGGATCGAACGTGGGGCTTTCGTACCAGGGCGCTGCACGCCGGCGGCACCCCCGACCCGGAGACGGGCGCCCGTGCGGTGCCCATCTACCAGACGACCAGCTTCGTCTTCGAGGACACGGCGGATGCGGCGAACATGTTCGCCCTGCAGAAGTACGGCAATGTCTACAGCCGTATCGGCAACCCGACGGTCGCCGCGTTCGAGGAACGCATGGCCAGCCTGGAGGGCGGTATCGGCGCTGTTGCCACCGCGAGTGGGCTGGCCGCCGAGTTCCTGACGTTCGCCGCGTTGACCGAGTCGGGGGAGCACATCGTGTCCGCGGCCGGTCTCTACGGCGGCACGGTCACCCAACTCGACGGCACGCTGCGGCGCTTCGGCGTGGACACCACGTTTGTCACCGAGGACAGCGTCGACGCCTACGCCGCCGCGATCACGCCACGCACCAAGCTGATCTACACCGAAGTGATCGGCAACCCGTCCGGCACCATCGCAGACCTGGCCGGGCTCGCCGACCTGGCCAGGGCCAACGGAATCCCGCTCGTGGTGGACGCGACGCTCGCCACTCCGTACCTGTGCCGTCCGCTGGAACACGGCGCGGACATCGTGCTGCACTCGGCGACCAAGTTCCTGGGCGGCCACGGCACCACACTCGGCGGCGTCGTGGTCGAATCCGGCCGCTTCGACTGGGGCAACGGCAAGTTCCCGCGCATGACCGAGGCCGTGCCCAGCTACGGCGGTCTCAAGTACTGGGAGAACTTCGGCGAGTACGCCTTCTGCACCCGGTTGCGCGCCGAACAGCTCCGCGATATCGGCGCCGTCCTGGCGCCGCACTCGGCTTTCCTGCTCCTGCAGGGTGTCGAGACACTGCCGCAGCGGATGGACGCCCACGTCAGTAACGCCAACCAGGTCGCGACCTGGCTGGCCGCCGACCCACGGGTGTCCTGGGTCGGCTACGCCGGACTGGCCGACCACCCGCACCACGAGCGGGCCCGCCACTACCTGCCGCAGGGCCCCGGCGCGGTGTTCTCGTTCGGCGTGCGCGGCGGCCGGGCCGCGGGGGAGCGGTTCGTCGAGTCCGTTGCGCTGTGCAGCCATCTGGCCAACGTCGGCGATGTCCGTACCCTGGTGATCCATCCCGCATCCACGACGCACCGGCAGTTGACCGACGAGCAGCTCGTGTCGGGCGGTGTCACGCCGGACCTGATCCGGCTGTCGGTCGGACTGGAGGACGTCGACGACATCCTGTGGGATTTGGACCAGGCACTGGCGGAAGCGGTGAAGCAGGCATGAACTGGACGAACCCGTCCGCGCTGGATCGGCAGCGGATCTTGCGGGACACCAAGGCCGTCACGTTGGTCGGCGCGTCGGACAACCCGGCGCGACCCAGCTTCTTCGTCGCCACGTACCTGTTGTCGGCCACCGATTACGACGTGACCTTCGTGAACCCTCGCCTTGCCACGCTGCTGGGCCGGCCGGTGTACCCGTCGCTGGCGGACCTGCCGCACCAGCCGGACCTGGTGTCGGTGTTCCGCCGACCGGCCGACATCCCGGACGTGGCCGAGGAGATCGTCAAGGCAGGCGCCCGCACGATGTGGCTGCAACTGGGCATCCGACATGAATCAGCCGCACAGCACACCGCTGAGCAGGGCTTGAACGTGGTGATGGACCGCTGCGTCAAGATCGAGCACGCCCGGTTTGCCGGTGGCCTGCACCTGGCCGGGTTCAACACGGGCGTGGTGTCGTCACGTCGTCGTCGAGCCCTCTGACCGTTCGTAGGGGTTCTGCTCGCCCACGGTCACCGGGAACGGGAGATGATTTCCGGCCGGCGGCAGGGGACAGGTGGCGTAGTCCGTGAACGCGCACGGCAGGTTCACGGCCCGGTTGAAGTCGAGTACGACCGTGCCGTCCTCAGCCGGGCGCGCGACGGCCAGCGACCGGTTCGCCGGGTACGTCGTGACACCGCTGGTGGCATCCGTGAACAGGATGCTCAGGCTGCCGTCCGTCCTGCCGTTGAACGCGGTCAACGTGTGTGTCGCGCCCTCGTGCTCGAAATGCACGAGACCGGGCGCGACGTAGACGTGGCTGAGGCCCTCGACGACCGCGCCAACAGTTGTTGGCCGCGGCTCCGCGAAGGCCTCGAACCGTCCCCGCAACACCCAGGCCGGATCCGGCTGGTAGCTCGGCACACCGCGAAACGCCTGTAGGACGGGAGCTTTCGGATCGTGGACGCGGATCAGGTAGCCGGACCGCCGCGCGATCTCGATCTCCACCGCACCGGCCCGCACCCGGGTGCCGGGGCCGCTGTTGATCAGTTCGAATCGCTGGACGCCGGTGACCGGTTCGCCGTCGTGGGCCAGATCGACGCCCTGCGGGTCGAGGTAGGCGGCTTCGTCGTCCTGCCACCACAGTCCGGGCAGGTCCGAGTACCGGCGTGGCGTGTCCGAGAGCCAGTCGAGTGAGACCAGGGCCAGCCAACCGTATGGTTCGGCCAGGTCGCGCTCCCGGTTGTCGTGCCACGCCTGCCACTGCTGGGCGAAATCCTGATCGGTGCCCACGACGCTGATGCTCATCGTCCGTCCTCTCCGCCACTGTTTCTTCCATCGTGCCTCGCCAAGCCCGAACGGCGCAGTCATCTCACGATGTAGTCCGTTGCCACCCCCGGTACCGTGCCAACGGCCGTTGGCACCTCGACGATGACGAGGTTGGCGCGCTCTTGGCTAGCGGTCGTCGCTGGTTGGTGTCCATCGGATGGGCAGGGTCCGCATGCCGTAGATTCCTTCGACACCGGTTGCCTTTGCTGGGCCGTCGAGGGTCAACTCGGGTAGGCGCTCGGCCAGGAACCTCAGTGCTTCTTCCAGTTCGGCTCGGGCCAGATTCGCGCCGAGGCAGTAGTGTGCGCCTGCGCCGAAGGTCAGTAGGCGGCCGTCCCGGTCGGGGGTGATGTCGAAGGTCTCGCCGGCCGGCGGCTCTCTGTTGGCACGTTCGGCACAGATTGCCACGATCGTGTTGGCCGGGAAGGTCACTCCCCGATAGTCCAGGTCTGCCGTGCAGATTCGTGCGGTGAATGGTGTGATCGGCTCCATTCGTACTATTTCCTCGACTGCTTTTGGTGCCAGTTCCGGGTTCGCGGCCAGCAGTGCCCATTGTTCGGGGTGGTCGGCGAACAGTCGGATCCCGTGGGCCAACTGGCTCTGTGTGGTGTCGACGCCGCCGGCCAGCACGTTCAGCACCAGGTTCACGCATTCGTCGTGGGACAGTCGTTCGCTCGCGTCCTCGGCGGCCAGTAGGTTGCTGACCAGGTCGCCGGCCGGGTCCGCCCTGCGGTCGCGGAGCAGTGCCTCGACGTAGTCGTAGACCTCGTCCAACGCCTTCTCGATCATTGGCCGCTCGCCGGCCAGTGCTTGGATGTCGAATTGCTTCTGCACCCAGTTCGACCATTCATGCAGGCGCGGCGCGTCCGATTCCGGTGCGCCCAGGACCGCTGCGATCATCAGTGACGCGTATGGTTTCGCTACCGTTGCCACGAATTCGCACGACGTCGCCGAGTCGATATCGGCGCCAATTCGGTGCAGTATGTCGCGCATTGTCGGGCGCCAGCGGTCCGCCGCGCGCGGCGTGAATGCCGGTCCGACGAGGCCGCGCAGGCGCCGGTGTGGCGCGCCGCTGAGGTTGAGGATGTTCGCGTCGATGTGATCCCACAGCCGGCCGTCGGTGATGCCGAAGAACTGGGCCAGTTGGCGACCGGGAAATGTCGTCTGCCGGGATCGGAGAAAGAACTCGCCCGCTTCCCGGTCCAGCACCACGACCGCCAACGGCGAGCGAGCCAGCCAACCCTCGGCCCGCACGTCGGCCAGTCGCCGGTGATAGACCTCGCCGGTGAGATCGCCGGCCAGGTAGTCGAACTCGGGCAGCTCCAGCTCCGTCACGACGGTCATGGGCATGGATCGTTCCGCATGGGCCGGACAAGGACAATCAGCTGTTGGCGAGCGCCAGGCCGGCCCGGCAGACCCGTCGCGACACGGATGATCAGACGGAGTGTCGTGTTGCACGCACGCCGGCCGGGCACGCAGCGGTTCGCCGGTCACCGCCCTGCCCCGCAGCGAAGCCCGGGAGGAACGCGCCGTTCAGTTTCCAACGCATGCCGATATGGGTATATGATCGCGCCCATGGCACGAGCAACGACGACGTCGGACGTCTTCAACGCGATCGCCGAGCCGCGGCGCCGGGAGATCCTGGTGCTGCTGCGGGCGGGTGACCGACCGGTGACCGAGTTGGCCCTGGAGCTGGGGATGACCCAGCCGGGGGCGTCCAAACACCTGCGGGTGCTGCGGGAGGTCGGGCTGGTGCGGGACCGCAAGGCGGGCAAGCAGCGCCTGTACGGCCTTGACGCCCGCGGGCTGCGACCGGTCCACGAGTGGACCGGCGGGTTCGAGCGGTTCTGGAACGAGAGCTTCGACCGGCTGGACGCATATGTGCAGGACCTCAAGCAGGCAAGGCAGGGGGAGTAGCTGATGAGCGCGACGGGACGAGGAGCGCCGGCGCGGTCCGCGACGGCCGACCGCGAGATCGTGATCTCCCGGGTCATCGACGCCCCGCGGGAGCTGGTGTTCGAGGCGTTCACCGGGGTGCGGCACCTGTCGCGGTGGTGGGGGCCGGAGGGGTTCACCACCACCACGCGGGCGTTCGAGTTCCGCGTCGGCGGGGAGTGGGACTTCGTGATGCACGGACCGGACGGGACGGACTACCAGGAGTGGATCTCCTGGACCGAGATCGCCCCGCCGGAGCGGATC
>DASXXM010000031.1:0-3612 GCA_036503065.1 Pseudonocardiaceae bacterium | reverse complement strand
CGTCATCGGCGGCGAGATCACCGCGACCTACGCCATCGTGAGCTGGCTGGCGTCCGCGCTCATCCCGCACTACGCGTGGCGGATCATGTGGCTGCTCGGCCTGCCGACCGGCCTGCTGCTGATCCTGCTGAACCGCTGGATTCCCGAGTCGCCGCGGTTCCTGCTGGCCCGCGGCCGGCTGGCCGAGGCGGAGGCCGTGCTCCGCCGCTTCGGCGCGAAACTGGTCGACATCGGCGACACGGTGGCCGAGGCGGTCCCGGGCCGCGGTCGGTTCACGCGGATCAACGCCGGTGGACTGGCCGGCCGTACGACGCTGATCGTGTTGCTGGGCATCGGCATCGGCTTCGTCACCTACGGGTTCCAGTTGTGGATTCCGTCGAATCTGCAGAAGCTCGGATTCGGTGAGGCGGCGTCGGACACGCTGCTGCGCAATTCGGCGCTGATCGGCTATCCGTTCACGTTCGTGGCCGCGTGGCTGTACGGCTTCTGGAGCAGCAAGAAGACGATCATCGCCGTCACGGCGCTGACGGTGTTGTCACTGGTCGGATTCGTGTCGCTCGGTGACGGCGTGACACGCCACAGCACGCTGCTCACCGTGCTGCTCGCGGTGCCGATGTTGGGCAGCGGCACCTTGGTCGCGCTGCTGGGCGCGTACACGTCAGAGGTGTATCCGACGCCGGTTCGCAGCAGGGGCAGCGGTCTCGCGGCCGGCGTGAGCAAGGCGGGCGGGGTGGTCATCATCGCGCTGACGGCCCTCGCGATCGCCGCGCCGTCCATCCGCGCCACCGCGCTGGTGGCCAGTGTGCCGCTGGTGCTCGCGGTCGGTGCGATCGTGCTGTTCGGCGTCGAGACGAGCGGCAGGCGACTCGACGACATCAGTGTGGCGGTGTCGCTGGCGACAGCACGGGCGACCGGAGCGGTCTGATGCCCCGGACCACGCATCGCCAACTCGCCTCGGTGCCCACCGTGCCGGCGGACCCCGTCGTGCTCAGCCCGCCGGCCGACGACGGACTCGGCCCGCTGTACCGCACGCCGATCTGGTCCGACGAGCTCGTGCTGGCCAGCGGGCTGCGGATCACCGACGTGCCGTTCGTGACCGTCGGCGGTGGCCCGGCATCGTTCGTACTGGTCGACTTCCTCCGGATCTGCGGTGTGCCGGACGACGAGATCCGGGTCGTCAGCACGATGCGCACCCCGTACGAGAACCTGCACCATCTGATGCGTTGCGCGCAGATCCTGGACGACGATCCGCTGCGCTCGGACTCCATGTCGCGGCTGGACAACGTCTGGGGCTTCCCCGGCTACGCGGTCGAGCAGGCGCTGGCGCGGCGCAGCCTCCGTCCGCTGTGGACCGTGCTGGCCGAACCGCTGATGACGGAGTTCTACAATCCCAGCCCGCGTCAGGTGTTCGCCGGCATCGACCGGGAGGCGCGGCGGATCGACTGGGCGTCGATGGTGACACCCGGTCGTGCGTCCGTGGTGCGCAAACGGGTCGGCGGCGGCTACTTCTGCCTGGTACGGCCGACCGACGGCGCGGCACCGTTCGTGCTGTGCAGCCGCTACATCCACCTCGCCACCGGCTATCCGGCGGTCAACTACGCGCCCGAGGTCACGAACTACCGCATCCGCTACGGCGAGTACTTCAACGTGGTGAACGCCTACGAGCCGCACGAGCACGTGTATCAGGTGTTGACCCGCCGCCCGGCCACCGTGCTGGTGCGGGGTGCCGGGATCACCGCGGCGCGCGTGCTGGAACGGCTGTTGGACGACCGCGCCCGCTCCGGTCAGGATCTTCGCGTCCTGCACCTGTTCCGAACCTATGTGGACCAGCCGCGTGGACCGCTGACCTTCCGCCGCAGGGGCGGCGACGGATGGAGCTACCAGCCCTTCAGCTTCCCCAAGGGGGCGACGTCCGGCCAGTTGCGTGGCCGCATGCTGGAACTCGACGGCGCGCGGCGGGCCGAGTTCATCAGGTCGATCGGTGGCACGACCAGCGCCCGTCGGCGGCGATGGCTGCATCAACTGCGCCGGGCCCGTGCCGCCGGGCACTATCGCGCCTTCCACGGCGACCTGCGTGAGCTGACGCCGACACCGCACGACCGGGTCGAGGTCCGGGTCGACGTCGACACGTTGCCCGCGAACACGAAACTGGAGGTCGACTTCGTCATCGACTGCACCGGCCTGCGCCCCGCGCTCCGGGAGAACCCGCTGCTGTCCGACCTGCTGGACATGGCAGGCGCCGACCGCAACCCGTTGGGCGGTCTGGACGTCGGTCCGCACTTCGAGGTGTGCGGCGCCGACCACGAGCAGGGCAGGATCTATGCCTCCGGCGTGATCACCCAGGGCGGTTACCTGGCGCCGGTCGACTCGTTCTGGGGCTTCGCCCATGCGGGGCTGCTGATCTGTGACGACCTGGCACGGCACGGTTTCTGCGCCCGGCTGGGCATGGGGCGATCGGTGGCCGGCTGGGTCAGGTGGTTGACCGGGGCGTGCCCATGACACCCGTGCTGACCGGCCGGCTGCAGACGAGGCTGTTCCTGTCCGCCACGGTCGGCGGGGTGTGGACGGCCGCGATCACGCCGATGCTGCCGACACCGCCCGGAACGGCGATCGGTGCCGTGTATCGGATGACGTTCGAGAACCTCGCGCTGATGACGGTGCTCGGGCTGGCGTGGGAGCTGGTTTACCACCTGGTGCAACAGGTCCGGTGGGACAAGGACTGGCCGACGTTGCTCGCCGCGGTGACGGTGGTCAACGAGGCGATCGTGCTGTGGTTCGTCACGCACGCGCTGTCGGTCATTCCGGGATCTCCGGACATCGGTTCGCCGTTCCTCCCCCTGTTCGCCATCCACGTCGGCACCACATGGCTGCTGATCTGGCTGTTCCTGCAGGGTCCGGTGCGGGTGCTGCACCTGCGGTGGCGCTTCGAGGGTGGTCGGGTGCTGGTGCCTACGCCAGGCAGGCGCGAGCGGACCGACGACTGGATGGACACCCGGTGGCTGGCGGAACTGCGGTCGCCCCGGGTGTCGTCCGATCCGCCTGCCGCCGGCCCGGCGGACAGCGTGGCAGGCGTGGGGCGGCCGACGACCGCGACCGCGCCGCTGGTCGAGGGCGCGCGTTGCCCGAACGGCCACTTCGGCAGTGCCAACGCGCGGTACTGCACGGTGTGCGGGGCCGCGACGCCCGCATCCGCGACGTCGGGGGTGTGGGGGCCGCGCCCGCCGCTCGGCGTGCTGATCCTGGCCGATGGCAGCACCCGCGTGCTGGACCAGGACCTCGCGGTGACCGAATCCGCAGCGGGACTGGCGTTTCGTCCGCTCGACGAGCCTGTCGGGGCGCCGCCCGTGGCGGAGATCCGGCTCGTCGGCTGGCAGCCGGTGGTGTCCAGCCCGGTGCGGCCCATCTCGCTGGTCCTGTCGGCCGGGGCGACACTGCGGGCCGCGCCGGATGTGCCTATGCCACTGGAGCCGGGCGCCGTGGTGCTGCTCGGCGAGCACACGATCCGTTACGACAGTCCATACGCGGTCGGACCAGACACCGCAGCCGTGCTGCGGCGCGAGGAAGGAGTGCCGGTGGTGCCAGGACGTAGGCCGCTGAGCTCGGAAACCAAAC
>DASXXM010000030.1:0-5501 GCA_036503065.1 Pseudonocardiaceae bacterium | reverse complement strand
GTGCCGGGCGAGCCCGCCGAGGGCTCGGCAGACGACGTCGACCTGCTGGCCGGCTGGCGCATGGCCTTTGTCACCGAGGCGGTCAGTCAGCGTACGGACACCTTCACCCTGGCCGAGTCGACCAAGGAGGTCCAGGCGTCGCTGGCGATGGGCAACGGCCAGCTCGTGTGGCGGGTGGCCGGCGTGCCGGTCGCGTACGCCGCCGTTGGCCGACCGATGGAGGGCGCCATGTCCCGGATCGGCCCGGTCTACACGCCGGCCGAGTTCCGTGGCCGTGGCTACGGTTCCGCCGTCACCGCCGCCGCCGCGCGGTGGGCGCTGGACCGCGGCGCCGAGCACGTCGTGTTGTTCACCGACCTGGCCAACCCGGTGTCCAACTCCATCTACCAACGGCTGGGTTTCGGTGCCGTCTGTGACGCCCTGGAGGTCGGTTTCCGTCCGGTCCGGCTAACGTGAACGTTGATGACAGCCCGCCCTCGTTCCATGCCGGCGCCGGCTCGCTTCGGGTTGACCGAGGAGCGAGCCGAACGCGACCTTCGCGCGGCAGGCTGGTGGGGTGCGGCAGGGCCGGCCGACGGAGGTGAGCCGGTCCTCATCGCGTTGTCCCGCAGTCCGGATCCGGACATGGCGCTGCGCGGTCTTGACCGGCTGCGCGAAGGCGACCCGGCCGGCTGGCCCGCCCTGGACGAGGCCCTGCGTGCCGACGACGGCCTGCGCGGCAGGTTGTGCGCGGTGCTCGGCACGTCGACCGCCCTGACCGATTTCCTGGTCGCCCAACCGGCACAGTGGCAGCGGCTGACCGGTCGGGGCAACGGCAACCGCACGCCGAGTTCCGCGTTCACCGCGACCCTGCTCACCGCCGTCGGCGCCGACCCGGCCGGCCCGCCGCCCGGCACCCCGGATGGCGCCACGGCCACGCTGACCGGCGCCGATGCGGTGCGCGCACTGCGACTGGCGTATCGCGGCCTGCTGCTGGAGATCGCCGCCGCCGACCTCGGGCACCTGGTGGACCCGGACCTGCCGCGATCGGACTACGAGACGGTCGCCGCCGAGCTGACCGAGCTGGCCGAAGCAGCGTTGCGGGCCGCGCTCGCGGTGTCGGCCGCCGAGCTGACCAGGACGAACGGTGGGTCGAGCGGCGAACTGGCCGTCATCGCGATGGGCAAGTGCGGCGGCCGCGAGCTGAACTACGTGAGTGACGTCGACGTCGTGTTCGTCGGCGACGGTGACATCATGCGGGCCACCCGGCTGGCCAGCGGCATGATGCGGGTCGCGGGTTCGGCGGCGTTCGAGGTGGACGCGGCGCTGCGCCCGGAGGGCAAGGCGGGCGCACTGGTCCGCACCCTGGACGGCCACGCCGCCTACTACCAGCGCTGGGCCCGTACCTGGGAGTTCCAGGCGCTGCTGAAGGCCCGGCCGGTCGCCGGCGACCCCAAGCTCGGCCAGGCCTACCTGGATGTGGTCACCCCGTTGGTGTGGACGGCGGCCGGCCGGGACGGGTTCGTCACCGACGTACAGGCGATGCGCCGCAGGGTGACGGAGCACGTCCCCAGCGAACTGGTCGACCGGGAGCTCAAACTCGGCCGCGGCGGCCTGCGGGATGTCGAGTTCGCCGTGCAATTGCTGCAACTGGTGCACGGCCGCAGCGACGAGGCGCTGCGCCGCTCCGCCACCGTCGACGCACTGGCGGCTCTCGGCGCGGGCGGCTACGTCGGCCGGAAGGACGCGGCTGATCTCGGTGAGTCCTACCGGTTCCTGCGTGGCGTCGAGCACCGGTTGCAGCTGCGCAGGCTGCGTCGCACCCACCTGTTCCCCGACGAGCACGACAGCGTCGAGCTGCACTGGCTGGCCAGGGCGATGGGCATCCGGCCCGGTCGCGACCGGTCGGCGGGCGCGATGCTGCTGGCCGAGTTCCGTCGCCACGCCGCCCTGGTCCGTCGGCTGCACGAGAAGCTCTTCTACCGGCCGCTGCTGGAATCCGTGGCCAGGGTGCCGACCGAGTCGTTGCGGCTGACCACCGGCCAGGCAACGGCCCGGCTGGCCGCCCTGGGCTACTTCGCGCCGGACGGGGCACTGCGGCACATCAGGGCGTTGACCGACGGGGTGTCGCGGCGCGCCGCGATCCAGACGACGCTGCTGCCGGTGCTGCTGGACCTGCTCGCGCGCACGTCCGATCCGGACGGCGGCCTGCTGGCGTACCGCAAGCTGTCCGAGGCGCTGGCCAGGACGCCGTGGTACCTGCGGTTGCTGCGGGACGAGGGCGCGGTCGCGGAACGCCTGGCCTACCTGCTCGGCACGTCGAAACTGGTGCCGGACCTGATGATTCGGGCACCCGAGGTGCTGCAGATGTTCGCGCACGCCGACCAACTCGCCAGTCGCGACCCGACCGAGGTGGCGCATTCCCTGTACGCAGCCGCGCTGCGGCACGCCGAGGTCGGCGAGGCCGTGACGACCGCCAGATCGCTCCGTCGCCACGAGCTGTTGCGGGTGGCCAGCGCCGACCTGCTCGACCTGTTGCCGCAGCCTGCCGTGTGTGCGGCGCTGTCCGGCGTGTGGGTCGCGGTGCTGGATGCCGCGCTGGCCGTGGTGTCGCGAGCCAAGGCCGACGCGGAGGGCGCCGCGCCGGCCAGGCTGGCGGTGATCGGCATGGGCAGGCTCGGCGGTGCCGAACTCGGCTACGGCTCGGACGCCGACGTGTTGTTCGTGTGCGAGCCGAACCCCGGTGTGTCGGACTCGGATGCCGTGCGCTGGGCGAGTTCGGTGGCGGAAGCCCTGCGCACGGAGTTGAGCTCGCCCAGCCAGGATCCACCTCTCGAGGTCGACGCCAACCTGCGTCCGGAAGGCCGGCAGGGCCCGCTCGTGCGCACCCTGGACTCGTACCGCGCCTACTACGCCAAGTGGTCCCAACCATGGGAGGCGCAGGCGCTGCTGCGCGCCCGCCCGGTGACCGGCGACGCGGACCTGGCCGCACGGTTCATCGCGACGATCGACCCGATCCGCTACCCGGCAGGCGGCCTCGACCAGGCGAAGGTCCGGGAGATCCGCCGCATCAAGGCCAGGGTCGACAGTGAACGCCTGCCGCGTGGCGCCGACCCGTCGACGCACACCAAACTGGGCCGCGGTGGCCTGGCCGACGTGGAGTGGACGGTGCAGTTGCTCCAGTTGCGGCACGCGCACGAGGTCCCCGGCCTGCGCACCACGGCCACCCTGGCCGGCATCGCGGCCGCAGTCGCCGCCGGCCTGCTGGCGACCACGGACGCCGAGGCGTTGCGCGCCGCGTGGACCCTGGCCACCAGGGCCCGCAACGCCACGATGCTGGTGCGCGGCAAGGCATCCGACCAGCTGCCCACCCAGGCCCGCGAGCTGGCCGCGGTCGCCAGCGCCGCCACCGGCGACACCGTCACCGAGCCGGGCGAGTTCCTCGACGACTACCGCCGCACCACGCGCCGCGCCCGCGCCGTCATCGAACGGGTCTTCTACGAATGACCGGGCCCGCTACCCGAGTCCGGCCACCGAAGGTTCCGGTTCGGACCAGCGAGCCTGGTCGATCTCCCGAAGTCGTTCCTCCGCGGTGTCGTCGATGGCGGCCATGGCCCGTCGCAGCAGCGGCGGCGCCATCAGCGAGGTGACGACCGCGACCAGCACGATGATCGTGTAAGTGGCGGAGGTGAGCACCCCGAGCCGCAGACCTGCCAGCGCGACCACCACTTCGACCACGCCACGGGCGTTCATGCCGGCGCCGAGCGCGAGACACTCCCGCCGGGACAGCCGGGACAGGCGGCCGCCGAGGTAGGCGCCCGCGAACTTCCCGACGATCGCCACGGCAAGCACCACCAGGGCGGACACCAGCACGGTCGGCTGACGCAGTGCGGTGAGGTCCATCCGCAGCCCGGCGGTGGCCAGGAAGAGCGGCGCGCCCACCCACATGGCGAACGTCCGCAACGAGGCCAGCCGAACGGGTGAGACCACCTCGCTCATCCCGGGCGCGCCGATGAGCGTCCCCGCGACGAAGGCGCCGAACACGGCCTCCAGCCCCAGCGACTGCGTGATGGCCGCACCGGCCAGAATCACCACCACCGCGGTGGCGACCGACGGCCCCGACTCGTCGCTGCGGTTGGCGAGCGTGAACAGCCAACGCACCAGCGGCCGTCCGACCAGTACGGCCGCGACCACGAAGCCGACGAGCGCGCCGATGGACAGGGCCACCCGCCAACCGTGGACGCCCCCCACCGCCATGGCGGACACCACCGACAACAGGAACCAGCCGATCGCGTCGGTGACCATGCCGGCGGTCAGCGTGAGCTGACCGAGATCGCGGTGCATCAGCTTCATGTCCAGCAGCGTCTTGGCGATCACCGGAATGGCACTGACACACATCGCCACCCCGAGAAAGACCGCGAACGTCGGCCGCGTCGTCGTGGACGACAGCAGCACGCCCGGCAACACGAAACCCGCGGCGACCCCGATACCGAGCGGCACGAGCAGACCGCCCAAGCTCACCTTGATGGCCGTGGCGCGACGACGGCGGGCGTACTTCAGGTCGAGTTGGGCCCCGCACAGCCCGACCAACAGCAGGAGCCCGATCTGCCCGAGCCCGTCGATCATGTGCGCCTGCCCCACAGTCGACGGGAACAACCACCGCCAGCCACCGGGCGCAAGGTGCCCGAGCAACGTCGGACCGAGCAGGACGCCGGCGAGCAGCTCACCGGCGATCGCCGGAAGCGTGAGTTTCACCGCAAGGCGCCCGAGAACCAACGCCGTGACCAGCAGTAAGCCCGCCTCCACCAGGAAGACGAGGAGCTCGTGCGCCGAAACCTGAGGTAACGGCGCAAAGTCGGCCGCGAGAACCATGACTGCCTCCTGTGACCTGCACTATCCAGCGGGACGCTGCCACACGGTCGGCAGGCACAAAAGGCTCAGACGACGTAGTACCGGGCGGTTGCCGGCAGACGGACCACTGACGGCGCTGACCTGCCCCGTTGTGGGCGGCGCTCGGTGTGATCCGCGGGCGATTCGGGGCAGTCGATTCCTTTTCGCGGCGGCGGAGGTCTACCTGGTGGACGCCGCGGCCCGCTGGACGGGCCGGTCTCGATCATGCACGCCGAGAAAGGAACGTTGATTCCATGAGCATCCCCACCACCATGCGCGCCCTGCGGCAGACCTCCCGCAACGGTCCGCAGGACATGCGCCTGATCACCGATGCGCCGGTGCCGGTCCCCGGCCGAGGGGAGGTCCTGATCCGTGTCGCCGCCGCCGGGATCAACTTCGCCGACATCTCGAAGGCCTACGGCACGTTTCTCGGTGGTCCCCGGCCACCGTACGTGGCCGGTTTCGAGGCCGCGGGCGAGATCGTTGCGGTCGGCGATGCGGTGACCGACCCGCAGCCGGGGGCTCGTGTCGTCGGAGTCGGCGACGGTGCCTTCGCCGAGTACCTGATGTTGCCCGCAGCAGCGGCGGTGCCGGTGCCCGCCGGCTGGACAGCGCAGCAGGCGCTGGGCCTT
>DASXXM010000029.1:0-2093 GCA_036503065.1 Pseudonocardiaceae bacterium | reverse complement strand
CGTCGTCGTCTCGCCGGCGCTGGGAGACGAGGACGAGCGGCTGCGCAAGGAGCGCAAGGACGCCGGCGTCACCGCGATCCTGCACGAGACCGTGCCGGTTCGCTACTGGGACCACGACCTCGGCCCGGCCGACCCGCGGCTGTTCGCCGTCACCCCGCCGCCAGACGCCAGCGCAGAAACCGAGGACTCCCGGTACGAGACCCGCGACCTCACCCCGGACGCGGGCCGCGCGCTGTTCCAGTCCTCGGTGGCGCTGAGCCCGGACGGAACGCTGGCCGCGGTCACCTGGTGGCGCTGGCGCGATGGCGTGCAGGCACACCAGGAACTTGTGCTGATCGATCTGCCCACCGGCAAGCGGACCGTGCTGCTCACCGACCCTGACCTGGACTATGCCAGTCCTGCCTTCTCGCCGGACGGGCTGCACCTGGCCTGCCTGTGCGCCAGCCACTTCACCAGGGAAGAGCCGCACGACGAGACCCTGGTGCTGGTGGACACCGACGGCAGCGGCGAAGCGCGCGACCTGACCGGCGACCTCGACCGGTGGCCGGGCAGCCCGGTCTGGGATCCGGCCGGCCGCTGGGTGTACTTCACCGCCGATGACACCGGCAGGCACCCGGTGTTCCGGGTGGCGGTCGGCACCGGTGAGATCAGCAGGCTGACCACGGATCACGGTCACTACAGCGAGCTGAACCCGTCCCCCGACGGCACCGCGCTGTTTGCCCTCCGGTCCGCGGTCGACGCGCCGCCCGCGCCGGTCCGCATCGACGTCACGACCGGGGAGATCACCACGCTGGACAGCCCCGGCGGTCACCTCGCGCTGCCCGGCAGGCTGACCGAGCTGGAGATGACCGCCGACGACGGTCAGCCGCTGCGCGCCTGGCTGGTGCTACCGGACGGAGCGAGCCAGGATCACCAGGCACCGCTGCTGCTGTGGGTGCACGGCGGCCCGATGTCGAGCTGGAACTCCTGGTCGTGGCGGTGGAACCCGTGGCTGATGGCAGCGCGCGGCTACGCGGTGCTGCTGCCGGATCCGGCGCTGTCCACGGGCTACGGCCGGGCCTTCGTGGCGCGCGGCTACCACCAGTGGGGTTCGCGCACGTTCGACGACGTGATGACCCTCACCGACGTCGCCGTGGCCCGCGACGACATCGACGGGTCGCGGACCGCCATGATGGGCGGCTCGTACGGCGGCTACATGGCGAACTGGATCGCGGGCCACACCGACCGGTTCAAGGCGATCGTCAGCCACGCCGGGCTGTGGGCGCTGGATCAGATGATGAGCACCACGGACGTCGCGCACTGGTTCCACCCCCAGTTCGGCGACCCGCTGACCGAGCCGGGAATGTACGAGCAGAACTCCCCGCACCTGCACGTGGAGAAGATCACCACCCCGATCCTCGTGATCCACGGCAACAAGGACTACCGGGTCCCGGTAGCGGAGGCGCACCGGCTGTGGTGGGACCTCAAGCGGCATCAGGTGGACGCCAAGTTCCTCTACTTCCCCGACGAGAACCACTGGATCCTCACCCCGGGCAACGCCGCGGTCTGGTACGAGACGGTGTTCGCGTTCCTCGCCCAGCACGTGCTAGCCGAACCCTGGCGGCGGCCCGCGTTGCTGTAGGTGGCAGGCTGTCAGCCATGACCCGCGCTGATCTCGACAAGCAGCCAGCCGAAGTGGCGGCGATGTTCGACGCCCTGGCCGGGCGCTACGACATGATGAACGACATCCTGTCGGTGGGCCAGGTCCGGCTGTGGCGCAAGCGCGTCCAGCGCATCCTCCAGGCCGGCCCTGGGGAGCGCGTGCTCGACCTGGCGGCAGGCACCGGCACCTCGTCGGTGACCTTCGCCGCGTCCGGGGCGAACTGCGTGGCCTGCGACTTCTCGTTCGGCATGCTGCAGGCCGGGCAGGCCCGCCTGACGGCCAGGGACCCGCTGCGGGACAAGACAAGGGGCCGGGTGGCCTTCGCCGCGGGCGACGCGCTGAAACTGCCGTTCCGCGACGGTGCGTTCGACGCGGTCACGATCTCGTTCGGGCTGCGGAACGTGCACGGGGCGCGCGACGCGCTCGCCGAGATGCGCCGGGTGACGCGGCC
>DASXXM010000028.1:0-6364 GCA_036503065.1 Pseudonocardiaceae bacterium | reverse complement strand
GCTCAGTTTCAGGTTGTGACTGCGCGCATAGCCGCGCAGGGCCGCGAACGCGCCGTCCATGTCCAGCCCGTAACGCTCCGACACGAGGCCCTTCGCCTGCTCGATGATCACCCGGCTGTTCAGCGCGGTCTGCAGCTGTTCAGTCAGGATCTCCTTGTTCCGTATCGAGCGTTCCTGGAGCAGGCCGATGGTGGCCACGTCAACCAGCGCCTTGGCGGTCCGCAGGGCCGTCGGGTCCAGCTCGCCCGGTTGCGCCCGGAACAGGTTCAACGCGCCGATCAGCTCACTGCGCAGCCGCATCGGCACCGCGTCGACGGCGGCGAATCCGGCTTCCGTCGCAGCCGCGGCGAACCGGGGCCACCGGGCGCCGGCAGCGCCGAGATCGGCCTGACTGATCACGACACCGGCGCCGAACGCGTCAAGGCACGGACCCTCGTCGTTCTGCAGCTGGAACAACTCCAGCAGCCGGACCTGCTCGTTCGACGTCGCGACCACCTGTAGCTCACCGCGCTGGTTGGCCAGCAACAGCCCGGCCGCGTCCACGTCCAGCAGCTCGACGCAGCGGTCCACCAACAGATGCAGGAAATCGATCACGTCGAAGTCGTCGATCAGGGTATCCGCCAGTTCGACGAACGTTTCGACAAGGCGTTCATCGTCCATCCGCGTCACCTCCTACGACGGCTCCAGCGTACGGGTACCGGTCCAGCCCGCACTCACTCACGACACATCGCCGTTGGAGTGGAACCGAACCCGCCGGGCCACCACGTCCGCCGCCAGTTCGGCCAACGGCCGTTGTACCGCGAACGCGATCGCCCGCAGGCGAACGAAGGCGTCGTCCATGCTCACGGCCAGCTGCACCGAGATCATCCCCGTCGCCTGGTGCACCTGTGGCGCGTGCAGTGGCAGCTCGCCGTCCACCGCGCCGTCGATCGTCATGGGCAGGCCGGCCTGCTCGTCCAGCAACAGCCGCATGGCCAGATCGGCGAACGCCAGCGAATCCGGCAGCGCGGCCGGGGTCAGCGGACCGGGCCGCGTCCGGTGCAACACGAGCACGCCGAGCCGGATCGCGCCGACAGCCATCGGCAGCGCGAACATCGCGCAGGCCCCGGCCGTCACCGCGAGCGGCGCGAACGCGGGCCAACGGTACTGACTGGCCGCGCTGTCCAGGTCCGTGACGAGCACCGGGCCGCCCTGCCGCCGCGCGTCCGCGCGCGGACCCTCGCCGACGGTGACCTCGAGTTCGGCCAGTCGGGCGCCCAGCGCGTCGGTGGCTTCCCGTGTCTCCAGCCATCTCGACGAGTTGTCCACGCTCAGCACGGCCCCGTCCACACCGAGCCGTTCGACCGCTGTCTCGCAGAGCACCCGCGTCGAAATCGGGACACCGAGTACGGCGGCCCGTTCGGTGACCCAGAGCCGCACCCGCGCCGACGGGTTCGGGTGGTCAGCGTGGTGCGGCACGTAGCGGTGCGCCAACCGCGTGCAGGTGGCTGAGCACATGTCCGTAGGAGCGCAGCAGGCCGCACTGGCTGTAGCTGATGCCGCGCTCGACGCAGAACCCGTGCACGATCGGCTGCGCGCGCCGTAGGTTCGGCCGGGGCATGCTGGGGAAGAGATGGTGTTCGATCTGGTAGTTCAGGCCGCCGAGGGCGAAGTCCACCCAGGGCCCGCCCTGCACGTTTCGGGACGTCAGCACCTGCTTACGCAGGAAGTCGAACGAGCTTTCCTTCGTCAGGGTCGGCATTCCCTTGTGGTTGGGCGCGAACGAGCATCCCATGTAGACACCCCACACACCCTGGTGCACCACGATGAACACCACCGCCGTCCACGGCGAGAGAACCACGAACACCGCGCTCAGGTAGCCGATGAAGTGCGCCGCCAGCAACACTTTCTCCACGCGATGTGTCTTCAGCTCGCTGGTCCACACGGCACGGATGCTGGCCCAGTGCAGGTTGAGGCCCTCGAGCAGTAACAGCGGGAAGAACAGGAACGCCTGGTATTTCGCCATCCAGCGCAGGACACCGCGCTTCACGCCGCCCTGTCCGACGGTGAAGGCCAATGCCGCGATGTCCAGGTCCGGATCGTCGTCCTCGTGGTTGGGGTTGGCGTGGTGGCGGTTGTGCTTGCCGATCCACCAGCCGTAGCTCAACCCGGTCAGCCCGCCGTGCACCAACCCGACCACGTCGTTGGCCCTGCGGCCACGGAAGATCTGCTTGTGGCCCGCGTCGTGGCCGATGAACGACAGTTGCGTACACACCAACGCCAGGAATGCCGCCGTGAACAACTGCCACCACGAATTGCCGAGAAAGGCGAAAACAACCCACGCACCGGCAAATGCCACGATCGTGAGCACGCACCGGACCGCGTAGTAACCGAAGCGCCGCTTCAACAGGCCGGCCTGCCGGATCGCGCGGGACAACTCCGCGTAGTCAGTGCCTTGTTGTTCAAACGTCGTGGGTGTAACCGGCGTCATCCAGGACCTCCCAGGTCGCGCCAGTAAGCGCACCGGGGTCTCGGGCGGTGCCAAGTCGCGGGATTCGCGACCTGTCGTGAGTATACCGGGAGATCACCACGCTCACGCCAGATCAACGGCGTAACGACTGAGCCGCTTGGCGAGCACTTCACGGTTGCCACGAGCGGAAAACTCCGGCCGGGCAACGCCCGCCGGGCCGCCCGCCTCGACATCCGCGACGAACCGCCCGACAACGGCGGGCTCCGGCACCGGATCGCCACCACCGAGGTGCGCGACCACCACCGGCGGCTCGGCAGGCTCCGTCTCGACGGCGATCGACCAGCCGTGCCGTTCACTCCACACCAGCATGAGGTCCCGGCCCGCCCATCGATCCGACAAACCCAGATAGGCGGTCGCGGTGTCGCTGACCTCGTAGCCGGTGCCCTCCGACGGCACACCGACCTCCGCTGCCACCGCGCGGACGTAGCCTGCCAATCCCTGCCCCAGCGTCCGCGTGGTTTCAGGATGGGTGTCCATGCCGGCCACAGTACCCGGCCTGCGCAGATGGCAGGCCGTCACGCGACGACGGCCGCCGCCGTCCGCACCAGGCTCGCGGCCAGCCTGCTGTACTCGGCCGCGACCGAACCCCATCCCACGGTGCCCGCGACCCCGGCGGCCGCCGCCATCCGGGCCGCCATCGCCCGGTCGGCCAGCACCATCCGCACCGCGTTCGCGATGGACACCGGGTCCCGGTGGTTCACCAGCACACCGGCGCCACCGGACAGCAGTTCAACGGCGTGCGGGAAACCGGTCGCCACCACCGGTGTCCGCGACGCGACGGCCTCGACGAGCACCCCGGACGTCACCTGGTCGCGCGAGTCGAATGGCAGCAGCACGAGTTCGGCCCTGGCCACCAGCCTGCGCAGCGACGCGGGGCACGGGTACCGCAGGTCGAACCGGACCCGGTCGCTGACCCGCAGGTCCTCGGCCAGCGACACGAGGCTGTCGCGGTAGCGGTTGCCGTCCCGGGCGAGCACCCGAGGATGGGTCTCCCCCGCGACGACGTAGCGCGGCGTCGGCCGCAGGTCGCCGAGCATCGCCATCGCCTCGATGGCCCACTCGACCCCCATGCCGGGGCCGAACAGGCCCCAGGTCAGGATCTGGCGCTGCTGGTTGCGGTGCGGGGTCACGGTGCCGACCGTGCCCAGGGTGTGCGCGCCGTGCGGGATGACGTGCACGCGGTCGGGCGACACGTCGTAGCCCGCGATCAGCAGGTCCCGCGCTGTCTCGCTCATCGTGACCACCGCGGCGGCCGCGGCGACCACCCGGTTGAGCGCCGCGTGCTGGTGCTGGGTCGGCGCGGCGAGCACGGTGTGCAACACCACGACCGCCGGCACGGACAGCATCGACAGCACCTGGGGCAGGTCGTCGTCGTGGTAGATGCCGTAGTCGTGCTGGATGACCGCGAGGTCGTCCTGGTTGAGCAGCATCGCCGCGTCCCGCAAGCTGTCCGGCGAGCCGGGCACCAGTTCGCCGACCACCCCGGCCGGCCAGGGTTCGCCGGCCGAGTCGACCACCCGAACCACCCCGCCGACGGCACTGCCCGGCAGCGCGGCACGCAACCCGTCGGTGAACGACGCGAGCGGGCACAGCGTAGGCGGATAGGTACTCAGGAAACCGAACCTGACCACGGCGAAGCCTTTCCGATCGGGTGGCTGCGCCTCGATAACGGCTGGCCTCACGCCCGCACAGGGCACATGCTCGGCGTGCGGACCGACGGGGTCGGCCTGGGGATATGGCGGTGCGACGCTAGGGCCACACGGGTGTGTGAAGACACTAACACCCGACCGAACCAAGCGGACCGGGTGCGACCCCACCACGTCACCATCAGGAACCGAGGCGGCGCGCACCCGCGAAACCGGGAAACAACGGTTCCACCCGAACGACCGTGCCGAAGTGCGCCGCGTCGACCATCAGGCCATCGCCGACGTAGATCCCGACGTGGCCAATCGGATTGTCAAAGAAGACCAGGTCACCGGCCTGCAGATCGGCCTGCGCGACCGGCACGCCCAGGTCGGCCTGCGCGGCGGCCGAGTGCGGCAGACCCGCCATGCCGGCCTGCGCGTAGGCATAGAGCACCAGACCGGAGCAGTCGAAGTTGTCCGGCCCGGCACCCGCCCACAGGTACGGCTTGCCGCGCTGCGCGAGAGCGATCGTCATAGCGGCACCGCGAATGCCGTCCGGCGCGATGAAAACGCCCTGCACGCCGATGGACGCCAGCATGGCCTGCTGCTGCGGGGACAGCCGGTTCCTGGCCGCGATCAACGGCATGAGCTGCGCCTGGAGTGCCTCCCCCTGTTGGACGAGCTGGGCCTTCAGCGCGGTCGCGGCGGTGGTGGCGTCCTGGGCGGTCCGCAGGTCGTTCCGCGCCCGTGTCCCGGCCTGGCGGGCGGCGTCGACCGCGGCACCGAGCTTGTTCATCGCGTCGAAGTTGTCCGTGGCCAGGGCCTGCAGATCGGTCGCCCGGTTCAGGTAGTCCCGGGCCGAGGTGCCGGTGAGCAGCGCGGAAAGCTGGTTGAACCGGGCTCCCTCGTAGGAGGCGCCGGCCAGTTGGTCGACCTGTATCAGGTACGTGTTCACCCGGTCCTGAGCCGCCCGTTCGGCCACCTTGGCGGCGGCAACGTCGCTAGTTGCCTTCTGGGCGAGTGCCTGGTCGTGGGCGAGGTCGACGTTGGCCGCGTCGATCTGCTCGTTCAACGCGTTGGCCTGTTGGGACAGTTGAGTGAACTGCGCAACTGGGTCGTTGTTGGTCGGCGGGGGTGGTGCCGCCGTCGCCGCGGCCGGGGCGAAACTCACCACGGCGATCACTGCGGCCACCGCGAACGTGCCACGCACGATGCGCTCGAGTCGGTGCGACGCCACGTCGCGTGTGTCTCCTTCGTCCGACACCGCCGGGTCCAGCGGCCACGAGCGACCGCCGATATCGCGGTCGGTCTCCCGACAGGCCGTCCGGTGGGGATCTCACGTCGCCGCCCACTGTGGACGCCAGCCACCGCAAGATCTCGGACAGGTTACGGAATGCACACCTTTGCGTCTACTGCGTCCCCCCGGAATTTCGTTCGTCACAAGGCCGGCAGCACGAACGGACGAGCACCGACGCCGCTTGGTGATCCAGCTAACACAACCAGCTGACCTGCCGAAGCACCCGCCCGACGTACCAAGCCGACCGTTCAGCGCTTGCCCCACCCAGCACCGGCTTTCGACCCGATTCGCCCACAGTGTCGGCGACAACAGTCACGCCGCCGGTCGGCCGGGCCCGGTCCGTAGGTAGCCTGCGAGGTCAATCTGCTCGGGCGTGGCACCGGCCAGAACGAGATCCGGATGCCCACCCGTCGGACGCAGGTTCGCCGTGGTCTCGGTGAGCCTGGACCGGCACAACGCAAGCCGCGTTTCGCGATTGCACGCCTCGTGACCAAACGTTTCAACCGTGGTGGCGCAAGGGCATCCGACACGAGGATCGTGATTATCTGCCGCTGAGTAAGAACGTGCTGCGCGCGCACCTGACCGGCGAGGTGCACGTCGGGCTGTATCCGCTGTTGGAGGGCGACCTGTGCTGGCGGCTGACTTCGACGGTCCGATGGCGATGCTGGACGCGCTGGCCTACCTGAAGGCCGCCAGGGCGTGGTCGGTGCCGGCTGCGTTGGAGGTGTCTCGCTCGGGATGGGTGCGCACGCGTGGGTGTTCTTCACCACACCCCGTGCCGGCCGAGACGGCTCGGTTCGCCGACCAGCTCCGGCAGCGCACTCTCGACTCGATCGTGCTGCGTGGGGAATGAACGCCACTGCCCGCCGCAACGCCCTCGCCCGACTCCACGCTCATGCCGAGGAGGAGCCACTGCTGGTCGTCGCTACCGGC
>DASXXM010000027.1:0-7746 GCA_036503065.1 Pseudonocardiaceae bacterium | reverse complement strand
GAACGCGGGGGCTGGAGGGGATCTCCACAGGCGCTGACCGGGGGTGTGTCAGCAACTGAATTGTGACACGCGATCATGTCGACACGCGAGTGGTTGAGCGTAGAAATTTGTTGGCATCGTGCATCGACAGTTGGCGCGTTCGTGACCAAACTGCCCGTTCAGGCCGTTTTGAGCGGCTCCTGCAATCGTGCCGAACTGGCCTGAATCGACGCAGTCCCGCATCGTGAGGTCAGCCCGCTCGTGGTGGATCGGCAGGCGCAGGTCAGGCCGGTGACGCCGACCGCGGTGTTCAGGTCAGCTGGTAACCGGCTTCACTGATCGCCGCCGCGACTTCCGACGTGCTCAGTTCGCGGCCGCTGGCAACGGTGACCGCGCCGGTGGCGAGATCGACATCGACGCCGGTCACCGCCGGGAGGGCGGTCAGCTCCTCGGTCACGGAGGCGACACAGTGCTGACAGGTCATGCCGGTGACGGCGTAGACGGCCTCGTGCGGTGCGCCGACTGTCATCTGCGGTTTTCCTCTCGATCCGACCGGGGTGGCTTGACCGAGCATACCCCTGGGGGGTAGCGGCAAGACACGGGTCGACTCACACAGCGGGGCGAGGGGATCGACCTGACCGGTGACCGCCAACAGTATGGAAAGGCGGTTGGAAATGGCCACACCCGCAGGTCCCGTCACTGTGCGTGCCCGCGAATCACCCCACGGGAGGCTGCGGACCCGGTCGCCAGTCGCTAGCCTCGCGAGAAACCGGAGCCGGGGAGGCAGCCATGAGCGGAACCCTCGATATTCGGAAGTTGTTGTGGCAGGAAGACGACTCAACGCCGCGACACTCCGCTGACCTGCCAACCCAACGCACCGGCGAACCCGGCCGGATATCGGCTGACCAGGTGCGCAGGGCACGCCTGGCCGTGGCCCGCAACGCACACGACGCGGACGACTGCCGGCAGCTACTGGACATGCTGGGCCTGGTCCCGGACGACGACGGCACACCACCAGTGCGCCGCTGACGCCCCAGCCGACCCGGCAAACGGCAGATTTGTGACCATCGCCACATCCAGCACCCACATCATCGGGCGCCAGATGTGGCGATGTCCTGCAGGTGCCACATGACCAGGCGCTTCACCGGACAGGTAACCCGTTTTGGAGGACCGTGTCCGCGTGCCCTATGCTTGCCGTGCTCCCAACGAACAGCAGTTGGAACACGGTCGGTCGGTTCGCCAGTCGACCGGGCTCCCATCGTCTAGTGGCCTAGGACGCCGCCCTTTCAAGGCGGTAGCACGGGTTCGAACCCCGTTGGGAGCACGGTAAGAAGCAAGGCCCAGTGGCGCAGTTGGTTAGCGCGTCGCCCTGTCACGGCGAAGGTCGCGGGTTCGAGTCCCGTCTGGGTCGCCACCGTAGCTGGCCTGTCCGGTCGGCACGTCCGGCCAGGTAGCTCAGTTGGTACGAGCGTCCGCCTGAAAAGCGGAAGGTCGACGGTTCGACCCCGTCCCTGGCCACCACCCATCCGCTGCCCTTCTCCCAGGTCAGCGGATTTTCATAGTCATGGCCGGTTTGCTGATGATCCGTCGAACCCCGTTGTTGACCGTGGCTGACTGTCGCTAATCGCACGCGGATCGCACGGTCCGGGGGCACCGATCGGCCGGCGGCTTACAGTACAGGCAACCACAGCAGGGGCACCAAACGACTGCGGGTTGATCACCGGGGTTCGGTGCCGATCCTCCCCTGCATTTGGCAGCTCAGAGCCGCTACGGTGACTAGGTCCAACGTCAAGGATCATGTGAAGCTCGACACGAGGCCCGTCACGGACAACGGACCACATGACTGGCGTCGGCCGTCACACTGGACGGTATGAGCAACGGTGGTCATCCGACTGACCCTGACCGTGAGCGTGCACTCGGGCGTATCCCGTTGTGGTTGGCCGTAGAGGACGTTCGGTGGCTCGCCGAGCAAGACCTATGCGGCCAGGGTGAACAAGGTCGTCACGAAGCGCGATGCGGGCACATCCGCTTCAGGGCAAACGCGGCGCTTCATAAGGCCGGGTTCAAGGACACGCCAGTTCGGCCAGACGAATCCAGCGAGACATAAAGCCAATGGCTGCTCTGCGGATGTTCTTGTCCGGTAGGGCTAGGATTTCTGTTGCTATTGCTGCTATCAGGGCTGTCTTGTCATGTGCCGTTCAGGTAGCGGAGTACTGAGAGGACTCTTCGGTGGTCTGTGTCGGATGCTGGTAGGTCCAGCTTTGTGAAGATGTTTGCTACGTGCTTTTCTATTGCCCTGTCGGTTACTACCAGGCGTTTCGCTATCGCTGAGTTGGTTCTGCCTTCTGCCATTAGCTCGAGGACCTGGCGTTCTCTTGGGGTTAGCGTTGTTATGCCGCCGGTTCTTGGGGCTGTGCCGAACAATTGGGTTACTACTTCTGGGTCCAGTGCTGTGCCGCCGTTGGCTACGCGGTCCAGTGCTGCGGTGAACTCGTCCAGGTCGGTTACTCGCTCCTTCAGCAGGTAGCCGACGCCTGATGAGCCTTCCGCCAGCAACTGCCGGACGAAGCGGGTTTCCACGTACTGGGAGAACAGCAGGACGCCCAGGTTGGGGTGTGCTCGGCGTAGGTCTATGGCGGCTCTCAGGCCCTCGTCGGTGTGGGTGGGGGGCATTCGGATGTCGATCACTGCCACGTCTGGGTTGTGTTGGGCTACCTGGGCCTTCAGGGGTGTCGGCTCTGCTACCGATGCCACTACTTCGTGGCCGCGCATGGCCAGTAGTTGGGCCAGGCCCTCGCGGAGGATGGCTGAGTCCTCGGCGATCACTATGCGCATCGTGGCCTCTGGCCTTCGTTAGGTGTGCAGGGGTAGGTCGACTGTGATCACTGTTGGGCCGTCTGGTGGGCTGGTTATCGTCAGTCGGCCGTCCACGGTACCTACCCGTTGGGTCAGGCCGAGTAGGCCGGTGCCGGCGGTGTCGGTTCTGGCGCCGCCGTGGCCGTTGTCGGTGATCTCTAGTTTCAGCCGGCCGGATATCTCTGTTACGTCGATGGTGATGCGGTTGGCTCCGCTGTGTTTGGTTGCGTTGGTCAGCAGTTCCGCCGCCGAGAAATAGGCGATCGTCTCGATGGCCGGGGTGGGGCGGTCCGACAGTTCGGCATGCAGGTCGACCGGGATGGGGCTGCGGGCGGCCAGGGTGGTCAGTGCGGTTTCCAGGCCGCCGTCCAGGGCTGGTGGGTGGATGCTGCCCACCATGTCCCGTAGTTCGGCCAGTGCGTCCTTGGCGTGGTCCCGTGCGGCGGTGAGCTGTCGGCGGCTGTCGGGGGTGGTGTCGGTGCCCAGGGTTTCGTTGAGCATGGTCAGGTTCATGGCGACGGCCACCATCCTGGCCTGGACGCCGTCGTGCAGGTCGCGTTCTATTCGTCGGAGGGTGGCGGCTACGTCGTCGATCGCGTAGGCGCGGGAGTGTTCCAGGTCTCTGATTCGTGCCGCGGTGCCGGGCGGGCCGAGTAGTGCGCGAATCAATAGGCGGTCGACCAGGAGTAGGGCTCGGACTGCCCATGGTGCTATCAGCAGCAGCGCTATCCCGGCCAGGCTGACCAGGAGTTGTCGTGGCCACGTGTCGTATACCACGCCGTTGAAGACGAAACCCTGGTGTACGACGCCGTTGCTGTCGCGGAGGGTGGACAGGTTGATACCTAAGACGTATTGCATCGGGTAGGTCAGGTTGATCAGGCCCCAGGCCCAGGTGACGATCACGACGTAGGCGCCGACGAAGGTCAACGGGACCACGGCGAGCAGGTAGCCGATCGCGTGCCAGCCTGCTCCGTCCCGCAGTCGGCTGGACATGCGGGTGAGCAGCCTTGGCTGGCGGGTCAACGGCGGTGGGGCCGCCACGTGTTCGTCGAGGTAGCGGGCGGCCATTCGACGGCGTAGGGCGCCAAGGCGCCGGGCGCCGGTCACCGTGAACGCGATCAGGGGGACGCCGGCCGCTGTGACGGCGAGGCCCGCGCCCAGGACGAACGACACCAGGACGTAGGCCAGGCCGAGCACGGTGACCGGGATGCTCAGCAGGCAGTAGCCGAGCTCCCGCCGCGCCCGCTTCGACATCGGCTCGCGCAGCGCGCGGACGATCGTGGAGCGCACTGGGATCACCGGCCGGGTGTTGGCGGGGTCATGGTGGTCACCTCGGGTTGTGGAAGTGGGACGGTTCCATGATCGGGGTGGTGAGAGTGGGAGGCCATGGGGGTGGCCCGTGTGTTTGGGGTGCGGGTTTCCCTACCCTCGATCGTGTTGCCAGACCGTGGTGGGGGTGGTGTCGTTGGCTTCGAGGACGCCGGTGACGGGTACCGCATAGGTTGCCAGCGCTTGGAATCCGGTCTTCGGGAAGTGGGCTCGGCCCGGGTCGCCGACGAGTACCCGGATTCCTCGGGTGGCGGCTCTGGCCAGGAACGGCAGGACGCGGTCGGCCATGGCTCGGTCGTAGCAGACGTCGCCGGCCAGGACCACCTCCGTGTCGCCGCCGTCGGTGTCGAGTACGTCGACACCGCACGCGGTGACGAGGGCGCCGCTGGCCTGGGCGTTCACGGTGATTGCCCGCACCGCCAGTGGGTCCACGTCCGTCGCGGTGACCGTGGCGGCGCCGGCCATGGCCGCGGCGATGGCGACCAGGCCGGACCCGGACGCCAGGTCCAGCACCCGCCGACCGGCCACGAGGTCGCGGTGGTCCAGGACGTGGCGCGCCAGCGCCTGACCGCCGGCCCAGGCGAACGCCCAGTACGGCAGGGTCTGGGCGCGTTCCCACAGGGCGAAGGGCTCGTCGGCCAGTCGCAGGGTGATCTCCGGCACCAGGGGCGCGTGGCCCGGCTCGGTGTTCGCGAGGACGAAGTCGGGCACTGGCCAGTTCCGGTTCATGTTCCGAGAAGTCCATTTCCGGCGGTGGACGACCACCATGGTCTGAGGATGATCCGGGCGGCGGCGGGCGGCAATGAGGTTTCAGAACCGGACCAGCACCAGGGCCTGGTCGTCGTGTCGTTTCGGCCGTGGCCAGCGCAGGCCGTCCGGGTCGGCACGTTCGGCGTTCCGGACTTCGGCCAGTACCGCGGCCGGGCCGGCGTCCGTGGCCAGCGCCAGCACGGTCGGCCAGTCGAACAGGCGGTAGTCGTCGACGCCGCAGGACACGCCATCGCTGGCCAGCAGGGCGGCCGTGACGTCAGCTCGCGGCCAACTTGCCGTGCGGGCTTGGGTGGCGGCGGCCGGATCGGCTTCGGCGACCCAGAAACCGCCGGGCACGTTACGTCGTTGGCCGAAGCTGTTGCCGGCCGCACGCAGCGCCGCCACGTGGTCCGGGCCGTAGCCGCCGCCGGCGCGTAGTCGCTGTCGGTAGCCGCCGCCCGGCACGGCCAGGTTGGCGATCCGGTCGTCGGCCAGGACCTGTGGTCCCTGTCGGGTGAACGCGACGATCGGGCTGTCGGCGAGGACGAGTGCGTCGACCCGGTCGTCGGTCCAGCGGAGTACGGCTACCGTGCTGGACGGCGCCGATCCGGGGGTGAGCAGGTGTTCTCGGGAGAGATCAGTGATCGTTTTCGAGAGGAGTGCTCTCAGGTCTGCGGTCGGCTGGTCGGTCAGGTGGGTGGCCAGGCCCTGGCAGAGGTGCTCTGCGTACCAGCCGCCGGACAGTTCGTCGTCGCGCAGTGCGGTGGCGCCGTCGGCGAGGATGACGGCGGTCGGCAGCAGGACCACGTGGTCCTCGGTCGGGCGGTCGAGTCCGTCGATGCCGACGCCGGCGGCCTCGGCCACCGCGATCCTGGGTTCCCCCACATGAGTGACAGTAGTTCCGGGCAAGTGGCCTTCACCTCGATAGCCAATCCTGCGAAAGTGGACTCATGAACTTGCCTGTCGTGCCGAGTGGCCGGGTTTCGGCCCGTCGATTGGCTGAGTTGTTGGGTGCCTGGCGGGCGCCGATGGCTCGGCATGCAGCGGCCGACCTGGCCGGTGGGGTTCGACTGCTGGCGCAGGAGGGACACCTGCCCGCCGGCACGCGGTTGCCGGCCGAGCGGGAGCTGGCCGACGCGCTCATGGTCAGCCGAACGCTGGTCACGGCCGCCATGGACCTGTTGCGCACCGGCGGCGTGATCGCCAGCCGGCGTGGCGCCGGGTCGTGGATCACCGTGCCGGACCAGCTACGGGCCACGGAACCGGCGCCCGCGCCGGACCTGATCGACCTGGCCAGGGCATCGGCCGAGGCGGTGCCGGCACTGGCCGACGCGGTCGCGGTGGCCGCGCGGCTGTTGCCCGGCCACCTGCGCGGCCACGGGTACGAGCCGCACGGGCTGCCGGGGCTGCGCGCGGCGATCGCGGCCCGCTATCGGGCGCGCGGCCTGGCCACGACTGCCGAGCAGATCGTGGTCACCACGGGTGCGCATCACGCGTTCGGGTTGGTCTTCCGCATGCTGGTGCAGCCGGGCGACCGGGTGCTGGTGGAACAGCCGACGTACCCGAACGCGCTGGACACGATCCGGGCGGGCAACGCGCTGCCGATCGGGGTTGCCATGACCGAGGACGGCTGGTCGCTGGACGGGATCGAGGCGGCGCTGCGCCAGTCCGCGCCCCGGTTGGCATATTTCGTGCCGGACTTCCACAACCCGACCGGGCATCGACTCGACGACGCGGGCCGAGCCCGGCTCGGTGCCGCGCTGCGGCGGACCCGGACCATGGCGGTGGCGGACGAGACCCTGGTCGAGCTCGATCTGGACGGCGATCCGCTCGACGGGCCCGCGCCGCTGGCGACGTTCGCACCCGATCAGGTGATCACGATCGGGTCGGCGAGCAAGTCGCACTGGGGCGGATTGCGCCTGGGCTGGGTGCGGGCGCCGGTCGACCTGGTGGACCGGATCGTGTCCGTACGCGCCACGATGGATCTGGGCGCGCCGGTGTTCGAGCAGCTCGTGCTCGCCGAACTGCTCGCCGATCCGGAGCCCGTGTTGGCGCAACGGCGGCGGGACCTGGCGGGGCGGCGGGACCTACTGCTCGAGCAGCTCGCGGTGCATTGTCCACAGTGGATCGTGCGTCGGCCGGGCGGCGGGCTCGTCACCTGGTGTGAGCTGGACGAACCGGTCGCCACCCGGCTGGCCGTGGCCGCCGAGTCGCAGGGCCTGCGGCTGGTGCCGGGGTCGCGGTTCGGTGTGGACGGTGGGTGGGAACGGTGGTTGCGGGTGCCGTTCACGCTGCCGCCCGCGGTGCTCACGGACGCCGTCGCGCGGCTGGGCCGGGTGGCCCGCGCGGTCGGCGGCCGTCCGGCGATCGCCGCCGACCGGGTACCGGTCGCCTGAAATGTCCGGTGACCACCGGGAAGTTAGGTGTCCCGGTGCCGTGGGGGCACACGGCACCGGGACCGGTCCCCGACCTGACCGGGCGCGGTGACAGGTCGGGTGGCATGGGTGTGGTCACACGGAGGTGTTGCGGCGACGCGGTTCCAGTCGAACAGCGGGTTCAGCCGAACGCGGGTACGCCGAATGGCGGACCGGAAACCGAGGGTGGGCAGACTTCACCCGGGGAACGGGGTCTTCAGTCCGGTGTGGTGGGCGGCAAGCCCTGGGACCGGCCGGCGATCGCGGCCGAATCGGCGGAGTGGACACCGAACGCGGCCAGGAACGGCGCGAACGTGTCGGACGAGAACGCGCCGAGCGCATGGCGGGCGGGGCCATGGAGGCCGTGGCCGGTACTGACGAAACTGGCCGGCACGGCGGGTGTCGGTGCGGGCTGGGG
>DASXXM010000026.1:0-4908 GCA_036503065.1 Pseudonocardiaceae bacterium | reverse complement strand
CCGGCGGGCGGCACCATCACTATTCATCAACGAAAACTACACCGGCTCAGCAGCATGGAATGGAAACGGCGCCAGTGCTCGCCGGCCCGGAGGTCACAGCCGACGCGTAGCCGCTCTCGGGCCCGATTTTCAGGCATCGCCATCTGCCTCCCTCCGTATTTCTCGTTCGTCGAGCACCGGTGTGTGCATGCGGCCGAGTCCGGTCATTTCGATGGTCACGTGGTCACCGGGCGCGAGCCACGTCGGCGGCGACATTCCCGCTGCGACACCGCCCGAGCCGGTGACAGCGACGCGGGGGATTCGGACTCAGGCGCCCATCCAGCAGTTCATGATGTCGGCGGCGACACGGCGGCCGGCCTCCTGCCGGGACAATGCCGGCTGCCCGAAAGCGGACGGCAACGCGTGCACGTCGACGCGGAGAACCATCGCGTCCTTCCGCACGGTCAGTGATCCGTCCGGGTCGGCATAAGCGGCCTGGCCGAGACGTGAAATCGTCACCGGACCGGTCGATCTGCCGTGCGCCCGTGTGTAGTACGTGGCGGCCGCTGTCGTGCTCGACAATTCTCGTACCGACAGCGTCAGGATTCCGGCCGGATAGACGTAGTCGCAGGAATACACGTGGTCGGACCAGGCCTGCGAGACCGGTTTGCGCAGGGTCTCGCCGAGACTCAACGAGATCTCCCGTTGGGCGTCGGCCGCGCAGACCATTCGCGCGGCCGCGGACGGCGTGTTGTCCGATACGGCCGCGGTTGCCGTGCCGGCGCAGCCTGCGGCCAGCACGGCGAGTACCAGGAGCGGGATCGGTATCGCCCTCATCACGGCCGCCGCGCTGGTGGCCAATAGGCCACCGCGAGCAGGACCAGCAGCGGCCCGGAGTTCGGATCGGTCGCGTTGCCGGTGAGAACGGTGCCGAAGTTCTGGCCGACGACCCAGCTGACCAGTGCGAACACGACCGCCAGCACCACGGCGCCACGGGCGAACGGCGCCGGCAGCACGACGCCGACGGCGATCAGCGCACAGACGACACACAGTAGGACGGACACGAGGACGCCCTGGCCGGCCAGGGCATCGCCGACGCTCCGGTCCAACCCCGCCAGCCAGCCCGGTTCGCCGTTGGCCATCCCGGCGATCATGTTCTGTGGCGCCCAGTTCACCGGCAACACCGACAGGACGGCGAAACCGCCCCACAGGACCAACCACAACACGGCCGCGAGCCGATGTCCGACCAGACCACCGCCTGCCGGGGACCGCACCTGCGATTCGTCACGTGGCGGCCAGATCAGTACTGCGAGCAGGGCATAGAGGAGGACCGCGCCCGGCGCGCCCATCAGCGGGTTCGCCGTGCCGTTGAACAGGCCGCCGAACCCCTCGCCGAGCCACCAGACCGCGAGCGCCCAGACGACCGTCCCCACCAGCGCGAGTTTCGTGGTTCGCCGCCACAGCAGGCCGACCCCCAGAGCGGCCTGGATGACGATGAAAGCGATGTTGGCGCCGACCGGAAACCGCTGTACCTGCTCGACGACCCAGTCGATCGGAGCGGCGACGAATCCGGGATTCCCGGCGGCGGCCGCGCTCAGCGTGGTACCGGCGAAGTCCGGGGTGAACATCACGGGCTGGCACTGGAGGGCGGCCGCGATCAGCCAGACAACACCCAGGCTGATCTGCAGGGCACGGTGGTGGGTCGGTCGGACCCCGGCCACCAGACCGAGGTCACCGACGGCCGCGGCGGTGTCGATCATCGTACGGACTCCCATCACGAACGGACATGCGCCGGCACGGGAGGGGGACGCCCCAGGCCCACGGCGCGTCCCCCTTGGCTGCTACTGGATCCCGGAGGGCCGGCCGCAGTCCTTGCCCGCGTCGAGGCACATGGTGACCATGTGCTGCAACTCGGTCACGTCCCACGCGTTGAAGAAGTCGGCGTGCATGCTGTAGGTGCCAAGACCTGCCGAGGTCTTCAGCTGGCTACCCTGGTTGGTCGGGTACTTGAACAGGATGCTCAGCATCGGGACCGGTACCGGGAACCCGCTCGGGCACACGCCGTTGGTGCTGTAGGCGACGTGGCTGACGTGGTCCGGGCTGTCCAGGTGCACGCCGTCCCAGCAGTCGGCGAAGTCGACCCGGACGTGCAACTCGCCGCCGGACGCACAGTTGGGCGCCTGCGGCAGGGTGGGCGCGACGGTCGAGCAGCCCCAGAGGATGTTCGCTGCCTGTGCCGGGCTCGTCGCCTTCGCGTTGCCCGCGATCTCCTTGAACCCGAACGGATACGGCTTCACATTCTTCTTGCCGTTGGTCAGGTAGTAGATCGTGTCACTGG
Source organism: Pseudonocardiaceae bacterium (assembly GCA_036503065.1). GTDB lineage: Bacteria > Actinomycetota > Actinomycetes > Mycobacteriales > Pseudonocardiaceae > DATEPR01. The sequence continues at coordinate 2,591 of DASXXM010000026.1, read as the reverse complement.
CGGTGTGCACCGGCGTGCTGCCGAGGTACAGCGTCGGTGCCCAGTAGGACGCGAAGTCCAGGCTGTTGACGCAGTTGGTGCTGCCGGCGCGCAGGCCGGCCGCTGTCGAGTTGGCGTTGGCGGTCGGGTTGGACACGTAGTCGTGCAGGTGCGCCGACGCGCCGACCTGACCGGGGAACAGGATGGCGTCGTCCTGGTTGGTGTGCGTGTAGCTGCACAGGTTCTCGAACTTGCCCTGGAAGCCACCGCCGCCGACGGCGACGGCGTTCGGCGCGCCGGTCAGGGTCAGCCCGAGGACACACGCGACCGCGACGGTACCGGCCGTCGCGGCAAGCAAGTGCGCACGACCACGTATCCGTGGTAGCCGAAGTCTCATCGCTGTCTTCTCCTTCGTTGGAGTTGGCCCTACAACTGGCAAAGCCAGCGTATGGCGGTAACCATGTGGCACGGATGTTGAACGAATGTGAATTCTCACATTCGCCGTCACCAATAACGCGTGCCGAATAGCCGGCAGCCCGTGTGGCGTTCGGTGGCCCCGGTCGTTAGAATCCGATGCACTATGCGCCTGCTCATCGTCGAGGACGAGGCCTACATGGCGAAGCTACTGAGTAGTGGTTTCGTCGAGGAGGGCTACGCCACCGACGTGGTCGACTGCGGCGCGAAAGCATTGGTCGTCGCCGCGTCGATGGAGTACGACGCGGCAGTGCTCGACGTCGGCCTGCCGGATGTGGACGGTTTCGAGGTGTGCCTGCGGCTGCGCCGGTCCGGTTGGCAGGTCCCGGTACTCATGCTCACCGCCCGCGACTCGGTGCAGGACCGGATCCGGGGCCTGGACGCGGGCGCGGACGACTACCTCGGCAAGCCGTTCAGCTTCGCCGAGTTGTGCGCCAGGGTGCGGGCGTTGACGCGCCGAGCCCGCGCCACCCGGGACGTGTCGGTCGAGCTGCGGGCCGGCGCGCTGCGACTGGACCCGCTGTGCCGCCGGGTATGGGCCGGCTCAACGGAGGTCTACCTTTCCGCGAAGGAATTCGTACTGCTGGAACTGCTGATGCGCTATCCGGACCAGGTGCTCACGCGATCCAGAATTCTGGACCACGTCTGGGGTTTCCGTTACCCGGTGACGTCCAATGTGGTCGACCAGTACGTCCGGTACCTGCGGCACAAGCTGGGCGGGGACCTGATCGAGACGGTGCGCGGCGTCGGCTACCGGCTGCGGGCCGTGGCACGGTGAACCTGCCGATCCGGGTGCGGCTGACCGCTGCCTACGTGTTGACGGCGGCCGTGCTGACCACGATCGGCGCCGTGGTGTTCGGCCAGAGCGTGCACATTGGACTGGACCACAGACTCGACGAGCAGTTGCGGTCACGGGCGGATCGGCTGGCAGGCCAGCTCGCCAGGGACGGCCCGGATTCGGTGCATTCGCAGACCCCGCTGACCTCCGACATCCTGATCGGGCTCATCGACCCGAACGGCCGGTTGGCCAGGTCCTCCCCCGCGCTGGGCGGCACCGAACTGCTCGACGCCGGTCAGATCTCGACGGCTCGGCACACCGGCGGGTACCTGTCGGTCGGCGCCGGACCCGACTACCGCGTGTACGCCACAGCGGCACCTCGGCCGGACGGCGTCTGGGTCGCGTTCGTGGCGACACCGCTGTTGGTGCAGAACGAGCTGTCGGCCAGCGTGACCGAAGCCCTGGTCGGCGCGGCGGCGGCCGTCGTGGTGCTCGGCGGCGTCGGCGCGTGGTTCCTGGCCGGTGTCGCGTTGCGGCCGGTGGAACGGCTGCGCCGCGAGGTCTCCTCGATCCCGGAGGGCGATCCGGACGCGCGGGTCCGGGTACCGGCCACCGGCGACGAGATCGCCGCGCTCGCCGACACCATGAACAACCTGCTGGCCAGGATCGCCGGTGGCATCGCGCACCAGCGACAGTTCGTCGCCGACGCGTCGCACGAGGTCCGCACCCCGCTGGCCAACCTGCGGACCGCGCTGGAACTGGCCGGCAGGCCGGGGCATTCCGCCGATGAGCTGCGCGACGCGGTCCACCACGCCGAACACGAGGCGATCCGGCTCGGCCACATCGTGGACGACCTGCTGGTGCTGGCCGCCATGGACGACAAGGTGCCGCTGGACCTGCTGCCCGACCAGCCGGTCGGCCCACTACTGGCGGACGCGCTCACCGCGGCGCGGCCGGCGGCCGACCTCAGGTCGGTCACCCTGCGGGCAATCTGCGATCCCGGGTTGGTGGCCGCGATGCACCCCGGCCAGATCCGACAGGTACTGGACAACCTGCTCAACAACGCCGTCCGGCACACCCCACCGGGTTCCGACGTGGTGCTCACCGCCGCCGTGGAGCAGGACAACCTGGTGATCACGGCGACCGACGAAGGCCCGGGATTCCCTGCCGGTTTCGCCGAGGCGGCGTTCGAACGGTTCCGCAGGGCCGATCCGGCCCGGTCCAACGGCGGTGGCAGCGGTTTGGGCCTTGCCGTGGTGCGGGCCGTCGCCAAGGCGCACGGCGGTGACGCCGTCGGCGCGAACCGCCAGTCGGGTGGCGCGATCGTCCGCGTGTGGATTCCGCATCGGGCCACGTCGGT
>DASXXM010000025.1:0-4519 GCA_036503065.1 Pseudonocardiaceae bacterium | reverse complement strand
TTCCGCGTTCACCGTTCGGCCCGTTCGCGGTGCAGAATTTCGGCTATCGACACGTTTTCGACCATGGCCGTCATGATAGTGCACAGGGTGGTCAGGAAAGTCCTGGCCCGCGCCGGTGTGAAGATCTCACTGTTGTATGTCAGTGCCAGATCCAGGCGGTCCGGGTGGCGCAGGAACGTGAACTGTAGGTCGGCCTCCTTGCAGCGGCGTGGCAGTTCCCGGGGGACGAACATTCCGGTGGCGGGCTGCGCCGGCAACTGGTCCATGGACACCATCACGTCGAAGCGCGGGCTGCGCTCCGGGCCGCGCTGCCAGCCCAGGTCCTGCATGGTCCACTCGTACGGGTACTCCTCGTGCCGGAAGGCCCGCAGAATGTCCTGCTGGGACCGCCGCAGCAGGCCGGGCACGTCCTCGTCGGGTGCGAGCCGGAAGCGCAGCGGGACCGTGTTGATGTAGCAGCCGATCTGGTCCGCCAGGTCACCGCGGTCGCGACCGCTGGTGTACGTGCCGATGGTGACGTCGTCCAGTCCGGTCTCGGCGAGCAGCAACAGGCCGACGGCGGCACGGGCGACCACGAACTCGGTGACCCGCTGGGTCCTGGCCAGCGCGGCGAACCGCGCCGTCAGGTCGTCGGGCAGTGGGACGATCAGCCGCGTGCCGGCGAGTGCGCAGACCGGCGGCCGTGGGAGGTCCGTGGCAATGGGCACCAGCGATGACGCGCCTGCCAGTTCCCGTGCCCAGAACTCCCGGTGTTCGGCCCGACGTGCCGGCGTCAGCCGCGCGTTGCGTGCCGCGGCAACGTCCTTGAACTGGAACGGCAACGGCGCCGGTCGGAGTTCCGCGCCGGCCAGCAGTGCCTGCCATTCCTCGCCGAGCACGTGCGCCGAGACGCCGTCCGCGACGAGCTGGTGCATCGCGACCAGCAAGGCCCACCGGTCCGGTCCGACTCGCAACAGGTCCGCGCGGACCGGCGGTTCGGTCTCCGGCTCGAACGGCTCGCGGATGCGCCGTTGCACGAACGCGGTCAACGCGTCGTCTGGTTCGGTCGACAGGTCGTGGACGTGGAACGGCAGCGGGAGTGCGCCGGGGGCGTGCACCGTCTGCTTTGTCGTGCCCGCGAGCGGGCCGTAGGTCGTGCGCAGGCTTTCGTGTCGCTCGGTGAGTAACACAAAGGCCTGCGCCACCCGGTCCGGGTCGATGTCGCCTCGCAGTTCGTACAGGTCGTTGCGGTTGAACGCGGCCCGCTGCGCCGAACTTCGTTCGATCTCCAGCGTGATGTCCTGGGTCGCCAGCGTGTCGTACGTGCCGGGGCCGCCGATGCTCACGATCGGTTCGTCCGCGTCGGTGGTCCGCGAGTCGGGCAGGGCGGCAGCGAGGCCGGCGATGGTCGGTGCGGTGAACAGCGCCTCCAGGCCGGGTGCCGTGCCGAGTTCCTGGCGCACTCTGGCCAGGATGCGCATCGCGCGCAGGGAGTCGCCACCCAGTTGGAAGAACTGGTCCGTGACGCCGATTTCGTCCTGTCCCAACACTTCCTGCCAGATCCCGACCAGCAGCCGCTCGGTGTCCGTGCGGGGCGCGACGGTGTCTACGCGCGGTGCGCGTACCGGCTGCCGCTGCCGCAGCGCGGTGCGGTCCACCTTGCCGTTGGAGGTCAACGGCAAGGCGTCCAGGACCACGAACTCGGACGGCACCATGTGTTCCGGCAGTACACGCAGCAGATGCGCGCGGCACTGCTCGACGGTGCCGTCGGGCTCGAGGACGACGTAACCGTGCAGCTGCTTGTCGTTGCCGGTGCCGTTGACGACGACAGCGGCCGACCGGACGCCGGGGCTGCCGTCCAACTGCCGTTCGATCTCGCCGAGGTCGACGCGGAAACCGCGCACCTTCACCTGGCTGTCGTTGCGGCCCATGGTTTCGAGCAGGCCATCGGACGTCAAGCGGCCGGTGTCACCGGTGCGGTACATGCGCCGCCCCGGCACGAAGGGGTCGGTCAGGAAAGCCCGTGCGGTCTGCTCCGGCGCGTTGAGGTAGCCGCGGCCGACGCAGATGCCGGACACGTAGATCTCGCCGCGCGCGCCCTGCGGCAGGACCCGCAGGTGTTCGTCGAGCACGTAGACGTACGTGTTCGGGATCGGGCGGCCCAGCGGCACGATCTCGCTGCGGACCGGTTCCCGCATGATGTGGTGCGTGACGTCGTCGGACGCCTCGGTGGGACCGTAGGCGTTCACCACCGGCACGTTCGGGTAGGCGGCCAGCCACCGGTTGACCTGCCGCGGCAGGCATGCCTCGCCGGTGACCATCAGGTACCGCAGTGCCGTCGGGTTGATCGGGCTGCCCGGCTGCTGCCACGCGTCCAGCAGGACGTCGAGGTAGGAGGGGACGACCTCCAGGACGGTGACGTGCTCGCGTTCGATCCGGTCGGCGAACGCGAGCGGGTCGAGTTGCGCGGCCTCGTCGACGATGACGGTGCGGCCGCCGCGGAACGGTGCCGCGAACATCTGCCACAGCGAGATGTCAAAGCTGTTCGACGCGTTCTGCACGATGACGCTGTCCTCGGCAAGGCCGAGTTCGTCGATCTTGGCGTGCAGGTGGTTGAGCATGCCGAGGTGCTCGACCATGACGCCCTTGGGCGTGCCCGTCGAACCGGATGTGTAGATGACGTACGCGACGCCGTTCTCGTCGATCGGGCGGTTCAGGTCGGTGCCGTCCAGACCGTCGGCCGTGTCGTCGGTCAGGTCGACCACCGTGCAGTCGGCCGGGATGTGCGCCCGCAGTTCGGACCGGACCTGGGTGGGGGCAAGTACCGCGAGCCGAACCTGCGCGGACTCCAGCATCATCCGGACGAAGGCGGGCGGGTAGTTCGGGGCGACCGGCAGGTAGGCCGCGCCGCACTTCCACAGCGCCAGGATGCTTTCGACCATCAGCGGCAGGCGGTCCATCACCAGGGCGACCACGTCGCCCTGCCGCACGCCCAACTGTTCGGTGAAGAACCTGGCGAGCTGGTTGGCCCTGGTGTTCACCTCGGCGTAGGTGCGTCGGGTGTCCGCATTGGACAGACAGGTGCGGTCCGGCGTCAGTCGGGCGAACCGTTCGATCGCGTGGTGGATCTGGAATGCCGGATCGAAGGCCAGCTCCCGGTGGCCGATGGTCCGCACTCGGCTGTGCTCCGGTTCGGGCAGCAGCGGCAGCCGGGCCAAGGGTTCGGCCGGACGGTCCAGCACCGACTCGACCAGCGCCGCGAACGCGTGCCACAGGCCGTCGACGGTGTCCTCGTCGAACAGGCCGGTGTCGTAGCGGATGGCCGCCGCGAGGGTGGACTCGTTCTCGGCGAGCATGATGTTGAGCGGGAACACGCTGGTACGCAACGTCACCTCGACCGGTTCCACCAGCAGTTCCGGGCCGGCCATCGAACCGGCGGGCGACGGGCCGACGTCGGCGAACCGCTCGAACTCGATGAGCACGTTGAACAGGTGCGGCGCGCGGACGACGTCCCGGCGGCGCAGTTCCTCGACCAGCTCCTCGTACAGGTAGTCCTGGTGGCCCAGTGCCGCACCGAAAGCTTGGCGCACCTCGCCGAGCAGCTCACCGAAGCCGCGCGCCGGGTCCACCCGCAGCCGCAGCGGCACGGTCCGCACCAGCATGCCGACCATCTGCTCCAGCGCCTCGCTGTTCCGGCCGGCGACCGACGTGCCGAGCACCAGCTCGCCCTGTTCGGTGTACCGCGACAACAGCGCGGCGAACACACTCAGCACCGAGGTGAACGGCGTCGCACCGCCGGCCTGCGCGTAGTCCTTCAGCCGAGCCCACAGTCGCGGCGGCAGCGCGTACGAGCGGTACGCGCCGGCGAACGCGCCACCGGTGCCGGACCGGACCGGCAGATCCGGCTGCGTGGGCACGGTGGCGAACGTGTCCAGCCAGTACTCGGCGTCCCGCGTGCGGCCGGTCGCGGCACGTTCCGCCGCACGCTGATGGTGCTCGCGGTAGCCGATGCCGACCGGCGCCAGCGCGGGCGCGTGCTCGCGCGCGATGGCGCCGTACAGCTCACCCAGGTCGCGCACGAGCAGCCCCAGCGACCAGCCGTCCGCGACGATGTGGTGGGTGCTCAGCGTCAGTAGGTGCGTTTCCGGCCCGGACGTGACCAGTTGCGCCCGCAGCAGCGGGCCGGTGGCGAGGTCGAACGGGCGCGCCGCGAACTCGGCCACCGTCGCGTCGACGTCGGCTTCGTCCACTGTGGTCAGTTCGAGTGGTACCGCGAAACCGTGGGCGGGCGCGATCGTCTGGGACAGTTCGCCGTCCGTGAAGTGGAATCCGGCGCGCAGTGCCTCGTGCCGGTCGGCCAGCGCGTCGAGTGCGCGCCGCAGGGCGTCGGTGTACACGGTGCCGGTCAGCCGCAGGGCGCGGGTGAGGTTGAACGCGACCGAGCCGCCGTCGAACTGCGATGCCAGCCACACTTGCAGTTGGGCCGGGGTGGTCGGGCAGTCCTCCGTCGCCGAAGTCTGGGCCTGCGACGGCGTCGCGG
>DASXXM010000024.1:0-6458 GCA_036503065.1 Pseudonocardiaceae bacterium | reverse complement strand
CCGATCACCGGGTGCCCCACAGGACCAGCACCGGATTGCCGCCGGTCAGCCGGCTCGTGCCGTCCGGCAGGTCGGTCAGCCGGGCGGCGGTGAGCTGGCAGCCGTCGACCTGGTAACCGCCGGCGCGCAGGGCGTCCCGGCACAACGCGAACCGGTCCAACGAGGCCAGCGCGACTACGATCCGGTCCGCCCCGACCTCGGCACAGGCCCGTACCACGGTCGGCCCGCCACCGCCGACGAAGATCGCGTCCGGCCGGGGCAGCCCGATCAGCGCGTCCGGTGCCGCGGTGTCCTCCAGCCGGATGTCCACGCCGTGCCGGGCGCCGTTGGCCACGATCCGCACGCACTGGCCGGGGTCCTTCTCCACGGCGATCACGGCCGACCCCAACCGGCCGCACTCGACGCCGACCGCGCCGGAACCCGCGCCGACGTCCCAGATCAGCGTGCCCGGCCGGGGCGCGAGCCGAGCCAGCACCAACGCCCGGACCTCCGGTTTGGTGACCATGCCGTCCCGGTGCGCGAAGTCGTCCTCCGGCAGCGCCCAGCCCTGCTCCGGCGGCGCGCCGATGCCACCGGCCAGCCAGGCCCGTGCCGGCACCGGATCGGATTCGGGCAGGCAGAGCACCACGTTCGGCTCCTGCCACGACCGGTTCGCGGCCGCCGTAGCCTCCACAACGGACAGTCGCTCGGCCGGCCCGCCGAGATCCTCGGCCACCGCGAGCTTGCGCCGCCAGCCCTTGAGCCCCGCGCCCAGCTCCGCCGGTCCGGCACCGGGGCCGGTCAGCACGGCGACGACACGATGGGTCCGGCAGAGGTTCAGCGCCGGGCCGATCTCCCTGCTGTGCGCGCTGACCACGGCAACGTCGTCCCACGGCCGCCCGACCAGCGCGGCGATCCGCTGCACGCTGGACACCGCGGGCACCACCGTGACCGGCAGCGCCGCCGCGCGCAACGCCCGCAGCACACCGAAGAACCCGGGATCACCGGACGCCAGCACCACCGCGTGTTCCGCGGCCTTGTCGCCGGCGAAGTCCGATAACAGCCGGATCGCCTCGTCCAGGGGACCCAGCTCGACGGTCTTGCGTGCCCCGGTCGCGTGCCGCGCCAGGTGCCGCCGGCCGCCGACCACCAGACCGGCTGCCGCCACCAGTTCGGCGCCGCCCGGCGGCAGCGTGGCCCCGTCGACCCCGATGACCGTCACCGCCATTGCCGCGCCTCCTCAGGCTTTCGCACCCGGCTTGCGCTTCTGGCCGGTCTTCTTGGCCTGCGCCTGGCGTTGCTGGCGCGGCCGTTCCGGCACGGCGGCCAGCTGAGGCTTTGGTTGCTGGGGCTCGGGTTCCTGGGGCGTCGACTCCAGCGCGAGCGTCTCCTGGTCGGCCGGCACCGGGCGGACCGGGCGTGGCGCGTCGGTCAGCGGCTTCCGGTAGCCGCTCCGGGTGGCCGACCGCGCCGTCTCCTGCCAGCCGCGCACCGCGGACCAGGCCGCGACCGACTCCTGGCCGCCGGAGTCCGCGTCCTTGACCCGGGCCGTCGCCCAGCCCGACCGGCTGGTCTGCATCGGCCAGCCGGCCCTGGCCTTGGTGTCCTCGGCGCTGCTGTCACCGGCCTGGGTGGCGCGCAGCTCGCGCCGGGCCGCCGGGTCGGCCTTGCGGTAGGTGTGGAAGTGGCCCGCGTGGTACAGGTGCGATCGGGTGCCCTCGGCCCGCAACGCCTTGCCCACCAGGAACAGCGTGTGGCGCCACAGCTTGTGCTGCTTGACCGTCTCGGCCAGCTCGCCGATGGTGGTGTGCAGGATCAGCTCGTCCGGCCAGGTCACCTTGTAGGCCACCACCACCGGCGTGTCGTCCGGGTAACCGCCGGCACGCAGCTCGTCGACGAGTTGACCGCTGCGCGCGGCGGACAGGAAGACCGCCATCGTGGTGCCGTGGCGGGCGAACTCGCGGATGTGCTCCCCGTCGGGCATCGGCGTCTTGCCGCCCTCCAGCCGGGTCAGGATCACCGACTGGGCCACCTCCGGCACGGTCAGCTCGCGACCGACGATGGCCGCCGCCGCCGAGAACGCCGACACACCGGGCACGATCTCGACTTCCAGACCGAGACGCTGGCAGCTGTCGTACTGCTCCTGGACCGCGCCCCACAGCGACGGATCACCGGAATGCACCCTGGCCACCGTGAGCCGATCCGCTGCCGCCCGCCGGTAGACCGCCAACACGTCCTCATGGGTGATCCGCGACGAGTCGATCAGCTCCGCGTCCGGCCGGGCATGTTCCCGCACGCACTGCGGGTCGACCAGGCTGGCCGCCCACACCACGATGTCCGCCTCGGCGATCCGTTTGGCGCCGCGCAACGTGATGAGATCGGCCGCACCTGGTCCGGCTCCGACGAACGAGACCCGACCGGTCATAGCTGTTCTCCTCTTCCTCCACGCGGCGGAATCACCACGATCGTCGACAGGTACGGCGCCCCGCCGACTCCGCCATCCACTTCGGACAGAGCCACCTCGGACAGCGGCAGGACCCGCTCGTCCTCGGTGCCCAGGTGTTCCGCGTACACCGCTCGGTCCAAAGCGCCGGCCCGCTCGATCTCCGCACGCAGCTCGCGCAGCCGCCGCCCGCCCTTGTAGGCGACGACCGTACCGTGTCGGCCCAGCGCAGCCGCCACGGCGGTCACGTTGCGCGCAACCGGCAGTACGGTCAGTGGTTCGACGCCCTCGACGAGGGTGATGCCGGCGGCACTGGCGGCGGCCTGCATGGCGGTAATGCCCGGAATGGTGCTGATGATCACGTTCGGCACGAGCTCGCGCACGGTCGCGGCGAGATAGCCGAAGGTGGAGTAGATCGTGGGGTCGCCGATGGTGGCGAACACCGCGCTCTCGTGTCCGGTCAGGTGCTCGGCCACCCGCTCGGCGGCCGCGTCCCAGTGCCGCCTGCGGCGTTGTTGCGGGCCGGCGACCGGATCGGCCAGCGCGAACACCAGCCGTTCGACGGCGTTGTCGGTGTGGGCCAGGACCACGGACTCCGCCCTGCCCTGTTCGTCCGCCGCCAGCACGGGCACGAACACGCGATCGGTGGTACGGAGCGCCCTGAGCCCGGCCAGGGTCAGCAGTTCGGGATCGCCGGGGCCGACGCCGACGCCGATCAGCCGAGGGGCCATTGGCTTGCCCTTCCGACCAGCCGGGCCACGGTCTCCGGGCTGCCGACGGGATGCGTGTGCAAGTAGGAGGCGTGCACCTGGTCCCGGACGAAGCCTTCGCGGTGTGGTTGGCCGTCGTGGTCGCGCCAATGCCAGGCGGGTGTCGCGTCGGCGGCGGTCACCCGAGTGCGGTGGAACTCGTGTCCGGTCCGGCGTTCCCCGACGCGGTGGGCGACGGAATCGGTGGCGGCCACGGCATCCCGATAGCCGAGCGCGAGCGTGCCGGACATCTCGGCCGTCCCCGGCAGCACGCCGCACATCGGCAAACCCTCGAGGCGATCTAGCAGATAAAGCAGACCACCGCATTCGGCCTGAACAATGCCACCCGATCGAGCGAAGGATGCAACCTCCGCGCGCAGCTTGGTGTTTTCAGAGAGCGAAGGCACGTGCTGCTCGGGAAACCCGCCCGGCAGAACGAGCGCTGCCACACCAGTCGGCAACGCCTCGTCCCGCAGCGGATCAACGACGGCAACGTGCGCACCAGCGGCAACAAGGAGTTCGACATGCTCTGCATAACCAAACGTGAAAGCGGCACCCCCCGCAACGGCGACCACCGGCCGCCGCCCGAACCCAGATAGCGAGCCAGCCTGCCCCTGCTCACCGGACACCGCCGACCCTGCCTCGGCTACCGATCGGATCTCCGACACCGGATCCCAGGCGGTCGCGGCCGCTGGACCCGCGGTCGCGGCCAGCCGGAGTACGGCATCGAGATCCACCGATCGTGTGATCAGCTCGGCCATGGCCGCGACCGCCCGCCGAGCCGACTCACCGTGCTCAGCAGCCGGCACGAGCCCCAGGTGCCGGGACGGCAGTGCGACCTCGGCACCGCGTGGCACCGCGCCCAGCACCGGCAGGCCGATCTCCGCGCAGGCCTCGCGCAGCACCCGTTCATGGCGCGGCGAGCCGACCTGGTTGAGCACGACACCGGCCAGCCGCACAGTGGGCTCGTAGCCGCGGAAACCGTGCAGCAGCGCGGCCAGGCTCCGTCCCTGCCCACGCGCGTCGACCACCAGCAACACCGGCGCGTCCAACAGCCGGGCCACATGCGCGGTCGACCCGAACCCGGCCGTACCGCCGCGCCCGTCGAACAGCCCCATCACACCCTCGACCACCGCCAGGTCCGCACCGGCCACGCCATGCGCGAACAACGGCCCGACCCGGTCCTCGCCGACCAGCACCGGATCAAGGTTGCGACCGGGCCGGCCGGCGGCGATCGCGTGGTAACCGGGATCGATGTAGTCCGGCCCGACCTTGAACGGAGCCACCCGACGGCCGCGCGCGGTCAACGCGCCCAGCAACCCGGTGGCGATGGTGGTCTTGCCAGCACCGGACGCGGGCGCCGCGATCACCACCCGCGGTGTCGTGATCACCATCGGACGCCCCTGCCAGCGGACAACGGTTCGCCGCCTGCCTTTCCGCCGCTGCCGGAAACCGACGCGGGGGGTCTTCGTTGCGCATCAGCCCTGGGGCCGTGGCCGGCCCGGACCACGACGCGGGTCGCGGTCATGTCGCCGTCACCATTCGATGCCCCGCTGGCCTTTCTGGCCCGCGTCCATCGGGTGTTTCACCTTGGTGGTCGCCATCACCAGATCGGCCGCGTCGACCAGTTCCTGCGGCGCGTTGCGGCCGGTGATCACGACGTGTTGGGCGCCGGGGCGCTCGGCCAGCGTCGCCACGACCTCGTGCACGTCGACCCAGCCCCAGTGCATCGGATACGTGAACTCGTCCAGCACGTACATGCCGTGCTGTTCGGCGGCCAGGCGTCGGGCGATCTCCTGCCAGCCCTCCCTGGCCGCAGCCGCGTGGTCGTCGTCGGTGCCGTGCCTGCGGGTCCAGGACCAACCTTCACCCATCTTGTGCCACTCCACCGGGCCGCCTTCGCCGGTCTGCTCGTGCACCTTGCCCAGCGCGCGGAACGCGGCCTCCTCGCCCACCTTCCACTTCGCCGACTTCACGAACTGGAACACGCCGATCGACCAGCCCTGGTGCCACGCCCGCAACGCCAGGCCGAACGCGGCCGTCGACTTTCCTTTCATCTCACCCGTGTGCACGATCAGCAGCGGGCGGTTGCGGCGCTGGCGGGTGGTCAGCCCGTCCACCGGCACCGTCTCGGGTTTCCCTTGTGGCACAACGACCTCCGCTCATGCGGCCCGGGCGACCAGAGCGACCTGGTCGGCGGACAGCTGGGCCAACGTCAGACACGGACCACCGAGCGCCCCGGCCAGCCGGGCGGCCAGGCCGAGGCGCACCGGACCGTGCTCGCAGTCCACCGTGATCGACGCGATGCCGTCCGAGGCCAGGAGTCCGGCCGCGCGCTGCGCGTCGGCCACCGGGTCGCCGCCGGTGCTGGTCGCGGTGGCCCGCCCATCGGTGAGCACGATCAACAGGGCCCGACGGCGGGGATCGCGGAGCCGTTCGGCGGCCAGGACCCTGCGGGCCCGCAACAGGCCGTCGGACAACGGCGTCCGGCCGCCGGTCCGCAGGCCGCGCAGGCGTCGGGCCGCCGCGTCCACCGACGACGTCGGCGGCAGCGCGACCTCGGCGCCGGTCCCCCGGAAGGTCACCACACCGACCTTGTCCCGGCGTTGGTACGCATCGGAAAGGAGCGACAGCACAGCCCCGGTCACGGCGGACATCCTGGCGCGGGCGGCCATCGAGCCGGACGCGTCGACGGCGAACAGCACCAGGTTGCCCTCCTTGCCCTCGCGCACCGCCCGCCGCACGTCGGACCCGCGCAACCGCAGTCCAGGGCCGGTCCGGCCGCGATCCCGCTGGTAGGGCGCTGCCGCGGACAGCGTGCCGATCAGGTGCAGGCCGGCGCCGTCCGTCGAGCCGACGTCGGCGGCCCGCACCGTCCGGCCGAACCCGGCGCGGGCGCGCGACCGCCGGCCGGGTGCGCCTTCGCCGACACCGGGCACCCGCAGCAGCCGAGCACGAAAGGACGGCGCGGGCGCGGCCGGTGGCTGCTCGGGCGCGGGCCGCCGGTCGGGCGCGCCGTTGGCCGGGGATTCGCCGTTGGCGTCCTGATCCGGCGCGCCGTCGGGTGCGGGCCGTTGGTCCGGCGCGCCGTCGGAGTCGTCGGGCGATGGGGCTTGGTCGCCGTCGGGGTCCGGGTCGGGATCGGGGGTGGGTTGGTCGAGTTGGTCGGCGGCGTCGCGCAGGGCTTCGGTCAGTTGGTCGTCGTCCAGGCCCGGCTCGTCGAACGGGTCGCGGCGTTTGCGGTGCGGCAGCGCGAGCCGGACACCGATCGCCACGTCCTGTTCGGC
>DASXXM010000023.1:0-43099 GCA_036503065.1 Pseudonocardiaceae bacterium | reverse complement strand
TGCCTCCCCGTTGACTTTGTGCCGCAATGTTTGCGTACTTTGCGGCACAAAGTCAACGCTCGCTCAGCCTCATTGGAGCCGGTCCGCCAGCTACACCTCACGCCGGCACCTCACGCCGGCACCTCACGCCGGCACCTCACGCCGGCACCTCGCCCGGGCGCGTCAATCGATATCGTGGAGCCAAGTGGCGATTGCTATTTGCTCTTTGTTATTTGCTATATCTTATGTGCTGTTTGCTATAGCGCGGTGCTGGGTCAGGGCCGCGTTGCTGTTTGCTATAGCTGCGGCACTGGATCAGAGTCCTATGGGTATTTGCTGTTTGCTATAGCGTGCGACGCGTGGCCCCCGATGCGCGTCACGTTGCTGTTTGCTATAGCGTGCAGCATTTGATCGGGATCACTTGGGTGTTGCTGCATGCTATAGCGCGGCGCCGGATCAGGTCGCATTGCCTTTTGCTATAGCATGCAGCACTTGGTCAGGGTCGCGTTGCTGTTTGCTATAGCGCGCGTAGCACTTTGTTCAGGGTCGCTGCTGTTTGCTATAGCGTGCGGCGCTGGATCAGGATCGCATCGGTGTTTGCTGTCTGCTATACGTGCGACGCCTGGTGGGAGTTGCGTTGCTGTTTGCTATAGCGTGTAGCACTTGATCAGGATCATGTGCTATTTGCTATAGCGTGTGGCACTTGATCGGGATTATGTGCTGTTTGCTATTTGCTATGGCGTGCGTGGAGGTCCGGTCAACCCGGGTGGGTGGCGCCTGCGGACCAGGGCGACGGCGGCCCGTTCGATGTCGTGTTCGGACAGCAGGACGTGATTCGCGGCCGTGCCGAGCGGGACGAAGCTGTCCGCGCTGTTCACCCTGGCCACCATGGCGTCGCTGCCGTGGTCGACGAGCGCCGTGACCACCGCCTCCGCCACCCCGCCGGACACGCGTGTCTCGTCCACCACCAGGACCCGGCCGGTCGCGGCCGCCTCGCGCAACAGATCCGTCACTGGCAGCGGCGCCAGCCAGCGCAGGTCGAGCACCCGGCAGCGGATGCCGGCCGTGGCGAGGCGCCGAGCGACGCGCAGGCTCATCCGCAGGCCGTTGGCGAAGCTGACCAGCGTCAGGTCGCCGCCGTCGCCGTACGTTCGAGCCGAACCCAGTGGCACGTGGGTGTCGTCGGCGGCCAGCCAGCCGTCGTCGCCGGGCTCGTGCAGGTCGCGGGTGTGGTACAGGGCAATGGGTTCCAGGAACACGCAGACCGAACCGTCGGCGCGGGCGATCGCGGCGCACGTGCGCAGCATGGCCGCCGCGTCGTCCGGGCGGGCCGGTGACGCGATCACCAGACCGGGGATGTCGCGCAGGGCGGCGATGGCGTTGTCGTTGTGGAAGTGGCCGCCGAAACCGCGCTGGTAGGCGTAGGCGGCGATCCGCACGATCATCGGGTTGCGGTACTGGCCGCACGAGAAGAACCGCATCGTGCTCGCCTCGCCGCGTAGTTGATCCGCCGCGTTGTGCAGGTACGCCAGGTACTGGATCTCCGGGATCGGCAGGAAACCGGCCAACGACGTGCCCAGCGCCGTGCCGAGCACGGTCTGCTCGTCCAGCGGCGTGTCGAAGACCCTGGCCGCGCCGAACTCGGTGCGCAGCCCGCGCGTCACGCCGTACACACCGCCCTTGACGGCCACGTCCTCGCCGAACACGAGCGTGCCTGGGTCGACCGACAGCAGGTCGGCCAGGGCGCTGTTGATGGCCCTTGCCAGCGTGAGTGGGCCAGGGGCGCGCCGGGAAACCTTGGGGTGCACCGGTTTCGGCGGCGCGAGCGGTGACATCACGTCGGCCGCCGACACCAGGCGGGGCCGGGCCACGGCCGCCTCCGCGGTCGCCCACACCCGCGCCCGCATCCGCTCGTAGCGGTCGATCACCTCAGCCGGTTCGAGGATGCCGTGTGCCACCAGCAGTTCCGCCGTGCGCAGCACCGGATCGCGCGGGTAGTCCGCGGTGATCTCGGCGGACGACCGGTAGCCGGACTCCACATCGGACCCGGCATGGCCGAGCAGCCGCACCATCCGCAGGTGCAGGAACACGGGCGCGCGGGTGGCGCGGACGCGGTCGACCGCCTGCCTAGCCGCCGCCAGCGTGGCGAGCAGGTCGGTGCCGTCCGCTGTGCAGTACGGCATGTTCGGCCGGTGTTGGTTGGCGGCGGCGACCCAGCCGGCCGGGGTGCGCACGCTGATGCCGATGCCGTTGTCCTCGCACACGATCAGCAGCGGCAGGGGCAGCCGCTGGTAGGCGCAGTACCCGGCGGTGTTCAGCGCGCCCGTCGCGGTGGAGTGGTTGGCCGATGCGTCGCCGAAACCGCACACCACCACCGAGTCGGCAGGCCACTCGGTCGCGATGCCGAGCTTGCGGGCGCGTTCGACGCCGAACGCCAGTCCGACCGCGCGCGGCAGGTGCGACGCGATGGTGGACGTCGGCGGGATCACGGCCAGCGCCTTGTTGCCGAACACCTTGTGCCGCCCGCCCGCGATCGGCTCGTCCACGGCCGCGACGACGCCGAGCAGAACGTCCCGCAATGCTCTTCCCAAACCGTCCAGCCCAGCTGCATCGTGGCCGGGCACCTGCGCCGCGCGGGTCAGGTAGAACGCGCCGGACCGGTAGTGCGGCAGGATCGGATCCGTCGGCCGCAGCGCCGCCGCGAGCGCGGCATTGCCCTCGTGGCCTGCGGAGCCGATGCTGTAGAAACCGCGGCCCTGTCCGACCAGTTCGCGGGCGGCGAAGTCCAGGTGCCGGCTGCCCAGTTGCGCGTCGAACAGGGCGAGCGCGTCGTCGGCCGACAGCCCGGGGAGTTCGTGCGGCCTGCCCGGTGTCAGTGCGGCGACCGCCTTGAGGAAATGGTCGTCGATGGCCTCAGACATGCCGGCCGTCGAGGTGTGCGGGGAGCCGGTAGTCCCGTTCCGGTTCGACGGTGGCCACGTCCAGTTGCGCCTTCTGCAGACGACCCGAGAAGTCCCAGTTCATCGACTGCCATCGGGTGAACTGGTCCAGTACCCAGATGCCGGACTGGCGGCTGCCGTTGCCCGACTTGCCATTCCCGCCGAACGGCAGGTGCGCCTCCGCGCCGGATGTCGAGTTGTTCACGCTGACCATGCCGGCGCCGATCCCCCGCCGGAACCGGAACGCCGTTGCCGGGTCGTTGGTGTAGATCGACGAGGACAGGCCGTAGCCGGGCGCGTTGGCCAGTTCGATCGCCTCGTCCAGGTCGCGGTACGTGGTCACGCCGACGATCGGCCCGAACGTCTCCTCGCGGAACACCTCGTCGTCGGCGCGCACACCGTCCAACAGGACCGGGTGGTAGAAGAGACCCGCCGCGTGGTCGCCGACGAAACCGTTCCGTGGCAACGCGTCCGTGATCCGGCCGACCGCCGTCGAGCCGAGCACCCGGTGGTGGTCGGTGATCCAGCCGAGGATCTTCTCGAAGTTGTCCGCGAAGTGCTCTGCCAGTAGCGGGCCGTAGAGCACCTCCTGGGTCGGGTCGCCGATCCGGGCCGCGCGCAGCGCCGCGTCGAACCGGGCGACGAACTCGTCGTGCACGTCGGCGTGCACGATGGCCGTGCCCAGCGACGTGCAGCGCTGGCCTGCCGTGCCGTAGCCGGCGAACAGGGCGCCCTCGACCGCGAGGTCGAGATCCGCGTCCGGCGCGACGACCATCGGGTTCTTGCCGCCCAGTTCCAGGCAGGCCGACTGGAGGTGCCGCCCGCACAGCTCGCCGATGCCGACACCGACCGCGCTGGATCCGGTGAAGCCGACCTTGTCCACGAGTCCGTCGGCCAGTGCCCTGGACAGGCCGTCGTAGGTGGTAGGCCCGTCGGCGTTGACGAGGTTGAGCACACCGGGCGGTACCCCCGCCCGCCAGGCCAGTTCGCTCAGCGCCCTGGCGCTGGCGGCCGCGTACTCGGCCGGCTTCCAGGTGACCGCGTTGCCGCACAGCAGCGCCGGCACCAGGTACCAGGACGGTACCGCGACCGGGAAGTTGCCTGCCGTGATGACCACGACCGAGCCGACCGGCACTCGGAACGTGAACAGCTGCTTGTCCGGCATCTCCGACGGCACGGTCTGCCCGTAGAGACGCCTGCCCTCGCCGAGGAAGAAGTCGCAGGTGTCCACGATCTCCTGCACTTCGCCGCGCGCTTCGGCCGCCGGCTTGCCGATCTCCCGCGTGACCAGTGCGGCCAGCGCGTCGAGGTTGGCCTCCACCAGCCGCCCCAGGTTCGCGATGACCCGGCCGCGCACCGGCGCCGGCACGTCGGCCCACTCGCGTTGCGCCCGCCGCGCGGCTCGCGTCGCCCGTACGAACGTGTCCGGATCGCCGAGGCCCACGGTGGCCACCACGTCGGTCAACCTGGCCGGATCACGGGAGGTGTACTCACGAACCGGTGCGTCGGCTTCGTTGCCGTCGATGACCGAGTTGAGCATCGTCACGGCACCAACGTAGGGCGCATCGGGCCGCGTGTCATGCCCTGGCGTTCTCGTCCATGGTGAGGGTCACGTCCCGGCCGGTCAGCTTGCGGATCACGATGAGGATGATGCCGATGGCGAGCCAGATCGAGCCGCCGATCTTGGCGTTGACGTCCGCGTTGTAGAGGACGTAACCGATGATCACGAACCCGATCAGCGGCACCACCAGATGCATCCCGTAGGTCCGCTGGCGGCGCTTGATCAGGTAGTACACGCCGACCGACACGTGCAGCAGCAGGAACGCGAACAGCGCGCCGAAGTTGACCAGCGTGGACAGGAACTCGATCTGGCCGACGAAGAACAGGCCGAGGATGAGACTGACCACGGCGACCAGCAGCACGGCGCGCTCCGGCACCCGCCGTTTCTGGCTGACGTGCGCGAGGAACTTCGGCAGCGTGCGGTCGCGGGCCATCGAGAACAGCAGGCGGGACGTGGCGTTCTGCGCGACGAGGCTGTTGGCGACCGCCGCCGCCAGCGCCGTGGCCACCGCGATGAGCACGGTCAGCCAGTGCCCGGCGGCCAGGCCGGCGATGGTGTAGAAGGCCTGGTTGGTGGCGTCCTGGCCGTTGAACTGGGTGCTGCCGGGCACCAGCAGCGCGGCCACGTAGGTCTGCACCACGAACAACACCGCGACCAGGCACAACGAGATCACGGTCGCCCGCCCGACCATCTTCGGGCCGCCGCGGACCTCCTCGGACTGGGTGGAGATGGCGTCGAAACCGAGGAAGGACAGCACGGCGATCGACAACGCGGCGAACACGAGGCTCGGCGAGAACTGGCTGGAGTTGTACAGCGGTGTGGTCGACCAGTGCGCCCCGTGCACGCCCCTGACGATCGCGATCACGGCCGCCACCAGGAAGATCGCCAGCACGATCAGCTCGCCGAGCAGGAACAGCCGGTTGGCCCGCGCGGTGATCTCGACGCCGGCCAGGTTCACCGTCGTGTTGAGCACCACGAAGATGACCACCCACAGCCACTGCGGCACGCCGGGCAGCACGGTGTCCAGCGCGGCGGCGCCGGTCACGTACAGCAGGGTGGGCACCAGCAGGTAGTCCAGCAGGATCGCCCAGCCGGCCAGGAAACCGACCCAACTGGCGATGCCGCGGCCCGCATAGGTGTAGACCGAGCCGGCGACCGGGAACGCCCTGCTCATCTCGCGGTAGCTCAACGCGGTGAAAAGCATCGCGACCAGGCCGATGACGTAGGTGAGCGGCACCATGCCCTTCGACTGGTTGAACACCACGCCGAAGATCGCGAACGGGGCGATCGGGACCATGAAGATCATGCCGTAGACCAACAGGTCCCGCAGGGTCAGCGAACGCTTCAGTTCCTGCTGGTAGCCGAACTCGGCGAGTGTGGTTTCCTCCGATTCCGCTGTCATGCCCCCGCCTCCCTGTCGTCGACCATCGCCAGGAAATCGCCGACGGTCGCGATGAAGCGTTCGGTCTCCTCGATGTGCGGCATGTGGCTCGACTCGTCGAACACCTCCCAGCGGACGTCCGGAATGCCGTCGTAGAAAGGTTGTACGGTCGCCGGTGTCGCCTCGTCGTGGCGGCCGCTGATCAGCAGCGTCGGCACGTCGACCGCGCCTACTCTGTCCACAATGGACCATTCGCGCAGGCTGCCGATCACGTGGAACTCGCTCGGCCCGTTCATCGTGTGGTAGACGGTCGGGTCCTCGTCCAGCGCGTCGAACGTGGCGGTCAGCTCCGGCGGCCACGGCACCCGGCACACGTGGCGGTCGTAGAACACCCGGACCGCGTCCGTGTACTCGTCGGTGTCCGTCGTGCCGGCGGCCTCGTGGCGGCGCAACGTGTCCTCGACCTCGGGCGGCAGTTCGGCGCGCAACGCGTCGGCCGCGGCCGACCACAACGCCATCGACGCCGGCGAGTCGGCGATGACCAACCCACGCAGGCCCGCGGGCGCGCGCACGGCGTGTTCCGCGGCCAGCATCCCGCCCCACGACTGCCCGAGCAGCGCGTAGCGGTCGGCGATGCCCAGGACGGCCAGCAGGTTGTCCAGCTCGGCCAGGAACAGCTCGACGGTCCAGAACTCCGGCGCCGCGTCCGGCAGGTGGGTGGACCTGCCGTTGCCGAGTTGGTCGTAGTGCACCACGGCACGCCCGGTGTCGGCGAGCGCGGCGACCCGGAGCAGGTAGTCGTGCGTGCAGCCGGGTCCGCCGTGCAACACGACCAGCGGGACGTGGTCGCCGAACTCGCCGGCCACGCGATACCAGGTCTGCCGCGCCCGAAACGGCACGGTGCCTTCTGTGAACGCCTGCGCTGCCATCAGTGCCTCCCGGATATTGGTATGGCCTAATTACCAATACTCCATGCGGCCCCGGTCTGAACAGGACAATCTACGTCATGGCCACATTCGCCACTGTCGAATGACTGTGTCGTGCCGCTCAGATCCGGTCCCACGGCACGGCGTCGTATGCCTCGGACAGGGCCTTCATCCGGTCCGTGGCAACAGGAACACGCAGGTCGTCGACGCGGCCGACCGCGGCGATCCCGCGCGAGCTCGTGACGAGGACGCCGTCGAACGTGGGCAGGTCGGCCAGCCGCACGGTCGTGCGCCGGGACGGGACGTCCCGCTCCAGCAGTTGCATCGTGATCCCGCTGAGCGCGGGCGCGTCCGGCCAGACGACGCCTGTCCCGTCGAAGAACCCGACGTTGGTGATCCCGCCCTCGGCGATCACCCCCTCCGGACCGGTCAGCAGCGCCTCGTCGAAGCCGTCGCGTGCCGCGAGCCGCCGGTAGTACACCTGCCCGAACCCGCCGCCGATCTGCTTGAGGTGCGGCAACGGCCGCAGGTAGGGCACGCTGCGCAGGCTCAGCGGTGCGCTCGACACGCCGGCAGGCGGCCGCACGGTGACCAGCACCGCGGGCAGGTCGTCCGCGCCAAGAACGATCATGGTTCGCGCCGACGCGTCGGCCAGGTCGCCCAGGGCGTGGCGGATGTGCGCGCGCACGCGGTCCGGGTCCAGTTCGGCGCCGAACATCTCGTGGTTGGCCGCTGTCAGCCGGGCCAGGTGCAGGTCCAGCCCGCGCACCGCGCCGCCTCGGACCTGCATGGCGGTGAAGTGGCCGTAACTGTGCAGGGCGAGATGCCGCAACTGCTCGTCGGACACGGCACGACCGTCGACCTCTACGCGGAGCACCCGATCACTCATGATCCCAGCGTAGAACGGACGAGCGACGCGGCGTGGTCGGGCACGTACGTCTGCTGGTCGCGGGGCGGCCGGACGTAACCCGACTCGGCCGGGCGGTGCGGCAGGTGCAGTGCGGGCCGGGTGACCTCGTGGTAGGGGACGGTGGACAGCAGGTGCGCCATCATGTTCAGCCGTGCCCTGCGCTTGTCGTCGCTCTCCACCACGTACCACCGCGACTCGGGAATGTCGGTGTGCACGAACATCTCGTCCTTGGCCCGCGAGTAGTCCGCCCACCGGGTGATCGACTCCAGGTCCATCGGGGAGAGCTTCCAGCGCCGCATCGGATCGTCCAATCTGGACTGGAACCGGCGCTCCTGTTCGACGTCGCTGACCGAGAACCAGTACTTGCGCAACAGGATCCCGTCCTCGACCAGCAGGCGCTCGAAGATCGGGCACTGCTGGAGGAACCGCCGGTACTCGTCAGGGGTGCAGAAGCCCATCACCCGTTCGACACCGGCCCGGTTGTACCAACTGCGGTCGAACAGCACGATTTCCCCCGCCGCCGGCAGGTGCTCGACGTAGCGTTGGAAGTACCACTCGGTGCGCTGCCGTTCGGTGGGCACCGGCAGCGCCGCGATCCGGGCCACCCGGGAGTTCAGGTACTCGGTGACCCGCTTGATCGTGCTGCCCTTGCCGGCCGCGTCGCGCCCCTCGAACACCACGACCAGCCGGGCGCCTTCGGCGCGCAACCATTCCTGCATGATCACGAGCTCTGCCTGGAGCCGGGCCAGTTCCCGCTCGTAGACCGCCCGTGGCACCTTGTCCGTCATCTCGCCCCTTCCGCGTGCAGGAGCCCAGATTGTCATCCGATCCGACGCGGCGCGCGACCGCTAACGCTGGACCGGCGCCCACAGACTCGGCAGGTTGACCACGATGCCCTGCTGACTACTGCGCGCGATCACCACGACGGCTTCGTCACCGGTCGGGTTCTCCTCACGGTGGGGCGCCCACGGTGGGACGAACACGTAGTCACCCGGCTCGGTGGCCAGCCGCACCTCGGTGTCCCCGTCCGCGAACACGAACACGGGATGGCCGGCCAGCACGTAGATCGCGGTCTCGGCGTCCCCGTGGTGGTGATCACCGGAGTTGGTGTGCGGCGCGACGTGCGTCTGCCCCATCCATACCTTGCGCGATCCGACCGTGGCACCGGAGATGGCCTCGCGGCGCGTCATACCGCTTGTCTGGCCGGTGTCGCCGGTCAGTTCGGCGCCGCGCACGTGCCGCAGCGCCGCGTGCCACTCGTCGGTCATGCCGGCAGGCTATCTCTCGGTTGCGGCACGGACAGGGTGACCTGCGCGTCCCGGGCGAGTTCGCCCAGTTGCCCGACCGACGAGCCGAACAGCACGGCCAACTCCTCGATCGGCCGGACATGCAGCAGGTCCGTGATCGCCCTGGCCTGCTCGGTCTCCAGCACGGCGGCACGGTCCCGCACGTCGTCGCGGATTCGTTCGGCCTGCTGTGCCAGCTCCTCGATCCGGCGTGCGCCTTCGGTCCAGACTTCGTCCATGGCAACGGCCGCGACCACGAACCGCCGGAGCGCGTCGTCCTCGAGGTCGGAGTGCCCGGCTACTTCGGACCGCCGCTCCAGCAACGTGTCCAGCGTCCGCGCGGCAAGTCCCGACCAGTCGGTCTGCGCCATTGAAAGTGCCTCCTCGATCCGTCGGTTCGGACCGGTTACCCACTCCGGCGCCGGCGCACACATGATCCGTTGACCTGCGGAGACACCGGGTGGAGTTACTTCGTCGGCGTCGCAGCGGGTTTGGTCATCTGCTTGAGCATGCCGTCGTGGATGATGTCGATGCGGGCGCGGGCCTCCGCGGCCACCATGGCGTCCCGGATGACGGTGAGCTGGTTGTCCTGATCGGATTCACCGGACGTCGACCAGTTCGTGCTTCCGGTGACCACGTCCAGGCCGTCGATGATGACCATCTTCATGTGCATGATCGCGCCGTGCTCGCTTTTCCCGATTGCGATGCTGTTACCGATCGCGTCGTTCTGCCATTTCGCCAGGATCTCCTTCTCGTGCGCGCCCGCGGACTGGGACTTGTCCAGGCTGAGCTGCACGAATATCCGGTCCGACCCGAGTTTGTCCCGGATCGCCTGGTCCAGTTCGTCGTCGTCGTAGCCGTACATGCTGACCACGAGGCTCTTGGTGGCCGAGCTGACGAGCGCCTTCAGCGCGTCGTGGACCTGGTCGACCGGGCTGTAGAAGGTGCGGGCGGCATCCGGATACCCGGCGACGAACGGCGCGGCCTTGAACTTGTCCAATTCTGTCAACGACGATAACGCCATAACAGCCTCCACACTGTGAACGTATGTCGTGCTCGATTCTCGTCCGATCATGGGCGGGCGGTCCAGGAACGGCGGAGGTCGGTCAGGTTGCGGTTGGCCCACGTGACCGGGGGTCGCGCGGCCCGGCTCTCGTCGGGTGTGTCGGTTCCGGAACCTGGCGTGTTGGTTCCGGAACCTGGCGTGTTGGTTCCGTAACCTGGCGATTCCCTTGACAGTGCTCCGAGTGGCGCGACATTCTCGTGAGAGCGCTCTCAGTAGGTCCATGTCACGGCGTCACGTCTTGGCCAGACGTTGGCGCCCTGCGCCCTCAAGCTCTTCACAAGGAGTACGCATGTCGATCAGAGGCAAGCGTGTGCAATGGCTGCACCGCAGGCCGGATGGACGGCTCGCGCTCGGCCTGTTAGGTCTCACCGTCGTCGCGGCGGTCACGTTGGCCGGCTCGCCGCCCGCATCCGCCCAGCCGATCGCCGTCCACAACACAGCGCACAGCGCGGCGCCGGCGGCAGCGCCGTCCGCGGTGCCGGCACCGCCCGCCGGCTTCACCACGACCTGGAGTGACGACTTCAACGGCCCCGCCAACGCCCCGCTGGACACCGGAACCTGGCGCTACGACGCAGGTCTCGGCGCCAACTTCGGTACCGGCGAGGTCGAGACGACGACCACCAGCACCGCCAACGTGTTCACCGACGGCAACGGCCACCTGGTGCTGAAAGCCCTGCACACGGGCACCGACCCGGTCGCGGGCTGGACGTCGGGTCGGGTCGAGACGCAGTTCGACGGCTTCGGCGCCGAGCCCGGTGGCGTGGTGCGGATGCAGGCGTCGATCCAGCAGCCGGACATCAACACGGCGAACGGCGCGGGGTACTGGCCCGCGTTCTGGATGCTGGGCTCGCCGCTGCGGATCGGCGTGCCGTGGCCGGGTGTCGGCGAGGTCGACATCATGGAGGACATCAACGGCCGCAGTTCGCTGTTCGGCACGCTGCACTGCGGCACCAACCCGGGCGGCGTCTGCAACGAGTCCACCGGCATCGGCAGCGGCGAGCGCGCGTGCGCGGGCTGCCAGACCGGCTTCCACACCTACGCCGTGGAGATCGACAGGTCGACGTCGCCGGAGCAGATCCGCTACATCCTCGACGGCGCCACCTACTTCACCATCAACGCCAACCAGGTGGACCCGACGACCTGGGCCAACGCCGTTGACCACGCCTTCTACATCATCTTCGACCTGGCCATCGGCGGCGCGTTCCCGGCCGCGTTCGGTGGCGGTCCCAACGCGGCCACCGTGTCCGGCGGCCAGATGAACATCGACTACGTCGCCGTCTACAACAAGGCGCCCAACTTCGGCACGAACCTCGCGCTCGGCAAGCCGACCACGGCCTCCTCGGTGGAAAGCGCGGCCTTCCCCGCGTCCAACGCCACCGACGGCAACGTCACGACCCGCTGGTCGAGCACGTTCAGCGACCCGCAGTGGCTCCAGGTCGACCTCGGCGCGGCCACCACCATCACGCACGCGACGTTGATCTGGGAGGCATCGGCCGCATCGGCCTATCAGATACAGACATCCAACGACGCGACGAACTGGACCACGATCTTCACCAACAACAACAGTACCGGCGAGATACAGGACGTCCCATTATCCGGTTCCGGGAGGTTCATCAGAGTTCTGATGACAGCGAGAGCCTCGGCGTTCGGCGACTCGCTGTACGAGTTCGCGGTCTACGGCGCGTCGTCCGGCGGCGGCGGCGGTGGTGGTGGAACCCTGCTGTCGCAAGGCAAGCCCACGACGGCGTCGTCGGTTGAGAACGCCGGCACCCCGGCGTCCAACGCCACCGACGGCAACACCGCCACCCGGTGGTCCAGTTTGTTCGCCGACCCGCAGTGGTTGCAGGTCGACCTGGGCGCCAGCGACACGATCAACCAGGTGGTACTGAACTGGGAGGCCGCGTTCGCCAGCGCGTTCCAGATACAGACCTCACCGGACGGCACCAACTGGACAACCATCTTCTCGACAACAACCGGCACCGGCGGCATCCAAACCCTGCCGGTCACCGGAACCGGCCGCTTCGTCCGCATGAACGGCACCGCACGCGGCACGCAGTTCGGCTACTCGCTGTGGGAATTCCAGGTCTTCGGCACCGCGTCGACCGGCACCACGGGCGGCGGCACCCTGCTGTCGCAGGGCAAGGCGGCCACCGCGTCGTCGGTGGAGAACGCCAGTTTCCCGGCCGCGAACGCCGTTGACGGCAACACCGGCACCCGGTGGTCCAGTTCGTTCAGCGACCCACAGTGGCTGCAGGTCGACCTCGGCGCCAGCCACACGATCAGCCAGGTGGTGCTCAACTGGGAGGCCGCGTTCGCCACGGCGTTCCAGATACAGACCTCACCCGACGGCACCAACTGGACAACCATCTTCTCGACGACAACCGGCACCGGCGGCATCCAAACCCTGCCGGTCACCGGAACCGGCCGCTTCGTCCGGATGAACGGCACCGCACGAGCAACCCAGTTCGGCTACTCACTCTGGGAATTCCAGGTCTTCGGTAGCTGATCCGTCGACAGTGCCCTGGTACGCCGTTGGCGTACCAGGGCACTGTTCGGCACGTAGCACGCGCTTCGGGCATCGCGGGTGATCTTCGGCTATCGTCTGGTGACGCGCGTCAGCGAGTGCACGGAGGTCGGCAGCCCATGTCCTATCCAGAGCCGCGGTACCGGTCGGCCACCGGCGAGGCCAGCGCGACCCTGCGCCGGCACGACCAGCCGCCGGAGCTGGTCTACCCGTCCGGTGTCGAGGTCAGCTACCTGGCCACCGGGGCGGCCACCGCGGGCGAGTTCGGCCTGTACCGGTGGGACTTCGCGCCGGGGCGGGGCGGCCCCGATCCGCACTTCCACCGGACCATCTCGGAGTCCTTCTTCATCCTGTCCGGCACGGTCAGCCTGTACGACGGCACCGAATGGCGGGACACCACCGCGGGTGACTTCCTCTTCGTGCCGGAAGGCGGGATCCACGGTTTCCGCAACGAATCCGGGGCCAAGGCGTCGATGCTGATCCTGTTCGCCCCCGGCGCGCCCCGCGAGGAATACTTCGAAACCCTGGCACACCTCGCCACGAACCCGATGACCGACGACGAGCGCGCGGAGTTCATGCTCCGCCACGACACCTACTGGCTCACGCCCCCTCCTCGCTAGCGCTCGTCGGAAGCATTCGCGAACGCGCTGTGCTGATTGGTTCGCTCGCAAGCTCGCTCACAGGCATAGGATGAGCAGGCACGGCTCGACCTGAACGTCGTCGATCACCGGCCCGAACGCGCCCTCGGTGGTGCTCGCGAACTCGATTGTCGTGGCGTCACCGGTCGCCTTGAATGCGAACTCGCGGTGCACGTAGCCCATGTTCGCCTTGGTTTTCCCGGTGGTGTCGAAAGAGAAGTTCAGCGCCACCTGTCCGTTGACGATGACCTGACCGGTCTTCACCACCGGGAGGTCGACCGGATTGCCGGCCAGCGCGAAGCTGACCTCGTAGGCGAACAGGGGCGACGTGGTAAAGGTCTGGCTGACGGCGCCGGTCTGGTTGCCGTCCAGGTCCACGGACTGCACGCCGTCGGCGGCCTGCCAGAATCCGGCACCGATGAGGTCGACGGAGCCGCTGGTCACCGTCCACGGGCCAAGCGGCTGACCGGCGAAAATGGTCACGAAGGTGTTCGGCGCGACCACCGGCGTCTCGAAACTGCCGTCGCCGAAAGCGGTCGCCGCGTTCGCGGGCGCGGCCGCGAACACCCCGACGCAGGACAGCACCACCACAGCCGCCGCGGCGCTGACGAGTCGTCCGGTCCGTCTTGTGAGCATGTTCTCTCCCCGCTCGGCAATATCCACAGGCATTTCGCCTGACAAATGTTGGACATTCCGTCCGCGTCACATAATCCGGTGAGGTCCCGACAGGATTGACCGCAATGCGGACGAAGGCCGTCACCGTACCGACATTTACGGTCGTTCGGGAATCCACCAACCGGTGGGCAGTTTTCGTGCTCGGTGACCGCGATGTCGGCGGTTGGGCGAGAAGTCCGCGGTGGGCCGTCGGTCAGTGGGTCGCGGCCAGCCAGCGGGAACGGCCGGGGTGGATCGGTACCCAGCAGCCGTTGGCGGGCTGTGCCAGCACTTCGAGCTGCGCCGCGGCGAGGTGATCATCGGGCAGTTGATCGTCGGGCAGGGTCAGCAGTGCCGCCAGTACCGTGCTCGCCGGCCCGGTGGTCTGCCAGAGCACATCCGTTGGTGCGAGGACGTTTTCCTCGTTGGCGGGCATCCTGGTCGCGACGACGTCGGTCTCGGTGCGGACCTCGACGACGTCGACCACCTGATGGTGCGCGCGGACACCGACGATGGCGACGAGTTGGCCTTCTTCGGTGCGGGGATGGATGAACCGGAAACCGCGGGCGACGAGATTGCGTAGCTGGTCCACGACGGCGGTGACCGGATCAGTGGCCGGCGCCACGAAATTCACCCTTCTTGACGCGGGCCAGGAAGCCGCTCATGTCCACGGCGGCATAGACCAGCGCCGGACCGTGCGGATCGCGGGAGTTGCGTACGGCGAACTCCTCGCCGGGCAGTGGCGCGAGTTCGACACAGTTGCCGATCGCTCCGCTGCGGCGGCTCTTGCGCCACGCCGCGGCGATCAACGAGTGGGCTGACACGCCGTTGTGAGCTGTGGTTCCCGCCATGGGTCCACCCCTTCGCTCGGGACGACAGTGCAGGCGCGGTGGCAGTTGCACGTGCATCTGTTGCTTGCAGACACGTTAGCACGTGCCGATGCAGCGGTAAATGCACGTGCACCAGAAGTGTTTTGCCTGGTCGCGCCGGGATGAGCGGTATGCGCTGGTCAGATCCGAGTGCGGATCAGATCTCGGCGCGTCGCTTGGCCAGCAGCTGCCGGCTGCGGTCCGGCGTCTCGCCGACGACCGCCAACTGATCCAGTGCCCGGCTGTACGTCTCGATCTCGTCGAGCTTCTCCAGATACAGCGCACCGGACAGATGTTCGATGTAGGCGATGTTGGGCAGTTCGGGCTCAGCGAAGCTGAGCAACGTGAATGCGCCTTCCGCGTGATAGCCGCTGACCGAGTAGGGCACCACCTGCAGGGCGATATGCGACAATGCGGTCAGTTCGAGAAGCTGGTCGATTTGTGCCCGCAACACTTTCGCCCCGCCGAGCGGCCGGTGCAGCACTGATTCGTCGATGACCGCCCACAATCGCGGCGCTTCCGGTCCGACCAGCAGTTTCTGCCGCCGCATCCGCAATGCGACGCGCCGTTCGACCGCTTCGGTGACCATCTTCGGATCGCCATGACTTGCCAACGCCCGCGCATAGTCCTCGGTCTGCAGCAAACCGGGCACGAACTGCAACTCGTAGGTCCTGATCCGGTTCGCCGCCTCTTCGAGGCCGACGTAGTCCTCGAACCACTTCGGCATCAGGTCGTTGTAGCGGTGCCACCAACCGGGCAGGTTGGTCTGCTTGGCGAGTTGGAGCAGTTGGTCGCGCTCCTCGGCGTCGGTCACCCCGTAGAGGGTGAGCAGGTCGGTGACGTCACGCTCCTTGAAGCCGACCCGGCCGAGTTCGAGCCTGCTGATCTTCGAGTCGGAGGCCCGGATGCTGTCGCCCGCCTCGGTGCGGCTGAGCCCGGCGCGCTCGCGCAGCCTGCGCAGCTGGGTACCCAGAATCATCCGCCGTACAGTGGGACCGGTGCCCTGTTCGTCGCCCGAAGCGCCGAGCATGGCCATCGCTGAGCCTTTCCTGTACCCCCGAACGAGCTGAGATTCGACAGCGTACCGGATGTACCCACTGTGGCAAGGACCGCGCTCCCCCAATGGCGTACAGTCCGGCGTCCCGCATTTACCGACGCACCCGGTACGCCTACGCTCGGTGCGTTCCGTCCCAGCCATGACGATATTCGGAGTCGATGATGCCCGACACCGCCGCTGTCCAGTCTGAGCGCAAAGCACCCGTCGGAGTGGACCCGACCCGCGCCAGCATCGCACGGGTCTACGACGCCTTCCTCGGCGGGAAGGACAACTACGAAGTCGATCGCGAAGTACTGCGTGGCGTGCAGAAAGCCGCACCGGAAGCACAGGAACTGGCGACCGAGAACCGCGGCTTCCTGATCAGGGTATGCCGTTTCCTGGCCGGCCAGGCCGACATGACTCAGTTCCTCGACTGCGGTTCCGGGCTGCCGACGGCGGAAAACACCCATCAGGTCGTCCAGCGCATCAATCCGGACGCACGGATCGTTTACGTCGACAACGACCCGGTGGTACTCGCGCACGGACGCGCACTGTTGGAGGAAAACGACCGAACGCATTTCGTGTCGGCCGACATCTTCCAGCCGAAGGAGATTCTCGACAACCAGATGGTCCGGCGGCACATCGACTTCACCGAACCACTCGCCCTGCTGCAACTGGGCACCCTGCACCACTTCGACGGCCCGCGGGAACGGCCCGCGGAGATCATGCGCGAGTACATCGCCGCGCTCCCGGCCGGTTCCTATGTGGCGATCAGCCATTTCCTCGATCCGGAGAACGAACACAGCGCGGTGGCCAGGAAAATGGAGAACATGTTCCTGCACAGCCCCATGGGCTCCGGCACCTTCCGCACCCGGGCTGAACTGCTGGAACTGTTCGACGGACTGGAACTGGTCGAGCCGGGGCTCACGCTGTGCGCGGACTGGTGGCCGGACGGCCCCCGGCTCAAGCCGCTCAACCAGGTGCAGTACTGCATCGCGGGCGCTGTCGGCCGCAAGCTCTGACGCTGCCCCAACCCTGGTTCCGGCCCAACCCCTGGTTCCGGCTCAACGCGGGCCGCGGCCGCGCGTTGCCACCAGCACGACCACGCCGAAGCAGACGACCAGGGCGCCTGCGGCAATGCCGAACGCGGCCACCATGACCGTGAGGTAGCCGACGAGCACCGCCATCACCAGCAACAACGTCCACGCGGTGATCGGCGTCTCCGCCAGCACGCGGCGCTTTGGCCGGTCGGTCGGTGACTCGTCGGCCCGGTCGCGCGGCACCGTACGCGCGGCAGGCGGCACGTGGTTGTCGTGCAGCCGTACCCGATACCGGACCACGGGACGGTCGCTGCCCGGCAGCGTCGACACCACCCGTTCGGGTGACGCGTACCGGCGGGGTGGCGCTGGTGAGCGGGTTCCGGGCTCGAGGCTTGTCACGTTGTTGCTCGTTTCTGGACGGTGCTGACAACGTTCGCGCGGCTCCCTGGCCCCAGCAGGGGGCCGCGCTCTGGTTTGTGCACTTGCGGCGTGTCGTGCCGGCGCCCATATTCGGCCGCTCGTCAAGAATCCCCCGCTCCGCTAATACCAGCGTTTCGGTTGATCTTATTCTTGGCAGGCCGTAATCGACTAGCGGTCAGTTGAACGCGACGAGTGGCAGCTCGGTATCAGCGTGACCGAATACCCCGACCGGTGTTGCCATCACCTATCCGGGTCACCTCCAGTGGTCATTTTAGTAGCATAAATCACCTGATCGAGTGACATCTCTTCCCTAATGATCAGCGGGTATGGAGATATCGGGCATTGCGGGGGCAGCAATTCCGCTATTCGAGTGGGTCGATAGGTCACCTGATCGAGTGAGGCGGCCGATCACTGACCGACCGCCTGCCCGCTGTGAGTAGCAGCAGCCGCCATCGCCGCAAATACCGAACGTGCGCTTGCACGTGCAGCGGCACGCGAATATTCCTGGCCGGTCGCCAGTGCATATGCACTGGTGAGAGCGATTCAGGCGTACTCACCCCGCACCCGATCGTGATCACCCGGCGGCGCTTACCATCGTTGTCAACCCGGCATCCGGCATCACCTCGTTCGGTCGTACGGGACCACGACGGTTACGAAGAGTGCGAGCGACGCGCGGCAGCTGGCGAGTACGGCAATGCTTTTCATTGTCCGGCTCGACCAGGACGAGAATATCAATCGCCGCCGTGTTTCGAATTGTCCGCGAGATTTCCGGCGTGCCGACAACAAGAGCCCCGTGCGAACGTGTCGTCAGCGGACGTGGGTGGGCAGTTCGACGCCGGTGAGGCGTTCGGCGTCGGCCCAGAGGCGGGCGTTGGTCGCGGCATCGAGGGCCCGACGTGGCGTGCGGGCCGTGGCCGTCGGGCCGACCAGGCCGAACCGGCGGCCGGGGCCGTAGTAGGCGCCCGCCACGGCGTCGGGGCTGGTCGCGGCGAACAGCAGCGGCTCGGTGCCCTGCTCGACGGCTTGCGACGGCAGGAAGTCCAGCGAACCGAGCAGCGAGCGCCGCGGCTTGTCCCGACCGAGGCTCGCGCCCGCGGTCTGCAGGTTGGTGCGGGTGTAGCCGGGGTGCGCGCCGGCGCTCATCAGGTGCCAGCCGCGCTCGGCGGCGACGGCGGCCAGGTGCCTGGTCAGCATCAGGTCGGCCAGCTTGGACTGGGCGTAGGAGAGATTGGGGCGGTAGCGGCGCTTCTCCCACTGGAGATCCTCGAAGTGGATGCGGCCGAAGTTGGCCGTGCCGCTGCTCATGGTGGCGACGCGGGCCGCGGGTGCGGCGAGCAGTGCCGGCAGGAGCCGGACCGTCAGGGCGAACGGGCCGAGGAAGTTGCTGCCGAACTGGAGTTCGAAGCCGTCGGCCGTGGTCATGCGGGTGGGCGGTGCCATCACGCCCGCGTTGTTCACCAGCAGGTCGATCGGTGTGCCGTCGGCGATGAGCCCGTCGGCGAAGCGGGCGACCGATGCGAGGTCGGCCAGGTCGATCCGGCGCACGTCGAGTTGGGCCTTCGGGTGCTCGGCCAGGATCTCCGCGCGGGCCTGGTCGCCCTTGGCGGGCGTGCGAACGGCCAGCACGACGTGGGCGCCGGCACCGGCCAGCCGCAGGGCGGCTTCCTTGCCGGTACCGCTGTTGGCACCGGTCACGACGGCAAGCTTGCCGCGCTGGTCAGGGACCTCGTACATGGTGACTCCTCCATCAGACTGTCGGTCTGTTAGGAGTCACGCTAACAGACCGAAGGTCTTCTAACAAGAGACCGGAGGTCTGTAGACTGTGGCGATGACGTCATTCCAGCGTGCGCGCAGCGCGGAGCAGCGGACCGAGCGCCGACGGATGATCATGGACACGGCCGCCGCGATGCTCACCGAGATGCCGGTGGCGCAGGTCAGCCTCAACGAGCTGAGCAGGCGCGTCGGCCTGGCGAAGTCCAACGTGCTGCGCTACTTCGAGTCCCGCGAGGCCGTGCTGCTCGAGCTGCTGGACGCCAGGTCGCACGAGTGGCTGGACCAACTCGACGACACACTGACCGCCGCCGTCGATCCCGCGGCGACGCCGGCACGGCGCGGCGACCAGCTCGCCGCCGCACTCGCGGCATCGCTTGCGCGGCACCCGGTGCTGTGCGACCTGATCAGCGCGCAGGCCGCGGTGCTGGAACACAACATCTCCCCGCAGGTCGCCGCCCGGTTCAAACGGGCCGCGATCGCCGGCGTCACCACCCTGGCCGACGTGCTCCGCCGGCAGGTGCCGGAACTGGGCGAGCACGCGGCGGTCCGGTTCGCGGGCGCGGCCATCATGGTGACCGGCGCCGTGTGGACCCACACCCGCCCGTCGGCCGCGATGCTGGCCGCCTACGACGCCGACCCGTCGCTGGCGGCACTGCGACTGGACTTCACGGCCACCCTGCGCGAGGTGTTCGAGATGCTGATCACCGGACTGCTCACTCGACCGTGAGCGGGTCGAAGGTGATCCGTGTCGTCGGTCCGTCCGCCCATACAACGGTGAGGTGGTCGCCGTCCACGACGACGTCGGTGACCACTGTGGACAGATCGACCGGATCGACGGTGAGTGCGGCCAGTGCCACGAACGTGCCCCGCGCTTCGGCCGTGAGCCTTGGCAGGAGTGCCCAACGGGTGAACGCCGTGCCGGCCGGTGCCCGTACTTCGTCCTGATCCGTCCAGCCGTGCAACGGATACAGGGTCGAGTGCACGGTGTCGTCCGGACCGGTTGCCCAGCCGGTCTGCTCGATCCGGGCGCCGGGGGGTGCGCCGAGCACGTGGTGCACGCGCAGTTCGTGTCGGCCACTGGCCACGACGACGCTCGTCACGCGCAGGCCGGGGACCGTCGACGGGCCGGTCGGGAACACCGGTCGGTGCCAGGACGCGGCCCAGCCCCGGTCGCCGCCGTGGCCCGCGCCCAGTGGCTGCCAGTGCCGGCGGGTGCTGCGGACGCCGTTGACGAGCAGGCTGACGTGGTTGTCGGCGGCGTTGGTGCGGGCGGTTGGTCCGGTGCGGGTGGAGTAGGCGTGTCGGGTGTAGAGGGGGTCGTCGTCCTCGGGGCCGTGCGGCCGGACGTTGTCGCTGCCGTGGTTGTGCAGTCTTGCGATGCCGTCGGCGGTCTGGATCAGCAGGCCCGGTGCGGGTAGGGCCAGCACGCGGTCCTGGCCTTCGCTCGGCATGGGCTGTTCCTGCTCGGTCCACAGTGGATGATCGGCTGGCGCGAGCAGGCCGACGAACGCCTTGGCAGCCCAGTAGGGCGATGCCGGGCCGGAGTAGCGTTGCAGCGTCTGCTGGTGTGGCCCGTGCCAGCCAAGGCTCAGCAGGCCGTCGGGGCCGACCGCGCCTCGGTCCAGGAAGTAGCGCAGCGTGCCGCTCAGCAACCGGCGTGACGCGCCCGGCGCCAGCGGCGTGTGGCCGGTGACCGCACCGAGTGCGACAGCGGCGGTCGTGGCGAACCGATAGGTCAACGACCGTCCGAAGTAGATCGGTGCGCCGTCGCCGCCGAACAGCAGGGTGAGGCTCTCCAGATGTTCGCGCAGCCGGGCTTGGTACGGCGTGTCCTCGCCGGCCAGGTGCGCGTCGAGCACCGGGTACAGGTGCAGGGCCCAGCCGTTGTAGTGGTCGAAGGCGCGGCCGTCGCCGTCGGAGTACCAGCCCTGGCCGCGGTACCACGTCTCCAGCAGTTCGCGGGCGCGCGTGCGGGCCCGCGCGGTCTCCGCGTCGCCCCGGCCGACGGATTCCAGGAAACCGGCCACGGTGTACGGGAAGAGGTACCAGTTGTTCGGTGCGGGCACATGGCGCAGGCAGCCGCGCAGCCACTGTTCGGCCCGGTCCCGGGTGCCCGGGTCGAGACGGTCCCACAGCCAGGGCCGGGTCAGCCGCAGGCCGAGCGCGACGGACGCCGACTCCACCATCGGCTGGCCCGCGACCTGGTGATCGAGGATCAACGGCCACGACTCGGCATCGTCGCGGCCGGGGGTGCGGGTGCCCGCGTCGATCCCCTCGGCGTACCGGCCGAGCCAGCCGTGCGGATCCGCGCCGCCGGCACCCGCCACCCGAAAGGCGGCGGCGAGGAACGTGCGGGCGTAGCCCTCGAGGCCGTCGGAGCGGACGCCGCTGGCCGACGTCCGGCCCGGCAGGTCCAGGAAGGCGCCGTGCGGTGTTGCCCACCGCCATGCGGCCGCCAGCAGTGAATCCGCGACCGCCTCCCAGTGCGCCCTGGTGTAACCGGTGTGGGGGCTCAGTTCGCGGTCCTCGGCCTGCTGTTCCCGGTCGGTCACCGGTCGAACCTGATCAGCTCGTCCAGCAGCCCGGCCGGGGTCACCGAGTCGAACTCCGCGTAGCTGGGCACTTCCTGCGGCTCCGGCAGGTCCAGTTCGCCCAGTTCGTCGGCCCAGTCCTGCCGCGGTGACGGCCGGAACTCCAGCGCCTCGGCCACCTCCGGCGGCTCGCCGGGGGTGGCCAGTTCGCGCTCGACGTGCGCCAGTTCGGCCGCCGGGTCGACCGGATACAGCACCAGGTCCACCAGCAGCCTGCGGTGCACCGAACGCAGTTCCTCCAACGCCTGCCGGCTTTCGGGCGGCAGCAGGTCGGCCGGGATCTCCTGCATGCCGCGGTGCGACATGTTCGGTGTCACGCCGGCCGGGGCCAGGACGTCATAGGGAAACGGTCCCGACCAGACGGTCCACGGGTCCTTGATCACGCCGACCCACTCCCTCCGCTGTTCGTGCTCATGCTCTCCCGCCCGGCCCTGTGGAGTGCCTCGGACAGTTGGTCGTACTCGACCGTCACCTTGTCCAGCAGCCGGGTGAGCTCCTGGTTGCCCGGCGCCAGTCGCAACCCCTCGGTCAGCAGGTCGGTGACCTCGCGCAGCACGCGGAGCGCATCGGACACCCGGCCCTGTTCCAGTAGTGGCACCAGGCCGTTGCGCAGCACCACGCACAGCGAACCGCGCGCCCGGATCAGGTGTGGATCGAGCTTGACGGCGCGGCGCAGGTCGTCGTCTGTCGCGGTGTTCGTGTTCTCGGTGGTCATGTTCGCGTTGGCCGCGCGGACGCCCCGGTCGGTCAGCAGACTGGCCAGCCAACTGGCCACCCGGTCCCGGTTCTCGCCGGTCAGCACCTGCAACGCGGTCTCCAACGCCGGGATCGCCTGCTCCGGCTGATCCCGCCTGCTGAGCACGCCCAACGCGTCCACCGTCAGGACAACGGCGTCGTGGGCCAACTGCTCGCGGCCGTCCACCAGCCCGGCATAGGCCGGGTTCTCCTGCTCGAAGCCTGCGCAGCCGGGCGGGCAGGTCAAGGGGCGCGGGACATCGGCGGCCGCGGGCGGTGCGCCCGCGCGGCAGTTCGGGCAGCGCAGGTCGGCCAGTTCGAGCAGCGCGGCCGCGGGTTGGTCGGCGACCAGGAGGCAGTGCGCGAAGCCGAGTTCGGAGAAACAGCGCACGAACTGGTCCCGCATCGCCACCAGCAGCCGCACCTCTTGCCGCATCTCCGGCTGGTCGGCGCCGATCAGTTCGGCCATTTCCTCGGCCAGTCGGGCGACCGTCCGCACGGCGAAGCGGCCGAACTCCTGGTGCCGCCCGAGTTCGGCCAGCCGCAGCGGGCCACACACGAGGACGTCGTCGTCGGTCAGCGGCAGTCCGCCGTAACCGGCCAGGACCTCGGCCGCGGCCAGTTCACGTTGGAACAGCAGCGCGGCCGGGCGCGGGCCGCTGGTCGGCAGCCGGTCCGCCAGCAGGTCGCGGAGCCCGATGCGCAGCGGTTCGATCGTGTCATCGGGGACGTCGACGCCGTAGCGGCCGGCCGCATCGGACAGCACGCCGGCCCAGAACCCGTCGTCGTGCAGCATGGCCGCCCAGGTGGCGACGCACCGCGCCCAGTCGGGGCCATCCAGCCGTGGCTCGGCGGCCGACACGGTGTGCAGCCTTGCCAACGCAAGCGTGTGCGTCAGCCTGCGGTCCAGCGGGTACTGCCGGGAGGCGTCGGCGAGGAGCCGGATGCCGTCGGAGCGCGAGCCGCCGAGTACCCGGACGGCGCCGGGCAAGAGTTCCGGTCGCTCCGGCGGCGCCGGGCCGATCCCGTTGACGGAGAGCAGTTCGGCGGCCGTGTCCCAGCGTGCCTCGACCACGTCGGCGAGCGCGGCCCTGCGGACCAGCAGGGCCAGTTCGCGGCGCAGTCGAGGCGGGCCGTCCGATCCGGAGAGCACGTCGACGGCGGGCGTCGGTTCGCCCGCGGCGGCACGTACCGCGGCCAGCCACGGGCCGAGTTGCGCGGCGTAGCGGTCGGGATCGCCTGCGCGGTAGGCGGATTCCGGCAGCAACGCGGCCCGCCACCGGTCGCCTGCCGGCAACGGCGCCATGGCCGCCGCGGCCCTGGCCCACTCGCCGTGCCGGATGCGCAACGCGGCCAGCGCCCGCCGGGACCGACGGGCGACCACCGGCGATTCGTCGTTGGCCAGCACGGCGAACGTGGTCAGCGCGGCGCGGCTGTCACCACGTGCCGCCGAGCACAGCCCCAGCGCGTAGAGCGTCCTGGCGTCCGCGGGTCGCTGGGCGTTGATCCGGACCCAGGCATGTTCGGCCGCATGCGGCCGGCCGTCCAGCAGGTCGAGCAGGATCAGGAAATCCCGCGCCCACGGGTCGTCCGCGTCGGCGACCAGGGCTCTGGCTCGGGCACGGCCCGCGTGGTCGCCGGTGTCGGCGGCCTCGGCCGCGGCGTACCGGCGCAGCAGGCCCAGTGCCGCGTCCATGGCACCGGGCGGTTGCGCGGTGAGTCCGGCGGCGAGCCTGGGTAGCGCCGCCTCGTACTCGCCCGCGTCGACGAGTTGGCACGCGGCCGCGTATTCGGCGCGCACCACCAGGCCCTGGTAGCTGCGGCCCATGGGGTGGCGTTGACACAGCTCGGTCCAGGACCGCACGCTCTGCTCGTACCGGCCGAGCCGGTAGGCGACCAGGCCGTGGTGGAACAGGACGGCCGCGGAACGGTCACCGGCCGCGATCGCCTGGTCGTAGGCTGCCAGTGCCGGCTCGTGCTTTTCCTGCCGTGCCAGCGCATCGGCCAGCATCGCGGGCGGCCGCCGGTCGGGTGGCACCGCGATCAGCACCGCCTCGGCCCTGGCCCAGTCCCGCCGACGCAGATGTAAGGCAGCCAGCACGATCAGCTCGTGGTTGTGCAGTTGGCGGGCCGATTCGAGATCAGCCAGCGCCGCGTCCGGTTGGCCCAGCCGGACCCGGACCAGGCCACGTTGTGCCAGCGTCCTGCTGGACAGCGGGTCCCTGGCCAGTGCGGCGGTGAAGTACCAGTCGGCGCGGGGGAAGTCGGCCCGGTGCGCGGCGGCGCAGCCGGCCCAGTGGAAACCGGCCAGGTCATGTGGCCGGAGTTGTTGCACGGCAAGGAACTCCTGATCGGCAGCGAAGAAGTCGCCGTGCGCGAGGCGTACCCGCCCCAGACCGAGATGCGCGGCGGCGGCCAGCCCGGCGGCCGCCGGGTGCCGGCCGATCCGCTTGCGTACCGTGGCCAACGCGCCGGCATAGGCACGGCCTGCCGCGTCCAGGTCGCCGTCGCCCAGTGACCGCGCGCCCACGGCGACGGCCTTGGCGGCACGGCGCAGCGCGTGGGCGGACCACATGCCCTATGCCCTGGACCGATTGTCCGAGTCCTCGGTCACCGCGTCGTCGAGCGGCAGTTCGCCCTGCGGCGCCGGTGTGGCCATCACGGACCCGAATGTACAGCGACGACGGAGCGTCACCGCCGGTTACACGTCCGGTAGAGCAGGCTACCGACGCGCGGCGAACAGCGCGGCACAAGCAAAGCCGATGTACTCCGGTGCCATCGCGTCGAGCCCCTCAACGAGATCACCATCTGAAACAGCGGTCAGACCGATCAGGAACGTACGGCGACCGATTCGAGCACCCGCCGGGCCGCAGCCGAAGTCGGCCTGGCCGAGTTTCTGGCAGGGCAACCGGGTCATTTGGCGGCCCGGCCGGCAGCGAGCACGGATTCGAACCGGGGCGGTGGTGAGAAACGGTTTGGCCTCGCGCCGGAAGTCGACCTTCGGGTGAACCTCGTGCACCGCGCCCCCTTGCTCATCCAGTAGAAGAACTTCGCCTCCCGAGCCAGAGCAATTGTGCCGCCTTGACGAAAGCCGACCCGAGCACGGATGGACAAAGGAGGACAGCGCCAACACAGAATTCCGCGACCACCATTGCGAAACCCTCCGGTGGGCATCCACGCCGTGCGCCGACGCCACCACCACGATACATCACCTCGCCTGTTGATCAACGAGAACATGCTTTTTGAGGGAATGCCGCAACGGCGCACTCGAATGAGTGGGCCGCCCCCTTTCGGTGACGGTCTGCGCCATTGTTGGGCCGTCCAGGTGGGTTGCACGCGCAGTCAGGTCACGACCGACTGTGGTGCCCGGTTCGCGCTGTTCGTCCGTAGTGGAGCGACGAATCGAACCCGGACGTTGGAGAGCGGGGAGTGACCCTACCCCGAAGTCGTGTAATCGGTACCCATCGAATGGGTCTGGTTCACCGCACCCTGACAACGTAGCGTGATCGAGCGTCCTCAGTCGGGGGGGTACGTGAGGTTTTCCAACCGTGAACGCGATTACTTGGATTGTGGAGACTGTATGTCCAGACGTGCGATCCTCCGCGGCGTCACCTGCGCCGTCGCGGCCTCCGGCCTGGTGTTGGGAGCGACGGCCGGTACGGCCGGCGCGACCCAACAACAGGCCCGTGCCATGCTCGCCAACAGCGCGCCTGCCTGGATGGCTCATGCCAAGAACGTCGGCAAGGCCGACAACGCCGGCACCGTCAACCTGCGGGTCTATCTGGCGCCCAACGGCGGCGTCGCCCGGTTACAAGCGGCGGTCGCCGCCGTCTCGACGCCCGGCAGCGCCTCCTACCGGCACTTCATCACGCCGGCCCAGTACAACGCGACCTACGCGCCGACGACCGCCGAGGTCAACTCGGTCACGTCGTTCCTGACCTCGTCCGGCCTCAAGGTCACCGGGGTCGAGCCTGCCCACCAGTACCTGTCGGTGCGGGGCACGGTCGCCGCGGCGCAGGCGGCGTTCGGCACGTCCGTCCAGCGCTACACGCACGATGGGCAGAGCGTGCAGGCGCCGTCCGGCGCGCTGTCCGTGCCGGTC
This sequence comes from Pseudonocardiaceae bacterium, assembly GCA_036503065.1. Taxonomy (GTDB): domain Bacteria; phylum Actinomycetota; class Actinomycetes; order Mycobacteriales; family Pseudonocardiaceae; genus DATEPR01. The sequence continues at coordinate 16,669 of DASXXM010000023.1, read as the reverse complement.
GCCATTGCCGGCCAGGTGCTGACCGTCACCGGCCTGGACACCACCAAGCACGCCAACACGATCTCGGCAACGACGCCACCGCCGCCCGCCGGCTTCGCCAACGCGCGGCCATGCTCCATCTTCTACGGCCAGATCCAGGCCAAGTTCCAGGCCGACTTCACCACCCCGTTGCCGAAGTTCAACGGCAAGACGCTGTCCTACGCCCCGTGCGGCTACACCGGCCCGCAGTTCCGGGCCGCCTACGAGGGCAACACCACCCTCGACGGCACCGGCGTCACGGTGGCCACCACGCTGTGGTTCGCGTCGCCGACCATCGCGTCGGACACCGCGACCTACACGAACAACCACGGTGACGGCGCCTACGCCAAGGGCCAGCTGACCCAGGCGCCACACCCGGCGTTCAACTTCGACCCGGCGTGCGCCCCGAGCGGTGTCTCCAGCGAGGAAGCACTCGACATCGAGGCCGTCCACGCGATGGCGCCGGCCGCCAAGATCAGGTACTACGCCGCCAAGGACTGCTTCGACACCAGCCTGGTCGACATGCTGGGCAAGATCGTCACGGAGAACAAGGTCCAGTTGGTGACCAACTCCTGGGGCAGCGTCGAGGAGGGCGCGTCGGCCGGCATCATCCCGGCCTACAACCAGGTCTTCATGCAGGGCGCGCTGCAGGGCATCAGCTTCATGTTCTCCTCAGGTGACAACGGCGACGAACTCGCCAACACCGGCCTGAAGCAGGCCGACTTCCCGGTCTCCGACCCGTTCGTCACCGCGGTCGGCGGCACGTCCACCGCGATCGGCGCCGACGGCTCGATCGCGTGGCAGACCGGCTGGGGCGTCAACCGGTTCGGTCTGACGTCGAGCAACACCTGGGCGCCGACCGGCTTCCTGTACGGCGCGGGCGGTGGCTTCTCCGCGCTGTTCAACCGGCCCGCGTACCAGAACGGCGTGGTGCCGCCCAGTTCCGTCGGCCGTGCCGTGCCGGACGTGGCGATGGACGCCGACCCGACGACGGGCATGCTGATCGGGCTCACCCAGAGCTTCCCGTCCGGCCCTGCCTACGGTGAGTTCCGGATCGGCGGCACCAGCCTCGCGTCGCCGCTGTTCGCCGGCATGACCGCGTTGACCCTGCAGAACGCGGGCGGCTCTGTCGGCCTGCTCAACCCGACGATCTACAGCCAGGCGAAGGCCGGCACGTTCACCGACGTGGTGGGCACCCCGCCGACGCCGGGCGCGGTCCGGATCGACTTCGCCAACGGCCTGGACACGTCGGCCGGCCTTGTCTACAGCGTCCGGACCTTCAACCAGGACTCCAGCCTGGCGCTGGCACCGGGTTGGGACGACGTGACAGGTATCGGCACGCCGAACGCGGGCTGGCTGACCAGCATCGCGCCGGCAGCCAAGAGCAAGAGCTGAGTTAGTCGGCATCGACGGTGCCGCGTCCCCTCCGGGGGGCGCGGCACCGTTGTGTCACTGGTAGGAACGGGCCTCGTGGTCGGTAATGACATGCACCGCGGCGGTGCTTTCCGCCAACGCGGGTTGCATGTCCTCGCTGAACAGGCGGTAACCGCTTCTGCCGTTCCGTTTCACCTGGTACATGGCGATGTCGGCGCGCCGGATGAGATCCGCGGGGTCCGCGACGTCGGTGGCGTTGAGCGAGATGCCGATGCTCGCGCCGACCAGGAACTCCCGGCCCGAGATGACCACCGGTTCGCCCAGTACGCGCAGGATTCGCTTGGCGACGCTGGACGCCTCGTTGGCGCTGGACACGCCGGGCAGCATGACGGCGAACTCGTCGCCGCCGAAGCGGGCCGCGATGTCGGATTCGCGGATCTGCGACTTGAGGCGGTTCGCCATGACCACCAGCAGCGAGTCGCCCGCCGCGTGGCCCAGCGTGTCGTTGACGACCTTGAAGCGGTCCAGGTCGACGAACAGCAGCGCCACGTGCTCCGCCGCGCGCAGGCGGTCCCGGAGCAGGTCCAGGAACAGGCCGCGGCTGGCCAGGCCGGTCAGCGAATCGCGGAACGCCTGGTACATGCGGTCGACGGTGTTCGCGTCGGTCAGGGCCAGGCTCACGTGCTCGGCGAACGCACGCAGCGTCTGCGCGTCCGACGGGCCGTAGGTGCGGTCGGGCTGGTACGAGCCGACCAGCAGGCTGCCGGTGACGGTGCCGCTGTCGTGCACGGGCGCGGCCATGGACTCGCACAGCTTGCCGCCGGTGAGGTCGGCGATCACCTGTGACGTGTCCTCGTAGCCCGACCGCACCACGACGTCGTCGGTGAGCATCGCCACGCCGGTCGCGCCCGCGTCGGCCAGCGGCACGACGGGCACCTGCTGGGCGATGTCGTCGTGCAGGCCGACGCCGGACACCAGCTTGGCCCGCGTGGTGTCCCGCCCGTCGCACAGCCACAGCCCGACGACCTCGTCACCGAGCAGGTCCTGGGCGGCCGACGTGATCATGTCCAGGATCTGCGCCAGCGGCCTGCGACGGGAGATCGCGCGCTGGATGTCGAACAGGTGCTCCAACAGGCGTTGGCGCTGCCGCAGCGAGTCCAGCAGCCGGGCCTTCTCCGCGGCCTCGCGCTCGCTGCGTTCGCGCATCGTGTGCTCGGCCTGCAGCGTCCGGAGCATGGTCAACGTGAGCCCCAGCAGCCGGGCCATGCCACGCAGGATGCTGCGCTCCTCCACCGAGAAGCCCTCGCCCGCGCGGGCGACGACCAACTGGCCGCGCCGGGCACCGACCCACTCGACGGACACCGCGGGGCAGCGGCCCATGCCGGGCACGTCCATGCTGTCCCGCTCGCTCCGCGCCACCGCCAGCAGGTCCGCGTCGACAACGGCATTGGCCGGGAACCCGATGCAGGCCGTCACCCGGTTGTCCACGACGATCGCGGCGACCTCGGCCGCCAGCGCCTGGGCCGCCTGTTCCACCGCGCCACCCATGGCCGAGTCCTCGTCGGAGTACGACGACATGACGGCCAGCAGTTCGAGCAGCTGCAGATGTGGTGGGCCCGGCACCTCGGTCATGTCAGCCGAGCGCCATGACGGCGAGAGTCTGGTTGTGGAAGCCGTCGATGCCGCGAATGCGGGCGATTTCCCCGTAGGTGTGGAATCCGGCGAACGGTATGCCTTCGGCCCATTTCGCCAGCCGGTCGGCCTCCCGCCGGGTGCCGTCCTCGCCGAGCACCGCGCGCAGCCCGGCGCAGCTCAGCGTGAGCATGCCGATCGGCAGGTCGTCGTCGAGGCCGGCCAGCGCCTGTGCGCACGCCGTGTCGGTGGCGCTGGCGATGGACTGCTCGTCACCGGTCATGGCCCAGACCAGGCTGCCGTGGTCGATCATGCCGCTACCGCCGATGGACCGGCCTTCGATGTCGACCTCCGTGCTGACGTTGCGTGCCTCGAGCCCGCGCCGCCGCCGCACGCCAAGAGGACGGGGCAACGCGAACTCCGTGAACGCCGCCGCGTCGGTGTACGCCCGCCGTGGCGCCTCAAGGCGATCAAGGTACACGTCCAACGCGGGCCGGTCATCCAATGTATACACACGGCCGTCGCCGCTGTTGGTGACGATCATGGGCTCGCCGACCTCACGGAACCCGTGGCACACCGACACCGAGAGCGGCGCGTCCGACGTGATCGCGGCGGCGGCCACCGCGTCGCTGACCACCCGGCCACCGCCGAGCACGTAGACCCCGGACATCCGCCACGCGTCCCCCGCGGCGCCGCCGAACAGCGGGACACCCGCGCCCAGTTCCCGGTAGCAGCCACGCAGGATCGACTCCTGGTCACGCACGAGGCCGTCGGTGAGCAGCATCATGACGCCGTACGGGTGGTCGGAGGTCTCCGGCATGCATGCGGCCACCTCGGCGCCTGCCGCGCGTTGGCGACCGGAGACCTCGGTGGCCAGCGAAGTAGCCACCGAGAAGCCGGGACCGCCGATGGCAGTGACGACGACCGTGCCGTCCTGCGCCCCGCCCGGCCCGATCTCGCCGTGAGTGGAACATCCGATGACTGGCACGCCTGCTGCGACCGTCCCCAGAGCCGCCAGCAGTGCTGACGCATCGTGTTCGATGGAGGCGAAAACGATCAGCAACTTGGGGTCGTCACCGACCAACGCGGCTCCTGCGGCCGCCGTTGCCGCAGCACCCGAGTCCCGGTACTCAGAGTGACCAACGCCCATCCAGCGCCGGCCATCACGCGACACGGCCACGCTCCTGCTTCCTCCAGTTGAGCCGAAGAACTCAACGTACACCCTATGGCGTGGGTCACTGGCGCAATCACACTCTCGTAAGCCATTCACCCGTACAGAGCAGCGTTCGACGCCGGACAACTGAGTTCAATCATCGCAATGATTGGTCGTCCTTTCGCCCGAAGATATGCGGTCGACGCAAATTCTTGCGTACTACGGTGATCGTTCCGATAGTGCGGAATGGTGTCCGGGGTACGGGGGCAACTCGGCCGGATCACAAACGGAAGCCAGATAGCCGGCGACGTCGCGGTGGCAGACCTCGACGGGACGGGTCGTGTCGACGACCAGCCGGTCGTCGGTGCGCGGCTGGTACTCCGTCTCGCGTTGGCGCACCTGGTCCCAGTTCGGGTAGGTCCAGCCGGGCAGATCGTTGGGGCGCGACCGCACCCGGTTGCGGTGCTCGTCCGGGTCCGGACACCGGGTTTCGATCACCACATGCCGGGCGCCGCAGGCCACCGCCAACCCTTGCCAGCCCGCCCGGGCCTCCTCGACCGGATTGACCGCGTCGGCGATCACGATCAGTCCGCGGCGCAGGTGACTGCCGGCCACGTCGTGGGCGACGCTGTACGCGGTGATGCCGGTCTGGTCCGGGCTCAGGCCGTTGCGCCGCATGGCGGCCTCGATCTCGTCGATCCGGAGCAGGACCGCGCGGGTCCACTGGGCCAGATGCCGCGCCAGCGTCGACTTGCCACTGCCGGGCAAACCCCCGAACTCGATCAGGATGCCAGCTTCTGTCACGTCGCCTCCTATGGTCGTGTGGTCGATCAAGGATGGACTACCGGTTCATGCGGCCCGATCGTGCCGTACAGGACCGACACGCGGCAGCCGGACCGACTCTGAGAGCGCTCTCGGCCGAGTGGAGGTAGGTTCGGCAACGGAACCACCGTTGGACCGAGCGAAGCGAGGCGTCCGGTCCGGTCCGCCGCGCCGTCTTCGCCCCCGGAGCGGCGGCGAAGCCCAGCGGAGGGGCGAAGACGGCGCGAAACAGCGGCCGGACCCCCGCGGCGCGGAGCGCGCCAATGTCACTGCCAATGTCACTGCCTGCGCGTTCTCTTGACACTGCTGTAACACCCGAGTTGACTTCGCAGCGTCCGAGAGCGCTCTCTACAGCGGCGAACCGGACGGTCGGGGACTCGTGCACATCGGATAAAGGACGAGAACATGACCAGACCACCACGGCTGACTCGCCCGCGCGGCGAGACACCGTCCAGAGTGCGGACCACTTCGTTACGCCACATCGGCATCGCGCTCCTAGCCGCGATCGCGGCGATCGGCCTCATGTTCGTGCCCACGACGGCGGCCGCGCAGGGCGTGAGCGCCGTGCCGGCCAACAGCGGACACCGGCCACCGACCGGTGGCAGCCTCGGCCCGAACGTGCTCGTGTTCACCCCGAGCATGCCGCAGGCCGACATCCAGACCACGCTGGACAACATCGCCACCCAGCAGGTACCCAACCAGTTCGGCACGCAGCGCTACGCGATCCTCTTCGCGCCGGGCACCTACGGCTCGGCGGCCAACCCGCTGAAGATCACGGTCGGCTACTACACCAGCATCGCGGGCCTCGGCCAGAACCCCAACCAGGTCGTCATCAACGGCACCATCGACGTCTACAACCAGTGCTTCGGCACCAACTGCATCGCCCTGGTCAACTTCTGGCGGTCGGTGTCCAACCTGACGATCAACGTCGCCGGCCTCACCGGCTGCTTCAGCGGCGTGGACATGTGGGCCGTCTCGCAGGCCGCGCCGATGCGCCGGGTGAACATGAACGGCACCATGACGCTGATGGACTACTGCAACGGCGGTCCCGACTTCGCCAGCGGCGGGTTCATCGCGGACTCGCAGTTCAAGGGCGGCACCGTCATCAACGGTTCCCAGCAGCAGTGGATGACCCGCAACAGCAATCTCGACGGCTGGACCAACGGCGTGTGGAACCAGGTGTTCTGCGGCAGCCCGGGCGCCCCGCCGCAGAGCTTCGCCGTCAACTCATCGCACGCGGGCGGCCCGCCGCCCTACACGAACCTGGCCACCTGCCCGGTGACCCAGGAAGCGCCCTACCTGTACACGGACGCCGCCGGCAACTATCGGGTGTTCGTGCCGTCGCCGCAGAAGGCGTCCAACGGGCCGACCTGGGTCAACGGCAACACGCCCGGCAAGTCGCTGCCGTTCGACTCGTTCTACGTCGTCAACGCGTCCAGCACGGTGCACCAGATCAACGACGCGCTGCGCGCCGGTGACAACCTGCTGTTCACCCCCGGCGTCTACAGCATCCCGCAGACCATCCACGTGACCCGGCCGGACACCAAGATCATCGGACTTGGCTTCCCAACCCTGGTCCCGCAGCACGGCAACATCACGATGGACGTGGCCGATGTCAAGGGCGTCAACCTGTCCGGCCTGATCTTCGACGCGGGACCGGTCACCTCGCCGGTGCTGCTGCGCGTCGGCGAGAAGTTCGGCAGCGGCGGCCGGGCAGCCGACCCGGTGACCGTGGACGACGTGTTCTTCCGCGTCGGCGGCGCCACGGCGGGTTCCGCGGTGACGAGTTTCCAGGACTTCAGCGACAACTCGATCATGGACGACGTGTGGGCCTGGCGGGCCGACCACGGCGCGGGCGCCGCCGTCTGGACATCGGACCAGGGCGCCACCGGCGTGGAGGTGGTCGCCGACAACGTGAGCGCCTACGGCCTGTTCGTCGAGCACTACCAGAAGACCGAGACGATCTGGAACGGCGAGCACGGCTTCGTCCTGTTCTACCAGAACGAGAATCCCTACGAGGTGCCCAGCCAGGCGGTGTGGATGGCGAACAAGAGGCAGAACGGCTTCCCTGCGTTCCTGGTCACCAACGGCGTCAAGACGTTCCAGGGCTACGCCATGGGCAGCTACTCGTTCTTCAACCAGGGCGTTGCCATCCAGAGCTCGATGGCCTTCCAGGCGCCGAAACGGCCCGGGGTGCAGTTCCACGACCTGCTCACGGTGTTCCTCAACGGTTCCGGCGGGTTCCAGTCGGTGATCAACGGCACCGGCGCACCCGCCGCCGCCGGCACCGGCGTGAGCAACGTGGTCTCCTACCCGTAACCCCGATCGCCGAAGATGATGCCGCAGAGCCCGCCGTCCAGCCAGGGCGGCGGGTTCTGCGGCATCATCGCGCTTGACACCGACATGTCGGAGGCCGCTCGATGACCGGGGCACCGGAACGGATCATGGTCGACTTCGTCGGCGACGGCATCGGCGAGGGCGAGTTGTCCTGGGGTCAGAAGGAAAACTGGGCACGGGTGGTGCGGGAGCGCAACTGGCTGCCGCTGGGCGGCCCCTTCCCGTTGCCGGCCGGGACCACTGTCGAGGACGTCGCGGACCAACTGCGCTACATCATGAGTCGCTTCCAGTCGATGCGAACCCTGGTGCGCCTGGACGACGAGGGCAGGCCCGTTCAGGTGGTGCACGGGTCGGGCGAGATCCCGCTGGAGATCATCGACGCGGGCGACACCGATCCGGACGAGGTCGCCGCGGCCGTGTGCGACCGGTACCGGCGAACCGAACTCGACTTCACCGCCGAGTGGCCGCTGCGGATGGGCCTGATCCGCCGTGGCGGGCAACCGACCCACACGGCGACGATGATCAGCCACGTCGCCGCCGACGTGGCCGGCATCTTCGTCCTGATGGACGATCTGGCGGCCGGGCGCACCACGCCGGTCACCGGGATGACGCCGCTGGCCCAGGCGCTCTGGCAGCGCTCGCCGGCCGGACGGCGGCAGACCGACGCCGCGATGCGGTACTGGGCGGGCGTGCTCCGCACGATCGAACCGCGCCGATTCCACCAGCAGCGCGAGCACCGTCTCCGGTACTGGCACGGGGAGTTCGTCTCGGCCACGCTGCTGCCGGCCGCGCGGGCCATCGCGGCGGCCAGCGGACTCGGGACGTCCACGGTGTTCCTCACGGTCTTCGCGGTGGCGTTGGGGCACGTCACCGGTATCAACCCGGTCGTGGTCCGACCGATCGTGGGCAACCGGTTCCGGCCCGGCCTGGCCGGTGTGGTGTGCACCGTTGCCCAGGCCGGGGTGTGCGTGCTGGACGTGGCCGGCGTGCCGTTCGATGAGGCGCTGCGGCGGGTGCACAGCGCGGTGCTGAACGCGTACAAGTACGCCTACTTCGATCACGAGGACCTGGTCGCGCTGCGGGCCCGGATTGCGCAGGAGCGTGGCGTCACGATCGACACCGCATGCTTCCTCAACGACCGCCACGGGCTGCGCGGGCAGCGGGAAGCCGAGTCGCCGCACCAGATCCCGGACGACGCCGGCACATTTCGATGGGTGCGCGGCCAGGAGGACCCGCCGGGCGAGCCGCTGTTCGTGGAGATCGACGACCTGCCCGGCGACTCGATCCTGGTGAGCGTGTTCCCGGACACCCGGTCGGTGTCCCTGGCCGATGCGGAGTCGCTGGCGCACGGGATGGAGGCGGTCGCGATGGCCGCCGCGACCGACCGACCGTTCGTGGCCGGGCCGCGCTGACCAGCGGTTATGGAGTGTTAATAACTGGTGCAACCCATCGCACCGCCTACCGGTTGACAGCCGCGACTACCCACGATTAGCGTCCGGCACATGCCGTATATATGACTATTGCCATAAACGGGTTTAATATTCATATATATGAACAAGGACAGGGACCCTGCCCCACCTGCCCGTCGCGCGGATACCGGTTATCACGACCTGACCAGGAGGATGTGCAATGACGCACCAGATCCGAGGCCGTAACGTCGGCGTCGCCGCGGGAGCGCTCGCGCTCGCCGCCGCGGTGACCATCGGCATGAGCACCGCGGGCACGGCATCGGCAGCGGTGTCACCGCACCTGAGCACCACCGTCGCGCCCGGCGGCAACTTCAACCTCTCCGTGTGGGAGTTGCAGTTGCCGGTCGGCTCCCCCGGCTCGCCGACCACGATCACGGCGCCGCAGCTCGAAGGGTCCAAGGGGTTCCAGGACAAGTACTTCTTCACCAACACGACCGACGGCTCGATGAGCTTCTGGGACCCCGAGAACGGCGTCACGACACCGAACTCGAACTTCGCCCGGTCCGAACTGCGTGAGATGAACTCGAACGGCTCCGCGGCCGCCTGGTTGCCGCCGGGCACGCACACCCTGTCCGCGACGGTCAAGGCGACGCTGATCCCGGACCACGTCGCCGTCGGACAGATCCACCTCGGCCAGAACAGCGGCTCGACGAAGCCGCTGCTCGAACTGTTCTACTACAAGAACGGCAACGTCGACCTGGCGATCGAACAGACGCCTGCCGGCGGCAACGAGGTGCACCACGTGGTCGGGAACGTGCCGCTGGGCACGAAGTTCAACTACGTGATCAGCCTGACCAACAACAACACGATCGGCATCAACCTCAACGGCACCAACCACACCTTCACGATGTCGTCGTCGTTCAACGGTTTCACCATGTACTTCAAGGCCGGTGACTACGACCAGTCGTCGGGAAGCAGCAGTACGGTTGGCGCGAAGGTGCAGTTCTACGCACTGACGATCCACCACGGCTGACCCCGGATTGGTCACGTTCCGACGTGACGACCCGACTGGCCCGCACCCGAGAGGTGCCCCCGGACGCCGGGGGCACCTTTCGCGTCAGGCGGCCAGCCGCCGGCCGAGGAAGCCGGTGATCCTGCCCATGACCACCTGCGTCGACCATGCCGCGATGGATGTGTTGCCCGCGAAGACAAGGTCGCCGTGGTTGGCGCCCGCGACGACGTAGCGGGTGTTCGGCACGCCCTTCGCCGTCAGCGCGTTGTGCATCAGGAGCGTCTGGCTCGGCGAGACCAGTTCGTCGTTGCTGCCCTGTAGCAGCACGAAGGGCGGGGTGGTCGCGCCGACGTACGTGGTCGGGTCGGCGGCGGCGACCTGCGGGGTGTACTGCGCGACCGACTTCGTGGTGCCCGGCCCGTACACCCACAGCGCGAGGTTGTTGCCCGGCGCCAGGTTCGCCTGCTTCGCGGCGGTGTCGTAGTCGTCGCCGACCTTCGACAGGTTGGACGGGCCGAACTCGTCGACAACGGCCTGCACATCGCTGCTCCGGTCCAGGTTGGCGCCGACGTCGAACTGCTTGAGCCCGTTGGTGACCCCGGTCATCGCGGCCAGGTAGCCGCCCGCGGACTGGCCCCACACGGCGACGTGGCTGCCGTCGATGCCGTACTGGCCCGCGTGCGCACGCAGGTAACGGATGGCCGACTTCACGTCCGCGACGGCGTCGGAGTAGTTGGCGCCGTTGGGAATCGTGCGGTACTGAATGCTGGCCACCACGTAGCCCTGCTCGGCAACATAGGTGCGCTGTCCGAGGTTGGCGGCCTGGCCGGCGATCATGAACCCGCCGCCGGTGAGGTAGACGACCAGCGGCTTCCTACCCGCTGTCCTGGGCACCTGGATGTCCAGCTTCAGTTGCGTCTGTTTGCCGTTGGTCGTCGGCGTTGCGTACACGACGTTCGTGGTGGTGGTCAGCGCTGTCCGGCCGCACCGGATCTGCGACCCGGTCGGGTTGATCACGACGCTGGTGCTCGTGTCGGTCGGCGCGACCGTCTTGGCGACCGGGATGGTCGGTGTGGCAGCGCCAGCGGCCGGGGCGCCCGGTACGGCGGACTCCTGTGGACAGGCCGCGAGCTTGGGCGCGGCAGGCGAACTGCTTGCGGTGGTCGACGAGCAGGCGGCCAGGGCGAATCCGCCGGCCACGCAGACGGCAATCACCTTCCTGAGTTGCCTGACAGTCCTGTTGTCCTTGGCCATGGCTGTCCTCTCGCTACGGTGAGCACTAACCGGAGATGTCTACTCCGGTTAGTGCTCACCGTAACACCAAGTGGAGATGACATCTCCACTTGAGGCCGGCCTCACAGCGTCGCGTTACTCCGTAGGCAGCTCACGGAGTTCACGCATCGTGTTGGCGCCGATCGGCTTGATCAGTCCGGGCCCGCTCGGCCGGATGTCCGGCAGCGGATCGATGCCGGGCTGGGCACGCAGGCCGTCCAGCAGCAGCCGCAGGTAGCGGCGCCACAGGTCGGGGTGCCCGGTGTGGTCGGTGACGGCGGCCACCATGAGCTGGATCATCGGCAGGTCCCACGGCTGCATGTCCGGCCGGAGGGTGCCCTGCTCCTTGGCGCGGGCCACGAGCCGGTCGGCGGCCGACCTGACCCGCCGCTGCATCTGCCGCTCGCGCTGCGGGCCGCGGCCGGTGCCGAGCATCACCTCGCGCAGGCCGCGGTCGAACGCCTGCAGTTCGCAGAGCTTCTCCAGGCTGGTGGCCAGTCCGTGCCACGGGTCCGGATCGGCGGCCGCCTCGATGGTGATCGCGTCCGCTGCGTCGACCATGTCCGCGAACAGCGCGTCCACCAACTCTTCCTTGTTCGCGAAGCGCCGGTAGACGGTGCCGACGCCAACGCCTGCGTGCCGGGCGACATCGTCGAGCGTGGCGGCGAGGCCGCGCTCGCGGAACACCTCGCGGGCGGCCGCGATGATCCGCCTGCGGTTCAGTTCCGCGTCCCGCCGCAGGGTCGGCCGCTCCGGGGACGCTGCCATGGTTCGCTTCGACTCCTCAGGTGGTGAACCACCTCATGTTATCGGTCCCGAACCGGGGAACGCTCAGGTCAGCGCAGTTCAGGTCAGGGGCGCGACCAACTCGGCGAGCGGGCCGAGGACGGCCGGTTCGGCGTCCAGCGGCAGGTTCAGCACGATCAGGTCCACCCCAGCCTCCGCGTACGGCGCGATCTGGTCGAGCACCACGGCCAACTCCGCGTCCGGGTCGATCCGCACGTTCACCGAGCAGGTGATCTCCGCCGGGTCCCGGCCGACCTCGCCGCAGCGTTCGACCAGGATCTCCTTGAGACTCGACCATTCCGCCGCGTTCGCGACGATCGCGTTCCACTGCTGCGCCCACCGGGCCACCGCGCCCAGCGTGCGGCGGGGGCCCTTGCCGCCGATGGTGATCGGCGGATGCGGCCGTTGTACCGGCTTCGGCTCGCAGAACGCCTCGGTCAGCCGCACGTACTTGCCGTCGAACGTGGTGACCGGCTGGGTCAGCAGCGCGATGACGGCCTGCACACCCTCGTCGAACCGGTCGAACCGCTCGCGCAACGGCGGCAGGTCGATGCCCAACGCGTCGCACTCCTGCTGGTTCCACCCGGCGCCGAGGCCCAGTTCCAGCCGGCCGCCGGCGATGACGTCCACGGTGGCCACCATGTTCGCCAGCACCGCCGGATGCCGGTAGATCATCCCGCTCACCTGGCAGCCGATCCGAATCCGGTTCGTGGCCTCGCCAAGGGCGGCCAGCATCGACCACGCCTCGAGATTCGACCCGGCCGGATCACCGGTCAGCGGATAGAAGTGGTCCCAGTTCCACACCGACTCGAACACGTCGTAGTCGTCGGCGGCGATCCACACGTCGCGGATCCGCGCCCACGTGGTGTGTTCCGGCCTGGTCTTGATCGCGAACCGCATCCCGGTCGTCCCCTCAGATATGGTGTACCAGCGACATGCAGAGCCTACGCTTGATCTTCGGTCAACCGTGGATCACGTCGTGCAGGAACCGCATCGTTCGTCCGTATACCGCGCCCCCCATGCCATTGCGGGCCAGGGCGGCGCGCGCCGCGTTGGCACCGGGACCACCGTGCACGGCGCCACCCGGATGCGCCGACGCTCCCGCCAGGTAGAGCCGGTCGATCGGGGTGTCGGCGCGGCCAAGCCCCGGTAGCGGGCGGAAGAACAGCTGCTGGTGGATCGCTGACGTGCCCGCGTTCAGCGCGCCGCCGACCAGATTGTGGTCGCGTCGATACAGATCATCGGGGTTCGCCACGTACCGGCCCCTGATGGTGGACGTGAAACCGGGTGCGTGGCGCTCGATGACGTCCTGGATGCGGTCGGCGTAGCGGCGCGTCTCGTCGTGATTCCAGTGGTGGTCGCGTGGGACGTGCGTGTAGGCCCACGCCGACTCGGTGCCGGTCGGTGAGCGCGTGGGGTCCGCCGTGGTCATCTGGCCCAGCAGTAGGAACGGCCGCTCGGACAGGTGGCCCGCGGCCAGCGTCGAGCCGAACTCGGTCATGCCGGCCAGGTCCAGGTCCAGGTGCACCGTGCCGGCCGGGGCCGCGGCCGGATTGCGCCACGGGATCGGCGCTGACAGCGTCCAGTCGACCTTGAACGTGCCGTCGTCCCAGTGGAAACCCCGTAGGTCCTCGAGCAATCGCGCCGGCAGGTGTTCCGCCGCCACAAGTTCCCGGTACAGGGTGGGTGCCGGCACGGTCGCCAGGACCGCGCGTCGTGCCCGAACTCGCTCGCCCGCCTCGACGCCGACCGCCTGTCCGCCCGCGACGAGGATCTTCGTGACCTCACGGCCGCACTCCAGTTGGCCGCCGTGCGCGATCAGCCTGCGTGTCAGGGCTCCGGACAGTTCGCCCGCGCCGCCTTTCGGTACCGGGAAGCCGATCTCCTGGCCGAGCATGCAGAGCAGCCGGCCGAAGATGGCGCTGCCGGCCTGTCCGGGGGCCAGGTCGGAGTGCAGGGCGCTGCCGTTGAGCAGGAGCCGGGCGCCGTCGCCCGCGAATCGTTCCGCGCTGTAGTCCTTTGCCGGCATGGTCAGGGTTCTGGCCAGCCGCAGTCCTTCTGCCACGCCGAGCTTTCTGGCCAGAGAGGTGCCTGAGCGGATCGGCGGGAACGGGGTGAACAGCGTTTGGATGAGTTCGTTGCGGATGTGGGACCAGTTGGCGAACTCGTCGTGCCATGCGTCGCCGTCGCTCGTGGCGAACTCCGCGAGTGATGCCGCGGTCTGGTTGATCTCCCTGGAGAGCACCGCGCAGCGGTCGTCGGGCAGGACGTGGGCCAGTACGGCGGGTGCGTGGACCCAGTGCAGGCCGTGGTCTTCCAGCTGTAGCCGTTGGAGGATCGGTGATGCCGCGGCCAGTGGGTAGAACGCGCTGAACAGATCGTTGTGGAAGCCCGGCTCGATCAGCTCGGCCGTTCGGACGGCACCGCCCGGGTGGTCGGCGGCTTCCAGTACCAGGACTTCCCAGCCGGCGTCGGTCAGTAGGTTCGCGGCCACGAGGCCGTTCGGGCCTGCGCCGATGACCACCGCGTCCACGGTCCGCGTGGTCATGTGCCCGCACGGACGAACAAGTCGCCCCGATCCTCGATCCGAGCGAGCACCTCAGCCGCCGTGAACACCAGATCCGTCGGCTGCCGACAGTCGACAACCTCCTGCCACGTCACCGGAGTGGACACCGTCGGAGTCTCACGAGCCCGCAACGAGTAGGCGGCGACCGTGGTCCTGGCGGGATTGTTCCGGCTCCAGTCAACGAACACCTTGCCGGTACGCCGAGCTTGCGCCAGCACCGATACCACCAGGTCCGGATGCGCACGAGCCAGCCGCTGCGCGACCGCCTTGACATACCGAACGGTCCGCTCCGCCGCCGGGACGTACACCTGCAAACCCTTACCACCGCTGGTCTTCGGATACCCGACAAGACCATCCTCACGCAGCACCTGCCGAATCAGCTCGGCAACCCGGCAGCACTCGACGATCGTGGCAGGCGCCCCCGGATCGAGGTCGAACACCACCAGACCCGGTAGCGGCGGCACATGCAGTTCCAGCACCGCAAGGTTGATCGCCCACACCAGGGTGGGCAGATCATCGATGACGACCAGACCGGTGGCTGACAACCGCACCCAGTCCGGGGCGCGTCGGCCGACGGAGAACGACTCGCCGGCCACGCCATCGGGATACCGGCGCAGCGCAACCGGCCGACCGGCCAGGTGCGGCAGCAGAACCGGAGCGACCCGCCGGTAGTAGTCGATCACCTCGGCCTTGCTGAATCCGGTCGACGGATAGAGCACCCTGTCCAACCCGGTCAGCCGCAGCAGCCGCCCGTCCACCTCCACCGGCACCGATTCCACCGGCGCGGCACGGACACCGGTCCGGCGCACCATCCAGTTGCGGCCCTCGCCGGTGCGGAAGAACACGAACCGGCCCCGCACGCGCTGCCCGTGGAACTCGACCTGTACCTCGTCGTCCGTCCACTTCAGCGTGTCGTAGCGGCCCCGGTCCCAGATGGTGACCTTGCCGCCGCCGTACTCGCCGCGCGGAATGTCCCCCTCGAACGTCGCGTACTCCATCGGGTGGTCCTCCGTGTGCACCGCGAGCCGCACGGCGCCCGGTGGCATGAGCAGGCCCTTGGGCACCGCCCAGGAGACCAGCACGCCGCCGCGTTCCAGCCGGACGTCGTAGTGCAGCGCCCTGGCGTGGTGCTCCTGGACGACGAAGACGTCGTCGTCACCGTGCGGCAGCGGTCCCTGCGCCGGCACCGGCTCCGGGGTGCGCGCGGCATCCCGGCGTTGCCGGTACTCGTCCAGGTTCGCCATGCCTCTAGTCTCGCGGTCGGAGAGGACGGTCGCACCATGGACGAACCACCGGACGCCGGAATGGCCAACGATCCCGGAGTCGCGCCGGTCGCCGAGGCCGAGGCGGTGGCCGCGCGGATCAGCACCGACGAGCGGCCCATGGGCCTGCCCGGCAAGCCGGTCAACCGCCGTTCCCCGTTCTTCGTCGGGATGTACGGCGCGGCCGGTGTCGCCGTCACCTACCTGACGTTCCAACTCGTGGTGACCGCGCGTGACGTGCTGGTCCTCATCGGCCTCGCGCTGTTCATCGCGATCGGGCTGGAACCGGCGGTGTCCTGGCTGGTGCGCCGCCGGTTTCCCCGGTGGGTCGCGGTGACGACCGTGATGCTGGTGATGATCGCCATCGTCGGCGGGTTCCTGGCCGCGGCGATCCCGGTCGTGGTCGCACAGGCCACCACGCTGGCCCACAACGTGCCGCAGTACCTGCACACCCTGCAGGACCACAGCTCCCTGCTCGGCAGGCTCAACGACCGTTTCCACGTCGAGCAGCGCCTGCAACAACTGCTCAACGGGCAGAACTCCGGCGTGGTCAACGGGGTGCTCGGCGCGAGCGCCGCCGTGCTCAGCGCGCTGAGCAACACGTTCATCGTCGTCGTGCTGACCATCTACTTCCTGGCCGACCTGCCCCGCATCCGGCGCGGTATCTACCGGCTTGTCCCGCACTCACGCCGGCCGAGGGCGATCCTGATCGGTGACGAGATCTTCGCGAAGGTCGGCGGCTACGTGTTGGGCAACCTGGCGACCTCGCTGATCTCCGGCATACTCACCTTCGTGTGGCTGTTGATCTTCCAGGTGCCCTATCCGCTGCTGCTGTCGATCCTGGTCGCCGTGCTGGACCTGGTGCCGGTCGTCGGCTCGTCGATCGGCGGCGCGGTGGTGGCCCTGGTGTCCCTGACGGTGTCGCTCCCGGTCGCGATCGCCACCGTCGGCTACTTCATCGCCTACCGGTTCGCCGAGGACTACCTGCTGGTGCCCAAGATCATCGGTCGGGTGCTGAAGGTCCCG
>DASXXM010000022.1:0-6429 GCA_036503065.1 Pseudonocardiaceae bacterium | reverse complement strand
GAGGGGAGCCCGCGTGTCCGACGGACCGCTGATCGTTCAGTCCGACAAGACCCTGCTGCTGGAGGTGGACCACCCGCTCGCGGACGAGACCCGCACCGCGATCGCCCCGTTCGCCGAGCTGGAGCGCGCCCCGGAACACGTACACACCTACCGGGTGACGCCGCTCGCGCTGTGGAACGCCCGCGCCGCGGGCCACGACGCGGAGCAGGTGGTGGACACCCTGGTCCGCTACTCGCGCTACCCGGTGCCACAGCCGCTGCTGGTGGACGTGGTCGACACCATGGCCAGGTTCGGTCGGCTGACGCTGGTCAACAACCCCGCGCATGGCCTGGTCATGGCCACGTCCGACCGCGCGGTGCTCGAAGAGGTGATGCGCAACAAGAAGATCAACCCGATGCTGGGCGACCGGATCGACGAGGACACGGTCCTCGTGCACCCCAGCGAGCGCGGCAGGCTCAAGCAGGTCCTGCTCAAGGTGGGTTGGCCCGCCGAGGACCTGGCCGGTTACGTCGACGGCGAACACCACCCGATCGCCCTGGACGAGAGCGACTGGCACCTGCGGGACTATCAGCGCAGGGCCGCCGACACGTTCTGGGCCGGTGGCTCCGGGGTGGTCGTGCTGCCGTGCGGCGCCGGCAAGACGCTGGTCGGCGCGGCCGCGATGGCGCTGGCCGAGGCGACCACGTTGATCCTGGTCACCAACACGGTCGCCGGCCGGCAGTGGAAGCGCGAGCTGGTCGCCAGGACGTCGCTGACCGAGGAGGAGATCGGCGAGTACTCGGGTGAACGCAAGGAGGTCCGGCCGGTCACCATCGCCACGTACCAGGTGATCATCAGAAAGACCAAGGGAGAATACCGGCACCTGGAACTGTTCGACTCGAGGGACTGGGGCCTGATCATCTACGACGAGGTCCACCTGTTGCCGGCCCCCGTGTTCCGGATGACAGCGGACCTCCAGTCCCGCAGGCGTCTCGGCCTCACCGCGACACTGGTCCGTGAGGACGGCCAGGAGGGCGATGTGTTCTCCCTCATCGGCCCGAAGCGTTACGACGTGCCGTGGCGCGACATCGAGGCACAGGGCTGGATCGCACCCGCCGAGTGCATCGAGGTCCGAGTCACCATGACCGAGGCGGAACGGCTCGGCTACGCCGTGGCCGAACCCGAGGAGCGTTACCGAATCTGTTCGACGGCCCGGACCAAACTCCCGGTGGTGCGGTCGATTCTGGACCGCCACGAAGGCGAGCCCACCTTGGTGATCGGCGCCTACCTGGACCAACTGGGCGAGTTGGGCGAGGCGTTGAACGCGCCGGTGATCCAGGGATCGACGAGGAACACGGAGCGCGAGAAGCTGTTCGACGCCTTCCGCAAGGGAGAACTGCGCACCCTGGTGGTGTCCAAGGTGGCGAACTTCTCGATCGACCTGCCGGAGGCGTCGGTAGCCATCCAGGTTTCCGGCACATTCGGTTCACGCCAGGAAGAAGCCCAACGACTGGGACGCCTGCTGCGCCCCAAGGGCGACGGCCGCCAAGCACATTTCTACTCGGTGGTGTCCAGAGACACCCTGGACACGGATTATGCGGCACACCGCCAACGTTTTCTGGCCGAACAGGGCTACGCCTACACGATCATGGACGCCGACGACCTGTTGGGCCCGGCCCTGCCGGAGATCGACTGACGAGCCTACCGACCCAACTCCGCGAGCACCGCATCCGAATAGGCCGGCCAAGCCCGCTTGGCCCACTCCCCGAAGATCCGATCGGTCAACACGACACAGGCAACCCGGGCCACCGGATCAACCCACAAGAACGTACCGGACTGCCCGAAGTGGCCGAAGGTACCGGGTGAATTGGACAAGCCGGTCCAGTGCGGGCTCTTGTGGTCCCGCAACTCGAACCCGAGCCCCCAGTCATTGGGCCGCTGATGACCAAGCCCGGGCAACACGCCGGTCAATCCGGGAAACGCCACCGAAGTGGCCAAGGCCAAAGTGGACGGCGCGATCAGCTTCGGTGCCTGCAATTCGGCAGCGAAACGCACCAGATCAGCACACGTGGACACACAACCCGACCCGGCCGACCCGATCAACGACGTGGCCGCCATGCCCAACGGACGCAACACGGCCTCGGCCAGATACTCCGGAAACGGAATACCGGACGCGTCAGCCACAGTGGACGCGAGGACCTCGAAGCCGGCACTGGAGTAGAGCCGACGGTCACCGGGCGGCGCCACCACCTTGTGCTCGGAAAAGGCGAGCCCGGACGTGTGCGAGATCAGATGCCGCACGGTGGACCCGGGCGGCCCGGCCGGCTGATCCCACTCGAGCGCGCCCTCCTCGACCGCGACCAGGGTGGCATACGCGGTGAGCAACTTGGTCACCGAAGCCAGACCGAACTCGCGATCCTGCGGCCCGTACGCACCCAGCACCGCACCGCCGGCAGCGACAACGGCCGTCGCCACCCGCTCGACCGGCCAGTCCGCCACCACCCGAACGCTGTCCATGCCACGAAGGTACGAGACAGCGACGAGGCCGGCGACCATGGGTCACCCATGTACACCGGTCGGGTAGCCCCGAAAGTGATCATCGTGCCTGGGTTGGCCACCGTGGCGATGGGTAGCCACCAGAAAGTCCACCGGACCGGGCACAACCGCTGTCACTTAACGTGTACTGCCCGATTCTCCAATGAGTGAATTAGCCATTCCGGCCAGCGGGCTACCGGGGCACCGTGCTTACGATCTGCACGCAATTCTTTCCGATCGAATTCGACTCGTGAGGAGGATTTCATGTCCCGCAGGTGGCTCGTCTACCTACCACTGGCCATGACCCTGGCCGGCACCGTCGTACTGCCGACGGCCGCATTCGCCGCCGGGCACGACACCCCGCCGGCACCGGCGTGCACCAAGGACACGCAGCAGGTGAAGGACCTGACCACCGCCGTGACCACGCTGGGCACCGCGGTCGCCGCGACCAAGCCTGACCCGACCGCGATCAGCCAGGCCGCCGGTGACGTCTTCAAGGCCGTCACCGCAGCTCAGGACTCTGGTTGCCTGCCGGCACTGCCCACCTCCCCGCCGCCCGCCGCCACACCACCGCCGGCCGCCGCGCCGACGGCCCGCCACGACGTGGGCAAGTGCGCCGCGGACACCGTGCAGGTGCTGACGGCGACCCTGGCCCAGATCTCCGCGGGCACCGCGGCCACACCCGACCCGGTCGCGGTGCTCAAGGCCGCGGGCGACCTGGCGACCGCGATCACCGCGGTCAACACCGACACCTGCCTGCCGGTGACCCTGCCGGTGCCGACCGTGCCGACGCCACCGGTACCGCCGACGCCGCCGGCGGCCTGAAATAGTTTTATCCCGATCGGTGTGTCGGCTCCCCGGCACACCGATCGGGTATTTATTTCGCCTTTCAGAATAGGAAATCGCCTGTGCGAAGATGGTCCGCATGGACCGTTCATGGGCGCGGACCGCGCGGATCTACGCGGTGCCGATGCGCACCCGGTTCCGTGGCATCACCGTCCGGGAGGGCGCCCTGGTGCAGGGGCCGGCCGGCTGGGGCGAGTTCAGCCCGTTCCTCGACTACGACGACCGCGAGTGCGTGCCGTGGCTGTCGTCGGCCGCCGAGGCGGCCACGATCGGCTGGCCCGCGCCGGTGCGGGACCGTATCCCGATCAACTGCACCGTGCCGGTGGTGTCGCCGGAGCAGGCAGGCGAACTCGTCCGCGCGGCGGGCTGCGGCACGGCGAAGGTGAAGGTCGCCGACCCGGGCACCCCGCTGGCCGACGATCTCGACCGGGTGGCCGCCGTACGGGACGCGCTGGGTCCGGCCGGCCGCATCCGCGTGGACGCCAACGCCGCCTGGGACGTGGACACCGCGGTGACCGCGATCCGCGCGTTGGACCGGGCGGCGGGCGGACTGGAGTACGTCGAGCAGCCCTGCCGGAGCGTCGCCGAACTGGCCGACGTGCGGCGACGGGTGGACGTCCGGATCGCCGCGGACGAGTCGATCCGCCGGGCCGAGGACCCGATGCGGGTCGCGCTGGCCGGGGCGGCCGACGTCGCGGTGATCAAGGTCGCGCCGTTGGGCGGGGTGCGCCGGGCCCTGGCCATCGCGCGGGCGTGTGGACTGCCGTGCGTCGTGTCGTCGGCCGTGGAGACCAGCGTCGGACTGGCGGCCGGGCTGGCGTTGGCCGGGGCGCTGCCCGAGCTGGACTTCGCCTGCGGGCTGGGCACTGTGACACTGCTCACCACGGACGTGGTGGCACAGCCGTTTCAGCCGGTCGACGGCTGGCTGCCGGTGCCCGGCACGCCGCCGGAACCCGTCGCGCTGACCGAGGCCGACCCGGCGACCGTCGCCCGCTGGCGGGACCGGCTCGGCCGGGTGCTGGCGCTAGCGGCGCCGTAGCCTGCGGATCAGCAGGACCAGCAGGAGCACGCCGACCAGAGCCGGAATGAGTCGTTTCGCGACCGAAGCGCCCGCGTAGTCGAGCAGGTCGATGGCTTCGGTTTCCGACGCGACCGGCGCCGGTGCGGGTTTCGGTGCCGGTTCGGGTGCCGGTTCCGGTTCGCTGACCAGTTGCAGCCGGGGTGCCGGGGTCGGCTCCGCGGGCAGTTCCTGGGCCTGCGGCAGTTCCGCGGTCAGCGCGGCGGCGGGCACCTCGCCGTTGGCGGGGGTGTCGGCGGCCGCCGTCGACCGGGTGGTGGTCTTCGCGCTGGTTCGCCGTCGGGTGGCCGGTTTGGGCTTGACCTGCGGCGGCGGTTCCTCGGCGGTGTCGTCCACATCGGCTTCGTCGGCCACGGGCGTCGGCTTCGACTTCGCGGGTGCCGGCTTCGCGGCGGGCGCCGGCTTCGGTGTGGGTTCCGGGGTGGCGGCGACGCCGTTCGCGGTGCCGGTGCCGGTGCCGAGCTTGCCGGCCAGGCAGGCGGCGAAGCTGTCCAGGATCTTGCCGCCGACCTCGACGATCATGCCGCGCCCGAACTGGGCCGGCTTGCCGGTGACGGTCAGGTCCGTGACCACGGTGCCCTTGGTGCCGCCCGGCTCCTCGGTCAACGTGACCGTCACCGTGGCGGCGGCGGTGCCGTTGCCACGGGAGTCCTTGCCGGCGGCCTTGATGACCACCCTTCTTGCCTGCTCGTCCGTTTCGAGGAACTGACCGGAACCCTTGTACAGCAGCGAAATCGGACCGACTTTGACCTTGACCCCGCCGCTGAACTCAGACCCGTCCACCTCGGTCAGCGTCGCGCCGGGCATGCAGGGTGCGACACGTTCCGGATCGATGACCGCCGCCCAGACGACATCGGGTGGCGCCGGCACGGAGAACTGGTGCTCCAGTCGCACGGTTGGCCTCCTCGCTCGTTGCGTGCCACCAACATAGTCGGGTGGCGGGGTCGACCTATCACTTCGGCCCCGCGCACCCGACCGTCAGTTGGCCGCCGCGAGCACCGCGCGCGAGGTCAGGACGGTTGCCAGGTGCTGCCGGAATTCGGCGTCGGCGTTGCCGTCCGTGGCCGGGCTGGTGCCGTCGGCGGCGTGGGCCGCGGCCGCGCGGACGGAGTCGGCCGTGGCCGGTTGGCCGATCAGGGCCTGTTCGACCGCGGTGGCCCTGATCGGGATCGAAGCCATGTTGGTCAGGCCGACCCTGGCCTGCGCGAACGTGCCGTCGACGACCCGGACCGCGGCCGCGACGGCCACGATGGACCACGCCTGGGCCACCCGGTTGAACTTCTCGTAGTGGGCGCCCCAGCCGGTGTGCTCGGGCACCCGCACCTCGACCAGGATCTCGTCGGCGGCCAGCGCGGTGGTGAACAGGTCGACGAAGAAATCGGCCGCGGCCACCGTGCGCCTGCCGGCCGGTCCGGCGATCACCATCTCGGCGTCCAGGGCGAGTGCCGGCGCCAGCAGGTCACCTGCCGGGTCGGCGTGGGCCAGCGCGCCGCCGAACGTGCCCCGATGGCGGATCTGCGGGTCGGCCACCGTGTCCGTGGCGGCCGCGAGCAGGGCCGCGTGCGTCTGCACCAGCGGGTCACGCTGCACGTCGTAGTGCGTGGTCATGGCGCCGATGACGAGTGCGTCGCCGTCCTCCCGGATGCCGCGCAGTTCGGCGATCCGGCCGAGGTCGACCACGACGGTCGGCGCGGCGAGGCGCATCCGCAGCACCGGCAGCAGGCTCTGGCCGCCGCCCAGTACCTTGGCGTCCTCACCGGCCGCCGCGAGCGCACGCACCGCTTCCTCCACTGTGGACGGTGCGACGTAGTCGAACGCGCCGGGGATCACTTGGCACCTCCGGTCGATTCGTTGATGGCGCGCCAGACCCGCATCGGCGTGCACGGCATCTCGACGTCGGTCACGCCGAGGTGTCGCACCGCGTCGACGATCGCGTTCACCACGGCCGGGGTGGACGCGATGGTGCCGGCCTCGCCGACCCCCTTGACGCC
>DASXXM010000021.1:0-10042 GCA_036503065.1 Pseudonocardiaceae bacterium | reverse complement strand
CGGGTCGCCGAGGTTGACGTACCAGAAGCCGTCCGGTTGTTGCGCGGCCTTCAGCGCGGCGGCCATCTGTCGCAGGGTCTGGACGTATTCGGCGCGGTGCGGATCGGTGGCGGGCAGCACGTCCAGGACGCGGGCCA
Organism: Pseudonocardiaceae bacterium; assembly: GCA_036503065.1. Classification (GTDB taxonomy): domain Bacteria; phylum Actinomycetota; class Actinomycetes; order Mycobacteriales; family Pseudonocardiaceae; genus DATEPR01. The sequence continues at coordinate 9,905 of DASXXM010000021.1, read as the reverse complement.
GCGCGGCCGCGACCCAACCGTTGCCGCGGGACCAGTAAACGTTCTGGCCGGCGAACGTGGCATCGCGCCACCACAGGCCGATGGCCGGGTTCCAGAGGCCCTGTTTCGTGTTGTGGAATTCGGCGTACATCTTGGCGAAGTAGGCCGGGTTGTTCTCGATCACGCCGAGCTTGGCGAAGTCGGGCATGGCCATGAACAGCGCGTCAATCCACCACCAGTCGTTCACCTTGGTCGAGTTGATCATGGCGGTGACACTCTGGTTGATCTGCGCGATATCGGTGGCCGGATGGCTCGGGTCGGCCTGGTAGAGCTCGATGTAGGTTTGGCCGACGGCCTGAGAGTTCGCGTTGGTGTCGGTCGGGCCGCCCTTGAGCGCGAATTTCGACGCCTGCGCCCAGTTCTGCGCGTAGCCGGCGTATTTCGGATTCGACAGGGTTCTGGACGCCGCCATGTCACCGGTGAAGTAGGCGCCGGTCGTCCACGCAACGCCCTTCGGGCCGGGATTGCGGGCGATCCAGTAGTTGTCGACCTTCGTCATCGCCGCGGTCACGCCGGTCGGACAGGACAACGGCGTGCCGACCGCGCCGGTCGTCGCGGCACCGGACGGCGGGGAACCGGCGATGGTCGCGGCGACAGCACAACAAAGAACCACATATCGTCGAATTGTCATTGTCATCTCCCAGTTACCGGCCGCCGGGATCAATGGCGTGCTGCGGTGGCGCGGCCACCGCAGCACGTCGTTGTCGTGGCGCCGGTCAGTGTGCGGGTGTCGATGACGGCGGAAGGCCCAGCGAGCCGACACCGGCGTCGGTCAGCGTCTCCCATTCCAGGAAGTGGGTGTCGTTGCCGGTCGGCCGTACCTTCGCCAGTTGCAATGCGGTCTGCGGCATCGCCATACCCAGCCGGTTGTGGAACTCGTTGTAGGCGACCTCCATCGAGAAGGTGTTGCCGCCGGTCGGTCCCACCTTGATGCCACTGGGCACCTTGCCACCGTTGTTGATCGCGTTCGCCCACTCGTAGGCGGCCACGATGCGCTGCGCGTTCTCCGGGTAGATGTTCACGCCCTGCTGCAACGCGGTCTCGGCCAGATCCGTCGCCGCGCCGAGGCCCCAGAACGTGTGGTGGAAGTCCCGGGACGTTTCCTGTGCCAGACCGGTGACGTACTTGGTCTGTACCCAGAACTGGTTGACCGTGAACTGCGTGCACTTGTTGGGCACGGCCGGCAGCGGCGGCGCTGGCCCGTCCGTCGACAGGTACATGTAGGCCGGTACCCGGTCACGCCAGTAGGCCACCGCGGTGTTGAACCAGGTCGGGTTCTCGTTGAACACCGAGATGTTCATCAGTGCTTCGGCGATCACGAGTTCCCAGTTCCCGTTGAAGCACGGCGGGCCGCCGGTCAACAATATCGGCACGTACTGGGTGGCCAGCATGTTCTGGAACGCCGTGATCCCGGCGGTCGACCAGCCGGCATTGGTGTAGCGAATCAGTTCGGCCGCCTCGGCCCACACCGAACCGGTCCACCCCGACTCGATCGGCCCGTTGCTCAGCGTGTGCCCACCGGTGAGCTTGCTCGACCAGGCGCCCATGATCTGGATCGCCTTGTTGGCATACGCGGTATTGCCGGAGAAATACCACAGCAGTGCGTCGGTCCAGGCCGCGGACGCGTCGCTCTGTTCGGCCTTACAACCGACATCCGGATTGGAATTCGAGCCGCACTGCACCTGCGGCACCGGATGCGCCGTATAGGTCAGCGAAGCCAAGCTACTGGCCTTTGCCGCGTTGAACGCGGCGGTCCACGGCTGGGCACCGGCTGCCACCTGAGTCTTCACGAAATTCAGCTGCGTCAGATTGACCAGTACACCGGGATGCTGGAACGTGGCCGGCGCCACGTTCGGATAGCTCACAGCAGGTTGGCTCGGCGTCCCGGCCGGCTGGACGGTTGCCTGTCCGATCGCCGGAACGGCAAGGCTGACGGCAGCGGCCGCGGTGACCGCGAGCATGAGGAAACGTTTCCGCATCCTACCTCCGCACTGAAATAGGTCGGCAATTTCATACGACGGAGCGTGCCGGCGAGGCACGCGCCACACGAGTGAGGCTGGCACACGGAACAAACGACGGACGGTCGATGTGAGGATTCACATCGGTTTCACATTGTTGACACCCCGGCTGGGCCGGCGTCTGTGTTCATGTAGAAGCCCACATCTGATTCACATTACTGCCACATCATGCCGTCCATATGCTGACACGCATGAAGAGACGTGATTTCCTGCTGGCCGCCGCGACCGCTGTCGTGGCAACGCCGCAACTGGGCAGCATCGCGAACGCGGCCACGATGCGGACCGCCACGCCGGCACCGCCGCGCAAACCGGCCTATTACGTCGGTGACTACACACCCAGTCTGGAAATGTACAGCTTCAACCTGAATCTGAACGCCGCCATCAAGGGCAAGAAGGGCACGCCGCCGATCACCCTGCCCGACGCGATCACGTGGGCCGCGTCGGTCGGCTTCAAGGCCGTGGACATCACGTGCTATTACCTGCCCGGCTACGACACCCACACCATGCCCACCGTGCCGACCCCGCAGATCATGGCGTACGCCGGCCAGATCCGGGCGCAGTGCCAGCAGTTGGGGCTGGCCATCAGCGGCACCGGCGCGTTCAACGACTTCGCCGATCCGAACGCGGCCAGGGTCGCGCTGGACATCCAGCGCGTCCAGTTCTGGACCGACGTGGCCGCCGCGATGGGCGCGCCCGTGATGCGGGTGTTCTCCGGCGTGGTGCCGGCCGACATCAACCAGTTCGGCTGGGCCGCCATCACGCAGAACCGAATCGTGCCGGCCCTGCGACAGGTGACCGAGTACGCGGCCACCAAGGGCGTCCGGATCGTGTTGCAGAACCACGGCGACATGACCGCGACGGCCGACCAGACCATTCAGATGCTCACCTGGGTCGACCACCCGAACATCTCGATCATCGACGACACCGGCTACTTCCGGCCGTTCCAGGCCGCCAACGGCTTCGGCTACAACTGGTATCCGGACATCGCGAAAGTGCTGCCGTACTCGGCCAGTATCCAGCTGAAGAAGGAACCGGCCGGCGAGGGCACCCTCATTCCGATGGATCTCAACCGGGTGCTCACCGATCTGCGGCTGGCCGACTACCGCGACTTCATTCCGCTGGAACTGCTCTGGGTTCCCGGCGAGGTCGGCTATCCCAAGGACCTGACCATTCCGCCGTTCGACCAGATCAGCACGTTCCAGGGCAAGGTCGAGGCCGCCATCGCGCAGACGAGGGTCCCGCCGTTCGACGCCGTCCGGCAGAGCCTGGCCGGCTTCGCCGAGTCGGGTGACGTCGCCGGTCCGGTCCGCGACCACCTCTACGACCTGGTGCGCCAGGCCGACGACCACCTGCGCGACCAGCACGGTGACCAGTCCATCCCCCGGATGCGGGACTTCATCGCGCTGGTGGCCGCACCGGGACCGAGCAGCGCCATCTCGGCCACCGCGGCACAGGCGCTGACCCAGCAGATGAACACCTACCTACTGTCCTTCACCGACGTGTTCGGCTGAGCACCGGCCGTGCCAGCCGGCTTCGTCGGCGACGAAGACCCCACCAGCGGGCCGGGTGGGGGCGACACGGGTAGGTCCGCCCCCCGTACGGACCTGCCCGTGTCAGCGCAGCACGTCGACGGCCAGTTCGCGCACGACCGACTCGTCGACCGTCACGCCGAGTCCCGGACCGTCGGGTACCCGCGCCACGCCGTCGGCGATCCGCACGGTGTCCCCGGTCGCGTACGCGGAGTCGATGAACTGGCGGCCGTTGAGATCCACCGGCGTGTCGATGCCGTGCGCCGCGAACAGGTGCAGCGAGGCGGCGAGGCCGAGATCGGAGTCGGTCAGGCCGGACCCCATCAGGCGGATACCGCTTTCCTCGGCCAGCGCGCACAGCCGGCGGGAGAGGGTGAGGCCGCCGCTGCGCTGCACCTTGGCGATGGCCACGTCCACCGCCTCCAGCCGGATGAACGTCGCGAGGTCACTGGGATGTCGCAGGCTCTCGTCCAGCGCGACCGGCACCGGGGACATGGCGCGCAGCCGCCGCAGCCCGACGATATCGTTGGCGGGCAACGGCTGTTCGAACGCCGACACGTCCAACTCGGCGAGCCGCCGCGCCAGCCACAGCGCGGTGTCCACTGTGTACGCCTGATTGGCGTCCACCCACAGTGGCGCGTCGCCGGCTGCCGCGCGGACCGCGCTCACCACCGCGAGGTCCTCCGGTGTGCTGTGCAGTCCGACCTTCACCTTGAACGCCCGGTAACCCAGTTCGAGACCTTCCGCGACACAGTCGGCGACCTCGGCCGTCGTCTGGCCGGACACCACCCAGCCGAGCGTGATGGTGTCCCGCCTGCGCTGCCCCCACATCGTGCCGACCGAGACGCCCATGGCATGCCCGAGCAGGTCGTGCAACGCGATGTCGACCGCGGCCTTCGCCAGCGGGGCACCGATCGTGAAACCGCGGTTGATGGCACGGTCGAATGCGATGCTCACGCCGCGCAGGTCCCAGCACGGCAGGCCGAGCACGGCAGGCGCCAGGTAGTTGTCGATGGTGCTGACGATCGACTCGGCTGTTTCGTAGGTCCAGGCCGGAATCGGTGTCGCCTCGCCCCAGCCCGCGATGCCGTCCGCGCTGACCTTCACCAGGATGCGGACACTCGGTTGGCCTGCGACGGCGATCGAGCCGCCGGACACGCCGAACGACCGCAGGGTGGGCAGCGCCACGGCGAAGGTCTCCACCCGGTCGATCGTCAGTCCGGTGAGGACCGGCGTGGTCGCGGTCACGACGCCACCTCGCCGTCGCCGAACGCGTGCGGTGGTACCGGGTCCGACAGCGATGTCGTACACACGGTCATGGCGATTCCTTCCTGGTCGGAATTCTCCTGGTGCTGGCACGGACAACGACCTCGCCGGCCAGTCGCACGACGCGGGTTCGCCCGCTCGGCCTGTCCTCCAGCGCGAGCTGCATCGCGCGCTCGCCGAGCTGTTCCAGTGGCAGTGCGACCGTGGTCAACGGCGGGGTCAGGTCCCGGACCACCGGGATGTCGTCGAAGCCGGCGACCGAGACGTCCGACGGCACCGCGATGCCGCGGTCGCGCAGGGCCGCGCACGCGCCGATGGCCATCACATCGGTGACCGCGAAGACGCACGTGGCCCGCAAGCCCCTGTCGATCAGCTCGGCCATTGCCTGGTAGCCGCCGTCGCGGGTGAACGCGCCTTCCGTGACGTCCTTGCCGGACAACGGCACACCCGCCTTGGCCAGCCCGTCGCGGAAGCCGCCGAGCCGGTCCACGACGGTGGTCAGCGCGCGCGGTCCGGTCAGCACCGCGAATCGCCGGTGCCCCATGGCGACCAGCCGGCCGGCCAGTGCGGCGGCACCGGCCCGGTTCTCCGGCAGCACGCTGTCCACCCGCAGGCCGTGGTGCCGGCTGATCACCGCGACCCGGCCGCCGTCGCGCAGGTACGGGGCCAGTTCGGCGGCCAGCGCGCGGTTGCGCGTCCGGTCCTCGACGCCGGAGCCGATCAGCAGGATCGCGGGGGCACGCTGCGCGCGCAGCATCGACACGTACTCGATCTCCTGGCCGGCGTTGCGAAAGGTGTTGGCCAGCATGACAAGCAGCCCGTTGTGCGCGGCAACGCGCATCACGCCGCCCGCGATCGCGGCGAAGTACGGGTCGCTGACGTCGTGGCAGATGACGCCCACGTTCCGAGACGACGTGCCGGCGAGGGCCTGGGCGTGCGCGTTCGGTGCGTAGGCCAGCCGGCCGGCCGCGGTCTGTACCCGTTCGGCCAGTTCGGCCCGGACCGGCCGGGTGCCGTTGAGTACGCGGGACGCCGTCGCGGGGGACACGTCGGCTGCCCGCGCCACATCCTGGAGGGTGACGAAACTCCGGTCGGTCATCGGCTCCCCAGTCCCGGCAGGCGCTTTCGGCAAGCGCTTGCCGTTCGCACCGGTCGCAGTCGTGTCATGTCCGGGGTCACCGATCAGCCCGCAGCCAGCGCGCGCACGACGCGTTCGTCCACATCGACCCCGAGACCGGGCCCTGTCGGCACGTCGGCGACGCCGTTGGTGACGACCACGGTCGCGTAGGGCGACTCGACCCAGCCGCCCAGCCGCATCGGCGTGCCGATGTCGTGGGCCGCGAACAGGTGCAGCGACGCGGCCAGCCCGAGCGTGCCTTCGGTACCGTCGTCGGCCATCAGCCGGGTGCCGAGATCCTCGGCAAGCCCGCACAGGCGCCGGGCGTCGGTCAGGCCGCCGCAGGTCCGGATCGCGGCAACGTCGATGGCGTCGGACAGGACATGGTTCACCAGGTCACGCGGCCGGTGTGGGCTCGCGGCGACGGGCACGTGCGATGCCGCGCGCAGCCGGCGCAGCCCGTCGATATCGCCGGCCGCCAGCGGTTGCACGAACGCGGTGACATCAAGGTCGGCCAGGCTTCCCGCCATCCGCAGCGATCCGTCCACTGTGTACTCGCCATGTGCGTGCACGGACAGCGGGGCATCGGCCACCGTGGCACGAACCGCGCCGACCCCGGCCGCGTCCAGGCCGCATCGGGTGTCGATGGCGAAGGCGCGGTAGCCCTGGTCCAGGCCGGCACGGGCGGATTCCGCCGCCTCGGCGGGCGATGCGCCGGTGACGGTCCAGCCCAGCGGGACGTGCTCGGTGCGCCGCGCGCCCCACAACACGCCAACCGGCACGTCCAGCGCCCGGCCGAGCAGATCGTGCAACGCCAGGTCCAGCGCGCCACGGGCACGGCGGCCACCGGTCGGCACGGCATCGGTGAACGCGGCACCGATGCCGTCGAGGTTCCAGGCCGGCCGGCCGAGTAGCACCGGTGCGAGGCACCGGTCGACGATGGCCGCGATCATGGCCGCGCCTTCCGCGCCGCACGAGCCCGGTCCGGCCGGTGTCGTCTCGCCCCAGCCCGTGACACCGTCCGCGTCGACCCGTACCAGTACCCGATGCGTCGGCCGCGCGAGAACCCATGCCTGGACCCGATCCACCACCAGTCCGGCCAGGTTGGCGCGATGGTCGGCCAATGGCACACCGGTCACCGTCGCCTCCTCGCTCGGAAAGCCCATTCCGTCTGGCAGAGACTATGTGTGGCTCGATGTGGGGATCGTGTGGAAGCGGTGTGAATCCTCAAATATTCGACTTCGTCAGCCGCGCTGATGTTAGAAATCAACCACTCTCGCAACGACTTCCGGAGGTGTCCGCCGTGATGGTGCGCGTTTTGGACGCCGCTCCTGTGGCGGACCTACGGCCCGGTGTGGCCGTTCGGCACCGCCGTCGGTTCGGGGAACGGGTCCGTGATGTGGCGGACCAGTTGTGGCGGCCGGTGCTGCTGATCGCGGCCTGCGGCGGCCTGTGGTGGCTGATCACCCGGCTCGACCTGGTCGCCCCGTATCTCGTGCCGTCACCGGGGCGCACCTGGCAGGTGATGGTGGACCAGGCCGGCTACCTGGCGCGGAACACGCTGACGACCACGTGGGAGACGCTGGTCGGCTTCGTACTCGCCGCCGCCGCCGGCCTGCTTGCGGCAGTCGTCATGGTCTATTCCAGCACCGTCGAGAAGACGCTGTACCCGCTGCTGCTGTTCGCGCAGGTCGTGCCGAAGATCGCGATCGCGCCGCTGTTCGTGGTGTGGCTGGGATTCGGCAGCTCGCCGAAGATCGTGGTGGCCGTGCTGATGGCGTTCTTCCCGATCGTCATCTCCGGTATGACCGGCCTGCGTTCGGTCGACCCCGAGTTGCTGGAACTGGTCGCCACCATGGGTTCCAAGCCGCTGCAGACGTTCAGGAAGATCCGTTTTCCCGCCGCGCTGCCGCACCTGTTCGCCGGGCTGAAGATCGCGGCGACGCTCGCCGTCACCGGTGCCGTCGTCGGGGAGTTCGTCGGCGCCAACGAGGGACTCGGTTACGTCATCCTGCAGGCCAACGGCAACCTCGACACGCCGATGCTGTTCGCGGGCCTGATCATCATGGCCCTACTCGGGGTGCTGCTGTTCGCCGTGATCGAGATCGCCGAACGCATGCTGCTGCCCTGGCATTCGAGCCGGCGGAGCACGCAGATCGCGGCCGGCTTCTGATCCGCCCTCTGCTGAAGGAGAACCCGTCATGAGACCTCGTCGGTATGTCTGGCTGCTCGCGCCGCTGTTGCTGGTACTCGCGGCCTGTGGTGGCACGGCCACACCGAGTTCCGACGGGCACGGGTTGACCAAGGTCACGCTGACCCTCAACTGGTATCCCTACGGCGAGCACGCGCCGTTCTACTACGGGTTGCACGAGGGGATCTTCGCCAAGCACGGCATCGACCTGACCATCCAGGCCGGCCAGGGTTCCGGCAAGACCGTGCAGGCGGTGGGCGGCGGCAAGACCGACTTCGGCTGGGCCGACACGCCGGCCCTGATGGCGGGCGTCGCCAATGGCCTGCCGGTGCGCAGCGTCGGCGTGTTCCTGCAGGACACGCCCGCTGCCGTGGAGTTCTTCGCCAGCGAGAACATCAAGGGCCCGCAGGACCTCAAGGGCAAGACCATCGCCACCACGGCCGGCGACGCGCTCACCGCGACCTTCCCGACATTCCTCCAAACAGAAGGCATGTCGACCAGCGACGTGACCCTGCAGAACGTCGACGCGGCCGGCAAGATCGCGTCGGTCATCAGCGGCCGCGCGGACGCGTTGCTCGGGTTCTTCCACGACCAGGGACCGACGGTCGCCGACAAGAGCGGCAAGAAGGTGTCGTTCCTGCGGTTCAGCGACTACGGCCTGAACTACTACAGCACCGGCCTGATCACCAACACGTCGTTGATCGGCGCCAATCCGACGCTGGTCCGCGACATGGTCGCCGCGACGAGCGATGCGTTCGTCGCCGCGACCGCCGACCCGTCCGGCGCGGTCGACGCGATGGCCGGCGTGAGCCCGCAGTTGCCGCCCAAGGCCGTGCTCACCCAGTCCTGGCACGACACCGTCACGCTGCTGCACACCGACGCCACGAAGAACATGCCACCCGGTGTCGACACGACCACCGACTGGCAGCACACCATCGACACGTTCGTGAAGTCCGGCCTGTTGAAACAGGCGGGAACCCCGGCCGACTACTGGGACGTCGGCTTTGCCCCGAAGGCGTGAGATGACAACGAGAACAGGGGTCGCGTCCGGCGATGTCGCGTCGGACGCGGCCCCCGATGACCGGCCCGCGGTGGCGATCACGTCGGTGTCGGTTCGGTTCACCACCCGGCGGACCCGGGTCACGGCGCTGCGGGACGTGTCGTTCGACGTGGCGCCCGGCGAGTTCGTCGCGATCGTCGGACCGTCCGGCTGCGGCAAGTCCACGCTGCTGAAGGTGGTCGCGGGCCTGGCACGGCCGACGACCGGGGAGGCGACCCTGGCCGGCCGTCCGATCACCGGTCCACGCCCGGACATCGGGTTCGTGTTCCAGCGGGCGGCGTTGCTGGAATGGCGGTCGGTGCGCCGCAACATCACCCTGCAGGCCGAGATGCGGCACCTGCGCGGGACGGCCGTGCGCGACCGGGTCGACCGGCTGATCGAGATGACCGGGCTGCGCGGATTCGAGGATGCCCTGCCGCACGAGCTGTCCGGCGGCATGCAGCAGCGTGTGTCGCTGTGCCGGGCGTTGGTGCACGAACCGCCTGTCCTGCTGATGGACGAGCCGTTCGGCGCACTGGACGCACTGACCCGCGAGCAGATGAACGTGGAGCTGCACCGGATCTGGCGGGAGACCGGAACCACGGTCCTGTTGGTCACGCACTCGATCGCCGAGGCGGTCTACCTGTCCAACCGCGTGGTCGTGATGAGCGCCCGGCCCGGTTCCGTGCTGGAGATCGTGCCGGTG
>DASXXM010000020.1:0-3566 GCA_036503065.1 Pseudonocardiaceae bacterium | reverse complement strand
TCCTGTTGCGGCTGCGGCCCGACGTGCCGGTGATCGGCTCGCGGTTCACGCTGGCCCTGGTCGCGGCCAAGTGCAAGGAGCACCGGCTCAACCCGGAACTGATCGAGGTCGGCGAGGGACAGCGCCGTAGCTACGGCCAGTTCGACCTGGAGTTCTTCGCGGTCAACCACTCGATCCCGGACGCGCTCGCGGTCGCCATCCGCACGCCGGCCGGTCTCGTCCTGCACACCGGCGACATCAAGCTGGACCAGTTGCCGCTGGACGGCAGGCTCACCGACCTGGCGGGTTTCTCCCGGCTGGGCGACGAGGGTGTGGATCTGTTCTGCGTCGACTCCACGAACGCCGAGGTGCCCGGCTTCACCATCTCCGAGCGCGACATCGGGCCGGTGCTCGACGGCGTGGTCGGCCGGGCCACCCAACGGGTGATCGTGGCGTGTTTCGCCAGCCATGTGCACCGCGTGCAGCAGGTGTTCGACGTGGCCGCCGCCAACGGTCGCAAGGTCGCGCTGGTCGGCAGGTCCATGGTCCGCAACATGGGCATCGCGACCGAGTTGGGCCTGCTCAACGTGCCCGACGGCCTGCTGATCGACATCAACGAGGCCACCGAACTGCCCGACGACGCCACGCTGTTCGTGTCGACCGGCTCCCAGGGCGAGCCGCTGTCGGCGCTGTCCCGGATGGCGCGCGGCGAGCACAAGCAGATCGACATCCGTCCCGGCGACACCGTGATCCTGGCCAGTTCCCTCATCCCCGGCAACGAGACATCCGTGTTCGGCGTGGTCAACGGCCTGTCCCGGCTCGGCGCGCACGTCGTGCACCAGGGCACCGCCAGGGTGCACGTGTCCGGCCACGCGCCGGCGGGCGAGCTCCTGTTCCTCTACAACGCGGTGCGCCCGTCCAACGTGATGCCGATCCACGGCGAGTGGCGGCACCTGCGGGCCAACGCGGAACTGGCCGCGCGCACCGGCGTGCCGGCGGAGCGGGTCGTGATCGCCGAGGACGGTGTCGTTGTCGACCTGGTCGACGGCGTGGCCAGCATCACCGGCCGGGTCGAGGTCGGCCACGTCTACGTGGACGGCCTGTCCGTCGGCGACGTCGGCGAGTCGACCCTGTCCGATCGCCTTGTGCTGGGGGAGGGCGGTTTCATCGCGATCACCATCGCGGTGGACTCCACCACCGGCCGGGCGGTCTCGCCGGTCACCGTGTCCGGCCGGGGCTTCTCGGACGACCCGAAGGCGCTGGAGTCGGTCGTGCCGCTGGTGGAGATGGAGCTGTCCCGCACGGAGGTCGAGGGCATCACGGACACGCACCGGATCGCCCAGGCCGTCCGGCGGGTCGTCGGACGGTGGGTGGCCGAGACCTACCGCCGCCGGCCGATGATCGTGCCCACGGTCATCGGTGTCTGAGTGCTCGGTGCCGGCGCGGGCTTCCGCTGACCCGCCAGCCGCACGGTCAGCGCGCCACCCAACAGGATGACACCGCCGAACACCTGAATCGGCGCCAGCCGCTGCCCGAGCATCGCCCAGGCCAGCGCGGTCGCGACCACGGGCTCGACCAGTGACAACGCGCTGACCACGGACGACGGCAGGTGTCGCAGCGCCGCCATGCCGGTCAGGTAGGCCAGCACGGTCGCGACCACGGCGATGACCACCAGCAGTCCCCAGACCGGCAGGTGCACCGCGCCGAACCGACCGGGCGCGGTCAGCAGCCGGCCGGGGATGGTCCACGGCCGGCACACCGCCAGCATGGCCACCGCACCGATCACGAGCCCCCAGGTGGTCATGCCGACCGGATCGCTGGTTGCCACGCCCCGCTCGCCGAGCAGAAAGTAGGCGGCCGAACAGGCGGCCGTGGCCAACCCGGCGAGCACGCCGACGGCGTTGAGCGCCGCGCCCTGCCAGACCTCGGCGACCAGCACGAGCCCGGCCAACGCCAGCGCGACGCCGAACCAGGCGGCCCTGGGCAGCACGGTGTGCCGAACGAACCGCACCCACAGCGTGACCAGCACCGGCGACAGGTACTCCAGCAGCATGGCAACGCCGACCGGGAGCCGGGAGACGGCCACGAAGTACAGCAGCTGCACGACCGCAACGCCGAGCACCCCGTACGCCAGCAGCACCGGCAGGTCCCGCCTCGGCAGCCGCAGCGCCCCCGGTCGCAGCAGGGCCGTCCCGACCAGCAGGAGCACGGCCGCCAGGCAGATCCGCGCGCTCGCCACCTGTTGCGGCGACAGGCCCGCGTTCATGGCGGCACGCGCCATGGGCCCGGAGAACCCGAAGCAACAGGAGGAGAAGACGATCAACGCGGTGCCGCGTGCCGGCGAGATAACCAGTGTTGGGCGGCTGGTGGTCACCGGCCGAGTCTGCACCCCTTACCAGGGCCCTCAGCAACCCGGTTTACGGGCGCCATGGACTGCGGCTGTCGGTCGGCCGGGTCGGATCGTGGAACCGTGGCCCGTCCGGCTCGTTGGCGCGCAGCGGAAGCAGTCCGGCGGTGATGTCCCGCATGATCCGGTCCCGCGCCCGCACCGCGTCGCCCGGCCGGCCGTCCGCCAGGCCGGCCAGGTCGACCGGCGGGCCGAAGTGGACCTTGAACGCGGGCCGACGCGGCAACGAGCGCAGCCACGAGGTCACCACCGGCCGCAGATCGGCCCAGCCGGTGACCACTTCGGTGCCCCAGTACGCCGACTCGTGCGCGCCCCACTGGCTGATCGGGATCACCGGCGTGCCGGCGGCAAGGGCCAGCCGGGCCACCCCGCTCTTGCCCCGTTCCGGCCACAGACCGGGGTCGTGGCTGATGCGGCCCTCCGGGTAGACCAATACCGCGACCTGGCCGGCCCGCAGTGCTTCGACCGCGCGGTGAAACGCCTCGGCCACCGTGTTCTTGCTGCGGTCCACCCGCAGGTGGCCGGACCTGCGCATGGCCCAGCCGGCGACCGGCGCGTCCATGATGCCGCCGGTGATCATGAAGCGCGGCGCGACACCGGCCTTGTCGCACGCGGCCGTCAGCACGAACGCGTCGAACACCCCGATGTGGTTGGCGGCCAACAGGATCGACTTGCCGCGCAGTTCCGCGGGCAGCGCGCCGGAGATCTCGAGGCGCCCGCACATCGCCACGAAGCCACGGTTGAGCAACATCAGAAAGCGCCAGAACGCTGGTGTCGCGTTGGTCGTCGCTCGGCGTGTCGACTCGTCTGTCGCGGTCATCCGGGCAACCATGAGACAGGAGCATGGCACGTCCGATCGGCACCGCGACGGCTGCTCCCGTAGATACTGGCCGATCGGCCCAATCGCCACACCGAATGTTGCTGGTGGGACACGAGGTGAAAGAGACTACCGTGTGGGGTATGCCGAGCCGGACAACGCCTTCGAAACGCGGCACACGCAGCAGCAACGGTCGCGCCCGCAGCGGCACGAGCACGCGATCCACCGCGGGCCGGCAGAGCCGATCCGCCAAGCCGCGCACCACCCGACCCGCCGCACGCAGGCCGGGTGTCGGGCCGTTCACGCTGCTCGCCCGCGGTGTCGGCAGCCTGACCAGGGCCATCGGCCGGACCAAGGAACTCG
>DASXXM010000019.1:0-23012 GCA_036503065.1 Pseudonocardiaceae bacterium | reverse complement strand
AGCGCGTCGCGGTTGCTGGGCAGGCTCGGCGCGAAACCACCCTCGTCGCCAAGCCCGGTGGACAGGCCCTTGGCCTTGAGCACGGACTTCAGCGCGTGGTAGACCTCGGCGCCCCAGCGCAGCGCCTCGCGGAAGCTCTCCGCGCCGATCGGCGCGATCATGAACTCCTGGATGTCGACGTCGGTGTCGGCATGCGCGCCGCCGTTGAGGATGTTGAACATCGGCACCGGCAGCACGTGCGCGTTCGGCCCACCCAGGTAGCGGAACAGTTCCAGCCCACTGGACTCGGCCGCCGCCTTGGCCACCGCGAGCGACACGCCCAGGATGGCGTTCGCGCCCAGCCGCGACTTGTCCGGCGTGCCGTCCAGATCGACCAGCTTCTGGTCCACGATCCGCTGGTCGACGGCTTCGGTGCCGGCCAGTTCCGGCCCGATCTCGTCGAGCACCGCGTTCACGGCCTTCTCGACGCCCTTGCCGCCGAACCGACTGCTGTCGCCGTCGCGTAGTTCCACGGCCTCGTGCTCACCGGTGGACGCGCCGGAGGGCACCGCCGCCCTGGCCAGCGTGCCGTCGTCCAGCGCGACCTCGACCTCCACGGTCGGATTGCCCCGGGAGTCCAGAATCTCCCGTGCACCGACCTGTTCGATGACCGCCACCTGCGCTCCTCGTTCACGCTCGGATTGTTCGTGTCGGCACCGAGCCTAGCGGTGGACGAAGTCCCGCCGACGGAGGCGCGGGCCGAATCGCCCCGGCGGGCTCGATTCAGATAACCGAAGCCGATCAACCGCGGGAGACGATCAACCGGAGGAGACGATCACCCAGCCATCCGGTCGGCGGTCGAGGAACACGGCGGCCGTCGGTAGCGTTGGGCTCACCATGGCTGAGGGCACATTCGAATCGTTCCGGCGCGCGGAGACGCTGCTCGCCCAGCGCAGGCCGCTGGAGGCGTTGCGCGAGTTGGCGGTCGTCGTGGAGGCCGCTCCCGACTCGCCGAGCGTGCACCTGCTCGCTGGCCGCGCCTACCTTGGCTCCGCACAGCTCAACCGGGCGGAGCAGGCCTTCCTGCGGGTGCTGGAACTGGATCCGTCCGACCACTACGCGCATTTCGCGCTGGGCCGGACGCTGCAACGCCAGGGCAGGCTGGCCGAGGCGAAGACCCAACTGCGGCTGGCATCGGCGATGAACCCGCTGCCGGAGTACCAGGAGGCACTGGGCGAGGTGAGCGCGCGGATCGCCGTACTGGCCGACCGGCGCGAAGGTTAACGGTCCCTAACCGGCCCTGGCGTAGGCCTGCGCCGCGCTGAACACGGCCCGGCCGTAGTCGAGTGAGTTGTTGTAGTGGAACGCGGCCGCCCACCACCGGGCCGGCACGGCCAGGTCGCCGGTCGCGCACAGATAGTCGGCGGCGGTGAGGGCCGCGTCGTCGATGTTCTGCGGATCGGCCGGCCTGCCGTCGCCGCTGGCCCGTTCACCAAGGGCCCGCCAGCGCGACGGCAGGAACTGCATGGGCCCGATCGCGTGGTCCCACACCGGATCGCCGTCCAGCGTGCCGTGGTCGGTGTCCGGAATGCGTTGCACGCCAGGGGAACCGTCCAGCGCGGGCCCGATGATCGGCGTCGCTTCGACGCCGTCGGCACCGACCGCGTCGCCGTGGTGCTGGCCGTGGTCGGACTCGATCCGGCCGATGCCGGCCAGGGTGGCCCAGGTCAGGTGGCAGGAAGGCATGCGCACTGCGGTCCGCGCGGCCGCCCGGACGTAGGCCGCCAACGCCCTGGTCGGGATGTCGGTGGCGGCCGAGACCCTGGTGAGCCACCGGGTCCGCGCCGCGGTCGGGACGGGCACCGGCGGCGGCACGGCGGGGATCGCGCTGCCCGATGCCACCGCCAGGTACGGGATGGTGAACGCGGGCGGTGCCGGCCGGGCCGCCGCGGCAGGCGGGTCGTTGTGCAGCCAGAGCCCCAGTCCCGCGACCAGCGCCGCGACCGGAACGAGCACGCCGAGCGCGATCGGCCAGCGCCGACGTGGCCGGGGGACCGGTGTCATCGAGGTTCCCGCCACGGCGGCCAGGCTACGGGGTGGTCACTCAAAGCCGGTGTGCCACGCGTAGTTCGGCCATGGAGCGCTTGGTGATCCGGCCGTGGTACCGGCCGTCGATCAGGGCGCCGATGTCGCGGAGCAGGCCGTCGCGAGTCAGCGGCGGGAGCGCCAGCGTGGGGGAGAAGGTGCGCAGCAGGTCCAGGTACTCCGACGTCCGGTAGTCGACGTTCCACTCGTGGCGGCGGAACACCGGTGGTCCGTACCGGTGGCCAAGGTCGCGGTCGAACGGGATGTTCGCCGCGGGCTGCAACGTGAGGTGCGGCGGGGTGTTCGGGTCGTAACGCTTGTAGCAGACCTGCGCGTCCCGGAAGAATCCGGCGGTGCCGCCCGCGATGTGCTCCGTGGTCACGGTGGCCAGCACGCCGCAGGGCCGCAGCAACTCGGCGGTGCGGTCGAATTTGGTGGCCGGGTCGAGCCAGTGGAACGCGGTGGCCGCGAACACCACGTCGACGTCCCGTTCGGTGGCGTGCCAGCCGTCGAAGTCGGCGACCTGGATCCGCACCGACGTGTCGGCAAGGCGCGCGGCGGCGACCGCGGCCAGTCGGGCGCCCAACTCGACGGCCAGCACGTCGTAGCCCCGGCGCGCCAACACCACGGTGGCCTGGCCGGTGCCGCAGCCGATCTCCAGCACCCGGCTGCCGGGGCCGATGCCGGCCAGTTCGGCCAGATCGTCGAACAGTTCGGGCGGATAGTTCGGCCGGATCCGGTCGTACAGCGGTGCCACCCGGTCGAAGCCGGCCCGCAATCGAATTCGGTTGTCCGCGGTCATTCTCCGCATTATTCCGGTCGGGGTCACAGCGCCGCCGACCCGGGGTCGCACCGGTGCGATGTGGCGCCGGTCAGTTGGCGGCGGTCAGCCGTTCGTCCGTACCGCCGCTACCGTCCGAATCGGACGGTTCGAGGATTTCCCTTGCCGGGATGGGGACTCCGTCGGCCCGGCAGACCCGATTGCGTCCGGTCGCCTTCGCGACGTACATCGCGTCGTCGGCCAGCCGGGTGACCCGATCCAGCAACTCCGTCGCTGCGCGGCTGTCGTGCTGCGCGCCACGCGGCAGGACCGCGACGCCGATGGAGATCGTGCAGTTCGGAATGTTGTTGTCCGGCCCAGGAATCGTGATGGTGCCCTCGCCTGCCGGCCGGCTCACGGTCAGCGTCAGTTGCTCGACGGAGCGGCGCAACCGTTCCGCGACATCGGTGGCACGCGTCACGTCGGTATTGGGCAGCAGCACGGCGATCTCCTCGCCGCCCCACCGGCTCACCACATCAGACGGCCGCACGTTTTCCCGCACCGTGTCCGCGACGGCGCGCAGCAACAGGTCCGCGCCCACGTGTCCCAGCCGGGTGTTCCAGTGCTTGAAGTGGTCCAGATCACACATGAGGAACGCCGATGACTGGCCGAGGACGTAGTCCTGCGCCAGCGCGGCCTCCGAGTGCAGCCCGAAGCCGCGCGCGTTGAGCAGTCCGGTCTTGGCGTCGTGCAAGGCATCCAGCTCGGCCTGCTCACGTTCGGCAGCGAGTTGTGACTTGCGGTGTTCGTCGTGGGTGCACCGGATCGCCACCGCCGCCATGAGTCCCATCAGCAGCGGCGCGAATCCGGCGACGACGGCGGCCAGGACGGCCAGCAACTCCGTGTAGACGATGAACACGTTGTCCGCTCGGCTACCCAGCGTGTTGGCGAACGTCCAGACGTGGGTCATCAGTCCACGGAAGACTCCCACGATCACCGCCTGCACCAGGAAATACATCGCGATGGCGGCGAGCATCCCCCCGATGGCCTCCAGCGACACGGTGCTGATCGCCCTGACGTGCCCCGATTCCAACCACCGCGACAGCCCGGTGGCCATGCCGATCCAGTGCACTCCCAGCGCGGACAGCAGGATCGAGCTGGAGGTCCACACCCACCGTGACAGCGGTCGGCGACCGATCCGGTAACGCTGCGTCCGAATCAGAACCACGAGCGCCACCACCAGAGTCACCGGCAGTAGCAGTGCGGCGCTGAACAACCAGATACTGGTCTGGTCGACATGCTCGACCTTGCCGCGGGTGAGTTGGGCCGCCCGCTGGCGTTCCTCGGTCGGCCGCGTGAACACCATGTGCAGGGTCGCCGCGACCGCCATCGCGGCGAACAGGATCCACTGCCGGGTCGTGGGCAGGGACTCCCTGGCAATGCCGGCGATGCTGGTACCGGCCGCGCCCAGATCGGTCAGCAGTAGCCAAGCCAGGCAAGTAGGCGGCAAAGACCACAGGGTCCATTGCCGAAGTCGCGCGAGATTGGCGGATTTGCACTGCCCAAGGCGCCGAATCCTTGAGAGACTGGGGCCTACCATTGGGCAGCCCGATGGTGGCAGCGGCGGCAAGCCGTTGACGGGATCGTCAGGTCCGATCGGCGGGCCCGAGTTGGAGGTGAGCCGAATGAGGGGTGCACCGTTCCCCTAGCTAGTCTCACTGGTTGTCGGACTCGGTTGGTTTTGACCTTGCCCCGGTGTGACAGGTTCATGCCGCACCCCCTTTCTGACCGCAGCTCCCGGTAAGGAGGCGTCATGCTCGGCGACCGAGAAGGATGAAGGTGGTTTCGCGGTGACGGGAGCCGTGCCGTCCGCGTGCCCGCGTAGCGCGGCCAGCAGGGTTCCCGCCACACCGACAACGCCACCTATTCCGATGACAAGCGCGGCCGAACCCACCCACTGAGCGAACACCCCGGCCAGGACCGCACTGAGGCCCTGGCCGGCACGCACCACGGTCCGCCCCAGCCCCACCACGGCGCCCCTGATCTCATCCGGCGCCAACCTGCTGATCAGAGCGGTGGTCAACGGTAGGAACGCCGCACCGAAACCCGAGACCATCAGCAGCAGCCCGGCGATCAACGCCACCAGCCAGTGCGCCCCCCAGTGCGCCGCGAGCAGCACGAACGGCGCGAGCGCCGCCACCGACAGCATCGTGAGCGGCACGATCGCACCGGGCCGCCGCTCCGCGGGCAGCCGGTCCACCCAGGCCGCCCCGGCGATGAACCCCACACAGTCCGCGGCGAGCAACGGCCCGATCACCCACGACGGCGAGCCGAGCTGGCCGACCAGGGGCACCACCACCGCGTCCGGCAGGATCGTCAGCACGGACAGCAGCCGCAGCCACGTCATCAGGCGCAGCTGGGAGTTGCTGCGGATCAGTCGCAGCGCAGCCCGCCGTGGCGCGCTCTTGGTACCGGTGATCCTCGGTGCCGGCCGCTGCCGGACGCCGAACCGGAGCACGACGGCCACCACGAGAAAACTGAGCGCGTCGGCCAGGATCGCCCACGTCGGTCCGACCGTGCCCACCACGGCGCCGGCACCGGCGAGGCCGACCAACTGGCCGGCCTCACGGATGACGGCGAGTCGCCCTTGGGCGCCCTCGAGCCGCACGCCCGCGACCATCGACGGCAGGGTCGCCGACTGCGCCGCCTTGAACGGCGCCTGTCCCGCTGTGATTCCAATCACAGCTAGCGCGACAACCCACAACCAGACGCCCGGAATCGCCATGATCGCCGCAAGCACCGTTTGCACGACGGAACAGACAACCATCACCGTTCGACGCGGATAGCGATCGGCCAGCGGCGACAGCAATGGACCCGCAATGAGGTCGGGCAGCAGTGTCAGTGCGAACGTGATCGCCGCCAGTGCGGCCGAATGCGTGCGGCCGTAGACGAGCACCGCGACCGCGACCTTGGCCAGCTGGTCGCCCAGCACCGAGGCACTCTCGCCGACCAACAACCAGCCGAACTCGCTCAACGGTCGAGCGTGTGGCGCGCTGCCGGCGGGCGATCCATCCGGTGGCGCGCCAACGTCAGTCATATGCCCGGCGCCCCACGATGTCGGCCGGCGAGCCGGCTTGCCCCCCGTTGGACGACCCCACGATCATCTGCTGTCTGCTTCGCACGCACGCCCCCATTTCCGCGGCCGGACAGCACCGCCGATCGCACGACCGACCGCATCGATGATGCCGCACCATCCCAGGGAATGTACCCCGCCGGAGCAGATCGGTTACGCAACGCGATCCTGCCCATCGGCCGCTGACGGCACAACCCCCTGATGGTTGCCTGTTCCTGGCGTCGCCCATGGCGTTGTGTGGCCTTCGTTACCGGTTGACACCGGTTTGGACGTTCCCGCTCGTCCGAATGAACTCAGCGAGATCGGCCGACTGCCGCAACCTGCTCGGCTCGTGGACGTACATCATGTGGCCCGCCGGGTAGTGGGCCAGTTCTATGTTCTGGCGCAGCTCGGCCGGAATGGCCAGATGTGCCAACACATATTCGGCCGCGTAGTAGGGCGTGGCGCCGTCCAGGTGGCCGCACGCCACGTGCACCCTCAGGTTCGGATTGGCTCGCATGGCGGTCGCCAGCTTGTCCGCCACGGTAACCGACGCGCCCTCGAACTCCTTGTAGGACCAGGGCCGCACGCTGCCGGTGAGGATCTCGTACGGCAGGTCGTTCGCATACTCCAGTTCAGACCGGACGTAGTGGTTGAACGCGGCGGTGTACGCGCCGACGATCGCGGTGTACGACGGGTCCTCCACGAAGTGCTCCCGGGCGGAGTCGGGATCCCAACCGGTGAACCGGGCATCCAACCGGCCGACGACGCGCCGCCGGTCGCGCAACAGTTCGGTGAAGAAACGGACGTGTTCCGGCCGCAGGTTGACCCGATCCACGTAGTCCTCGGACAGGCCGGTCAGGGCGGCCAGCCTGCGGACCGTGTCGGCACGCTGCTCGGTCGTCAGCCGGGCACCGCGGGCCAGCGCCCACGGGTAGTCGCGGTCGGCGAACTCCTCCGCCTCGGCCAGCACGTCCGCGAGGGCCCGGTCGCCGTGCCGCCCGTGGTAGTGCGCGACAGCGGCGTACGTGGGCAGGTACAGCGCGTAGGGCACCTCGTTGCCCTCGGTGAAGTCGACGCTGCCCAGGTCCAGCACGGACGAGATGAGCAGCAGCCCGTTGAGGTACATGCCGTAGCGGTCCTGCAGGTGGTTGGCCAGGCCGGCGGCGCGCAGCGTGCCGTAGGACTCGCCCGCCAGGAACTTCGGCGACATCCACCGGCCGTTGCGCGAGGTCCACAGCCGGATCACCTCGCCGACCGACTCGATGTCCGCGGTGAAACCGTGGTGGTCGCCCGGCTTCTCGCCCTTGACGGCCCGCGAGTAGCCGGTGGACACCGGGTCGATGAAGACCAGATCACTGTGCGCCAGCAGGGTTTCCGTGTTGTCGACGAGCCCGTACGGCGGCGGCACGCGCTCGTCCACGTCACCGGAGAGCACCCGGCGCGGCCCGAGCAGGCCCAGGTGCAGCCACACGCTCGACGAGCCGGGCCCGCCGTTGAACGCGAACGTCACCGGTCGCGTGGCCGGGTTGGTGTCGTTGAGCGTGTAGGCGGTCAGGAACACCTCGGCCTTGGGCAGGTGCCCGTCGACGGTGCCGTCGGTGAGCACCTCCCTGCGCAGCACGATCCGGCCGGTGGTCGCCGTGTAGGAGAGGCCGGCCGTGCTCTCGTGGGTGGTACTGACCAGGTCGTCCGTGGGTTCCGGCGTGGTCGCCGCGTCGCCGTTCGCCGACGGCGCGCCGTCGGCTTGTGTGTTGCCCGCGGTGCTCATGGATGACACCTTATGCCGGGAAGATCGTCCCAAGAACGGGTTGCCGATGACCGAGCCACGCGCCGCGGCCGCCGCCGCGACCGACCTTGCCGACCTGGATCGGCGAGTGGTGGACTGCCGGGCGTGCCCGCGCCTGGTGGCCTGGCGCGAACTGGTCGCCCGCGACAAACGCGCCGCCTACGCCGACCAGGAGTACTGGGGCCGCCCGGTTCCCGGCTTCGGCCCGGCCGACGCCCGGCTGGCCCTGGTCGGCCTGGCACCGTCGGCCCACGGCGCGAACCGCACCGGCCGGATGTTCACCGGCGACCGCTCGGCCGATGTCCTGTTCGCCGCCCTGTTCGCGGCGGGCCTGGCGTCCCGCCCCGAGTCGACCGACGTCCACGACGGCACCCGCCTGCACGACCTCCGCATGTTCGCGCCGGTCCGCTGCGCGCCACCGGACAACAAGCCAAGCCCCGCAGAACGGGACACGTGCCGCCCGTGGCTGGTGCGCGAACTGGAGCTGCTGGCCCCGACCCTGCGCGCGATCATCGTGCTCGGCGGCTTCGGCTGGCAGGCCCTGCTACCGGTACTGGCCGAGACCGGCTGGGTGATCCCGCGCCCCCGCCCGGCCTTCGCCCACGGCGCGCACGTCGTCCTGACAGGTCGCTCCGAGTTGCACCTGTTCGGCTGTTACCACGTGAGCCCCCAGAACACCAACACCGGCCGCCTCACCCCGGCCATGCTTGCGGACGTCCTCACCAATGCACGTGGAGTCGCCGACCGGAAGTGACCGAAGCGTGTCCCGTCCGGTAGTCCGATGAGGCATCCTGCCCAGATGAGGTCCGTCCGAGGGCGGGCGCCCGCGTTGCTGGCGCTGGCCGCGTTGCTCCTGCTGGCCGTGTTGGCCACCAGGGGTGCTTCCGCGGTGCCGCACGGCAACGGACTCGTGGTACGAGGCAGCACGAACGGGACCCTGACCATCCCCCCGCCGGGGCGGAACGGGATCGGGCACCTGAACGCGGCCCTCATCGCCGGCGCGAGCACGTTCGCGGCGCTCGTGCTGGTGGCGTGCCTGGTGGCCGGCGTCATGATCCTGGGTGCGGTGGCGTCGGTGCGGTTGCGGCGCAGGCGAGTCGCGCTGCGCCGCGACGGTGCCGTCGACGAGGACCTCGATGGCCGGGACGCGGGCGCGGCGATGGTTCTGTTGCGTGGGGCCAGGGCCGCGGTGGCCCGGTTGCGCAGGCGGGCCGGTGGGCCGCCTGCGGACGCCGTCCAGGAGGCCTGGCTGGTACTGGAGGAGGCCGCGGCCGAGAGTGGCACGGCGCGGCGGCCCGACCAGACGTCGACCGAGTTCACCGGTGCCGTCCTCGCCGCGCACGACGTCGACCCGGGCGCCCTGGTCACCCTGCGCACGCTCTACCAGCGGGCCCGCTTCGGCCGGCCGGACGCGGTGACCGATGCCGACGCCGACCGTGCCGTCGACGCGCTGGACCGGATCGCGGACACCCTGACCGTCCAGGCCCGGCCCGCCATGATCGGTACCGGTACCGATCCCGACCCGGGGTCGCGATGATCCGGCTGCGCGGCATCATCCCGGCGATCGGGGCGGAGGCGCTGCTCACCGTGCTGCTGGCCCGGCTGGTGGGCACGCCGGTGGGCTGGGCGGTGCTGATCGCGCTGCCGATGGCACTGGTTCTGCTGCTCCTGCTGTCGACCCCGGCCGGTGTCGAGCCGAGCTGGTCCGCGCCGCCGACGGAGCCGTCGGCCGCCGCGCACCTCGAGGCGAGCACGCTGGCCAGCAGGCTGGACGACGCGGCCGCCGACCAGGGTCGGTTCCGCAACAGGGTGCAGCCCCGGCTGGCCACGCTGGCACTCGCCCGGCTGCGCGGCAGGCCGGGACTGGCCGACCTGCCCGACCTGCGCGACCGGCGGGCGGAAACCGCGCTGGGGCCGGACTTCCACCGCGTACTCACCGATCCGGCCGCGCCACTGCCCGAACCGGACACACTGCTGGCGATGCTCAACCGACTGGAGGAACCGTGACGGAGTCCACTGTGGACCAAGCGGTGGGCGTGGCCGAGATCGCCGGCGCGTGCGGCGAGGTGCTGTCCGCCGTCGGCACCGTCGTGGTCGGCCGGACGCGGACGTTGCGGCTGGCCATGGCGGCCGTGCTGGCCGGTGGCCACGTGCTGTTCGAGGACGTGCCGGGTCTGGGCAAGACACTGATGGCACGCAGCATCGCCCAGGCGCTCGGCCTCGACTTCCGCCGCCTCCAGTGCACCCCCGACCTGCTTCCCGCGGACGTGACCGGCTCGTTCCTCTACGACCCGGCCAGCCGCGAGTTCGTGTTCCGCGAGGGTCCACTGTTCGCCGGGCTGCTGCTGGCCGATGAGATCAACCGCACCACGCCCAAGACCCAGTCCGCGCTCCTGGAAGCCATGCAGGAGCGCCAGGTCACGGTCGAGGGCCGCACTTTCCCACTGCCACGGCCATTCCACGTACTGGCCACCGCGAACCCGATCGAGTACGAGGGCACCTATCCGCTGCCGGAGGCCCAGCTGGACCGCTTCCTGCTCCGCCTCGACGTCGGCTACCCGCCGCCGGACGAGGAGGCCGAGGTGTTGCGCCGCAGGCTGGCCCGCCGCCAGGAGGAGACCCTGGTGGACGCCGTCGTCGACGCGGACCGGTTCGCCGCGCTGCAGGCCGGCGTGGAACTGGTCGCGGTGGACGAGGACGTGCTGCGCTACTGCGTCGACCTGACCGTGGCGACCCGGTCGCACCCGTCGGTCGACGTCGGCGCGTCGCCGCGCGGCGCCCAGGCACTCGTGCTGGTCGCGCGGGCCCTCGCGGTGCTCGACGGCCGGGAGTTCGTGCTGCCGGAGGACGTCAAGGAGTGCGCGGTGGCGGCGCTCGCGCACCGGTTGACGCTGCGTGCCGAGACGTGGACCTCCGGCCTGACCGACACCAGGGTGATCACCGAACTGCTCGGCAGCGTGCCCGGTCCCGCGTCGACACGCCCGTGACCTCGCCACGGCAACGGCTGAAGTCCTGGCAGGACCAGCGCAGCGCGTCGGCCCGCCAGACCTGGCGGGCCACGGACGCACTGCGCCGCGGGCTGGTGCTCGGCGTGGCGATGGTGGTCGGCGGCGCGCTGCTGCACCGGCTGGCCCCGGTCCTGCTCGGCGCGCCGTTGCTGGTCAGCTCGGTCCTCGCACTGCTCAGGCCGCTGGGCGGCCGGCCGACGATCCGCGCCCGGCCGCTGCCCAGGACCGTGGAGAGCGGCCAGCGCGCGCGCCTGCTGGTGGACGTCGAACCGGGCGACGGCGCGGAACTGGTGGCCATTCGGCTGCCGAGTCCGGACAGGTCCGGGATCGGACCGGTGCACGTCGTGCCGGCCACCGCGCGCGTCCTCGTCACCCGGATGCACTGGGACGCCTGGGGTGAACACGCCGACCTGCGGCCCGACCACCTGGTCGCCGGGCCCGACGGCCTGTGGGCCTACGGACCGGTCGTCGGCGACGAGGCCCGCCGCGCCGTGTTGCCGGTGGTCCGCCCGCTGCCGCCCGGCCTGTTGCCGCCAAGGGCCGCCGGCCTGGTCGGCGCGCATCGGTCGCGCCGGCCGGGCGACGGCATCGAACTGCGCAACATCCGCGCCTACCAGCCCGGCGACCGGCTGCGCGGGGTGGACTGGCGGGCCACGCTGCGGTCGGGCTCCCGCGCCGAGTCCGGCGCCGACGTGCTGAATACCCTGTTCGTGCGCGAGCGGCACGCGGAGGCGGACGCCGACGTCATCATCGCCATGGACACCAGGGTCGACGTCGACGTCGACCTCGCGGGCTGGGCGCAGGGGCTGCCGGGTTTCGTCCGTCCCGGCGGTTCGCTGGCCACCTCGGTCGATGCGGCAACGGCACTGGCCGCCAGCTACCTGCGGCAGGGCGATCGGGTGGGCTTCGTCGACCTCGGCAGGCCGCAGTTCGGCCTGCGGCCCGGTGCCGGGCGCCGGCAGTTGTTGCGGCTGCGACACCGGCTGTTGGTCTGCGCGCGCAACGCGGGCTGGGCGCCGCGCCCGGTGCTGCGTGCCGAACAGGTGCCGCCCGGCGCGGTGGTCGTGGTGTTGTCGCCCTTCCTGGACGACGCGGTGGTGCAGCAGACCATGCTGGCCGCCCGGCGGGGCAGCCTGGTGCTCGCGGTGGACGTGCTGCCCGGTCCGCTGCTGCCCGATCCGGACAGCCGGTGGGGATCGGTGGTGGCGAAGGTGATCAGCGGCGAGCACGACATCCGGCTGGCCGCGCTGCGCGGCCGGGGTGTGCCGGTGGTGTCCTGGGTGGACGGTGCGGAGGTGGTCGCGCTGCTGCGTCGGGCCGCCGCGCCCGGTCGGCGCCCGGTGGGTCGACGATGACCGCGCCGGAAACTGCACCGGACCGAACTGTCGAGCTCGGCGCCGGCTGGCCGGGGTGGGTGCCGCGGGTCGTCCTGCTGCTCGCCGGTTTCGGCGCGGCCACCGCGCTGCTCGGCAACGGCGTGACCGGGATCGCACTGGTGTTCATCTTCCTGTTCGCGCTCGTGATGCCGCTGGTGCCGGCCACGCCGTCGGCCGCGATCCTGATCGGCGCGGTCGCCATCGCGGTGACGGCCGGACCGGGTCCCGCGCTGCGGCCGGAGGTGCTGATCGAGATACCGCTGCTGCACCTGGTGCACGTGACCGCCGCGCTGTCCGCGCTGGTGCCGCTCAACGCCGTGATCCAGCCTGCCGCGCTGTGGCCGCCGGTGCGCCGGTTCCTGGTCGTGCAGGCGGTCACGTTCGCCGTCGCCGGCGTGTCGGCCGCGCTGCCGACGGGCCGCAACACGACCGTGGTGGAACTGGCCGGGCTGATCGCGTCCACCGGACTGGTGATCCTGGCGATTCGGGTGGTCGTGCGGCGACGGTGAGGTGACGCGGTTCACCCATTCGATACCGCAGGACGGCACGATTCAGCGACCCCTGTCACACCAATGCCGGGGGGCATGGTTGACCCGAGTCAGCGATGCGACGATAGGGACATGGCGGCAGGTATGAAGCAACCAACCCGCATCCTGATCCTGGGCGGCGGCTATGTCGGGCTGTACACCGCGCTGGGCCTGCAGCGGAAGCTGCGGCTCAACGAGGCGTCCGTGACCGTGGTCGACCCGCAGCCACACATGACGTACCAGTCGTTCCTGCCGGAGGCGGCCGCCGGTTCGATCGAGCCGCGCAGCGTGGTGGTGCCGCTGCGCCCGACGCTGCGCCGCTGCCACATCGTCAGCGGCCGGGTGGAGAAGATCGAGCACGCCCGGCGGATGGTCACCGTGAACGTGGCGGGCCGCCCGCAGCAGATCGGCTACGACGTGCTCGTCGTGGCGTTGGGCTCGGTGGCGCGGCTGCTGCCGGTGCCGGGGCTGGCCGAGCGCGGCATCTCGTTCAAGACCATCGGCGAGGCGATCTACCTGCGCAACCACGTGCTGTCCAGGCTCGACCTCGCGGCCGGCACGCTGGATCCCCAGCTGCGCAAGCGTTTGCTGACGTTCACGTTCGTGGGCGGCGGGTTCGCCGGTATCGAATCCCTCGCGGAGCTGGAGGACATGGCCCGCTACGCCTGCCGGTACTACGAGAACATCGAGGCGGAGGACCTGCGCTGGGTGCTGGTCGAGGCGGCCGGGCGCATCCTGCCGGAGGTGCGCGAGAGCCTTGGCGTGTGGACCGTGGAGCAGCTGGAGGGCCGCGGTATCGAGGTCTACCTGTCCACCACGGTGAAGACCTTCGAGGGCGGCCACGTCGTGCTGTCCGACGGCACCGAGTTCGACAGCGACACGGTCGTGTGGAACGCGGGCGTGAAGGCCAATCCGGTGCTGGCCAACTCCGACCTGCCGATCGACTCGCGTGGCCGCGTGACGTGCACCGCGTCGATGCGGGTGGTGGACCTGCCGGAGGTGTGGTCGGCGGGTGACTGCGCCGCCGTGCCGGACCTGTCGCGCACGGCCGAGGACCCGACCGCCACGTGCACGCCCAACGCGCAGCACGCGGTGCGCGAGGCGCGCCTGCTGGCCAAGAACATCATGGCCGCGATGCGTGGCGGCACGCCGAAGGACTACTACCACAAGAGCGTCGGTTCGGTGGCCAGCCTCGGAATCCACACCGGTGTCGCGGACACCTTCGGCGTGAAGGTCAAGGGCTACCCGGCGTGGCTGATGCACCGCGCGTACCACGTCAGCCGGATGCCCACGTTCAACCGCAAGATCCGCATCCTGCTCGACTGGCTGGTCGCCGGCGTGTTCCGCCGCGAGGTCGTGGCGCTGGGCCAGATCAACGACCCGAAGGCCGAGTTCGACATGGCGGCCCGGAGCTGACGGGCCGATGACACGCTGCGTGTTCGCATTCGGCTTAGGCGCGTAGTCGGCGACCTGGCGTAGTCGGCCGGCGCCCGTGTGCGCCCGTTCGGGCCTAAACGGTGGTAACGCCTGGCGCCCTGTCGCGATCTATCAGTAGTCGATGTCGGAAAGTTGAACGGACAAACGTCCATGCCTTGACAGCGCGTAGGGTGAAACGGAGACTACACCTCGCGAGTCACCCGAAAGAGTGAGTCGGATGCTGTGTTTTGCGAGGAGCGGGGTGTCATGTCGATCGAGGAACTGGCCGCGCAACTTCGCAGCGGCGAGATCGAGGACCGTGCCCTGGCCGAGTACGCGACGGTATACGCGCAGGCCGAGCAGGTGTTCCGCAACAAGAAGGACGATTGAGCTGACCAGCAACGGTCCAACGCTGGACGATCCGGGCGCTCCGACGCTCGACCAAGCCAACGGCCGTTCCGCAGAACCGGTACGGACGGTAACGGCCCAGCCCACCGATCGGACTACTCCGCTACTCCTTCAGGGCCAGGAGTACGTCTTCCGCGCGCCCATCACCGCCCTGGATTTCCAGGAGCGCGTGCACCGGCTGGACCTCGTCGACCCCGGCAACGGTGACCCGGAGCCCTGCGTGCTGGTGCTGGCCCGATCGGCCGACATGGAGATGAACGAACTGTCCATCGCACTGGCCGAGCGCGGCGTGCGGATGGCCAGGATCGACATCGACCGCTGCCTCGACCTGTCACTGACCATCTACCCGGACCGTCCCCTCGTCGAACTGGACCGGTGGGTACTGCGGCCGTTGTTGGTCTGGCGCCGGCATTTCGAGCTGGCCGCGCTGCCGGTCGACCCCGGCACCCTCTTCGGCGCGTACGTCGCCGACCAGTGGCGTTCGGTCGGCGAGTGGATCACCAGCCGGAGTGACTGGGCCCAGGTCAACTCGCGCGCGACGGGACGCTGGCCCGACCGCCTGACCCAGCTCTCCGATGCCGCCGCGTTCGGCCTGCGCACCCCGAGAACCGTCGTCACGACCCGCCCGGCCAGGCACCGTCCCGGCGGTGGCGCGTGTGTCGTGAAGACGTCCGGCCGTCACCTGATCGAGCCGTCGTCCGGCGTGCAGCACGGCCTGTTCCCCCGACCGTTGGACCCCCGTGCGGGTGGCTACGGTCCGGAGCCGGCACCGGTGATCGTGCAGCAGTACGTCAACCCCGACCACGAGCTGCGCGTGTTCGTGGTGGGGGAGCAGCTGATCAGCTACCGGGTGGACAAGCTCGACCCGGCCCAGCTGTGGGTAGATCCGGACGCCGTAGAGGTGCACCCGGTCGACATCCCGCCCGCC
This sequence comes from Pseudonocardiaceae bacterium, assembly GCA_036503065.1. Taxonomy (GTDB): domain Bacteria; phylum Actinomycetota; class Actinomycetes; order Mycobacteriales; family Pseudonocardiaceae; genus DATEPR01. Next base: position 7,624 of record DASXXM010000019.1, on the reverse strand, counting down.
CTCGGCGACACGCTGCTGGCACTGGCGCGGTTCTGGCGTGTCGACGTGGCGGCTTTCGACCTGCTGGTCGCGGGCGGCGAGCCGATCTTCCTGGAAGTCAACATCAACTGCGACTGGCGCTGGTTCGAACGCCGGTCCGCGCAGCCCGCCGTGTCGACCGCGGTGGCCGCCTGGGTGGCAGCCCGTTTCGCCCAGTTACGCCGGGCCTGACCCGCGTCGCGGGCCAACGGCGGTCTCCCGGACGACCAGATTCCGCCATGCGTCCGCACCCCGGTGGGCCAGCCGGATGAGTTCAGCCATATTTACCCACGAATGGGTGACAAGACCATAAGCTTCGCTTGCCCCCGTAGCCCAACAGGCAGAGGCATTCCCCTTAAAAGGGAAGCGGTGCCGGTTCGAATCCGGTCGGGGGCACCACCATTGACCAGCGGTATTGTCGAGAACCCAGTCCGAATTGGCCTGGACCAGGCCCGACCGTGATCGCCTGTTCGTCCGACATGGGCGTTACGCCGCGTAGTAACCAGAAGCCCACAATAGGGTGAACATTGATTCGGTCGTGACGCTGTGACACCGATCAGGCACGCGCGATCACCGTTCCGTATGTCCTGCCGGCCGCTCGCTGGCATGTCAGTAAGCGGCCCGATGGGCAGGTTCGTGGGATCCGGGCCTCCGCTCGGCGTTGGAACGGCGCGGCGTGCGAGTCGAGGAAGAACCGGTCCTGCCTGTCCTGATCGGTGACCTACGCGCGCACGCGCTGTAAAGGAACCTGCCCCGACTGTTACGGTGGACCGTATACTCATCCACTCGGATGGATACTTTGGTGACAGAGCGAGTGACATGAATGGGAACCGTCTCTCGGCGCTGAGTCGCGCCAAAAGCAGCGCCCCGGGCAGCATGCTGAGCAGAGGCTGACACCGGGGCTTACACCGCTACTGTACATCATCGCGACTGGAGGCCGGGGTTCTTCATGGACGCGGAGTTCGAGGGCCTCCTGGAGGCGTTCTCAGCGGCGCGGATGGAGCCGTACCTCAAGCATTGCAACGGCGACATCGCCAAAGCGTTCCGGCTGTACGCCTGGAACGTCGAGGTGTCGGCTGCGCTTAACGGCCCCCTGGGTTGCCTTGAAGTTGTGCTGCGGAACGCGTTGCACGAGCGGCTCGCCGCGATGGTCGGGCGATCCGACTGGTGGCGTGATCGCCGGGTCGATCTGCACGACGTGGCCAAAGGACTGCTCGCGGACGCTGCCACGAAGTTGGCAAGGGGCGGCAAACCAGCCGTACCTGACGCGATGGTCGCCGAGTTGCACTTCGGATTCTGGATCGCACTGCTCGGCAAGGGCCGTAACTACGAGACCACGCTGTGGCGTCCAGCGTTGCGACACGCGTTCCCACATTACTCGGGCGGACGTCGCGATCTGCATTGGCGACTGGACGCGATGAGGTTGCTGCGCAACCGGATATCGCACGCCGAGCCGATCCACCAGCGCCATATCAAGGCTGACCACGGGACGATCCTGGACTTGATGGGGTACATCTCGCTGCCGGCCGTGGAGTACGTACGGCGGCATGATCGGGTGGAACGCGTGTTGCGACGCCGTCGCGCCGTGTGCGACGGCGACGCCGATCCCGAGTTCTGATCTGGTCGACGTTGGTAAGAGATGACGACCATGACAGACCGAACCATGGCGGACATCGCCAAGCAGGCACGAGTCCGTCGCCAGACCGTGAGCAACCGGCGCCGACGTCACGACGACTTCCCCAAAGCCAGCCAAGGACAACGGATCTGCACCCGCTGTTCGGTCCGACCGTGATCGCCTGTTCGTCGGACATGGGTGTTAAGTCGCATAGTAACCAGAAGCCCTAAATGAGCACTTTTCATCCTGCTCGTCCTGGCTCAGCACGAACAGGCATGGCAGGCCTGACACGTCCTGCCCGGCTGGACGATTACCAAACCCGGTCAACCACACGCCACCAGCCGAGATCAGGATGAAATACCACCCAATGGGGTGGACATTGGTTCGGTCGTGACGGTGTGACACCGATCAGGCACGCGCGATGACCGTTTCCGAAGGTGAATAGTTCGCGTGTTGGGTTGTCAATATGTTACTTGCGCGTGTCATCCTCGGATAAAGCGGTCGTCGAGGACCGCTTGCCGGCCCAAAGGGGGGCACGCGATGAGCGTCGAGGCGGTGGTCGACGAGCACACCGACGTCAGTCTCCGGGCGCGACTCGTGTTCGCGGCGGCCCGGCTGATGGTGCGCCCCCTGCTCACGTACTGGCCGCTCACCGGCTGGGGCATCCGGCCGCTGTGCCTGCTGGAAACGGCCGCCGATCTGCTGCCCGCCCCATGCGGGGTCAGGGTCGAGCGGGTGAGTTTCGGCGGCTTCGTCGGGGAATGGGTACGGCCGACGCCGACCGACGACACCGGGACGCCGGGCGAACCGGGTGTGGTCCTGTACTTCCACGGCGGCGCCTTCGTGACCTGCGGTGTCGCCACCCACCGGTACGAGGTGGCCATGATCGCGCAGGCCAGCGGCCTGCCGGTGCTGTCGGTCGGCTACCGCCAACTGCCCACGGTCCGGCTCGCCGGTTCCGTTGCGGATTGCCTCTCCGTCTACCGTGGACTGCTCGCGGAGGGTTTCGACTCGACCCGGATCGTGTTGGCGGGCGACTCGGCAGGCGGCTACCTGGCGTTCGCCACCGCGCTCGCGGCCCTGGCCGAGGACCTGCCGGGGCCGGCCGGGATCGTCGCGCTGTCGCCCTGGCTGGACTTCGACTCGACGACCAAGCTGGCCCACCCGAACGCCGGCCGGGACGCCTACGCGCCCGTCATCCGGCTCCCCGAACTGACCCGGCTGCTGGGCGCCGAACTCGCCGATGACCAACCGGACCCGTCGCCGGTCAACCAGGACCTGACCGGCCTGCCACCGGTGCTGCTGGTCGCCTCCGAGAGCGAGGTCCTCCGCTGCGACGCCGAACTGATGGCCGCACGACTTGCCGACGCCGACGTACCGGTCACGCTGCAGGTCTGGGCCGGCCAGGTGCACGCCTTCCCGGTGCTGGGCAACCTGCTCCCGGAGAGCAAGGCAGCCATCCGCGGCATCGCCGCGTTCATCCGCGGCCTCGTCCGACCGGCCGAGAACGACCGACCGGACCTCACGGCACTGGCCGGCTGACGGTCAAACCGACAGCCGGACCTGCTGCGCTGCAAGCGTTTCGTTGGTGGAACGCGGGTGTTGGTCAGGTTTGCTGAGCCGTCGCCGGTTGCTGTACACGCGGGGCCGGCACACCCTGCTTGCCGCCCTTGGTCGCGATGGGCACCGTCGTCTGCTGGGACTGCTGCTGCCGGGCCGGCGCGGCGTCCTCGTCCGCCAGTGGGTCCAGCAGTGGGCTCGCGTCACGCAGCAACGTGTGTGCCGACTTGAGCTGCTCGGTGATCCGCTGCCGCAGCGACTGGAGGTCCTGGACCTGCCGGGTGGCGTCGGTGACGCGCCGCGCGCACTCGTCCGCGGTCTCGCGCTGCCGGCGGTCGGCCTTCTCGCTGGCGTCGCGCACCCGCCGCTCCGCGTCCTCCGTTGCCTCGCGGACCCGGCGTTCGGCGTCGGCGCGTGCCTCGGCGCGCTGCCGTTCGATCTCCTTGGCCAGTGCCTGCCGCTTCGTGGTCATGGCGTGCTCGAACTCGTCCTCGATCTGGCGGCGGCGCTGTTCGGCGGCCGCGTCCAGTTCGCGCTGGCGGTTCGCCGACGACGTGGTCATCTCGGCGACCTGCGTCCGCGCCTGGTCGACGACCTTGCTGTGCTCCGCGCGGCCCTCCTGGCGCTGGTTGTCCAGCTCGGCGAGCAGCTTCTCGTAGCCGGTGCGGAGTTTGGCGGCCGCTTCCTCGGCGCCGGACCAGGAGTGCGTCGCCGCGGCCTGCGCCCGCGCGGTGATCTCCGCGGCCTGGTGGTGCGCCAACTGGACCATGCGCTTGCATCGGTCGTCGAGGTCGTCGGGATTCTTGGGCAGTTCCACCAGTTCGGTGACCTGCTTGGTGAGTTCGGTGATCCGGGAGTGCGCCGAGCCCAGCTGCTCCGTCAGATCGGCCACTTGGGACAGTGCGGCGTTCCGATCAGCGGAGATCAGCTTGATTTCTTCCTCGAGGTCGTCCAGGTACTGCTTGACCTGGGCGCGGTCGAAGCCGTGCCAGACGACGTCGAAACCGGGCTTCAGCGGTACCAGTTCACGGTCCTCAGGGCGCGCCATGCCTTGACGTTACGCGATTCGCGTAACGGTGTGGTGAGCGGCACACCTGGTTCCGTCTACCGGTGGCACCACGAACCGCATCGGGCCAGGTGACCGACCGCGCCGACGTAACCCGATCGGTGGGTAACCTGGGCGGGTGCCGGTTCGATCACTACTCGCCACGAGCGATCTCCACGTGACCCATGACGGCAACGGCCCGATCGTGGCCGACATCCGTCCCCGGCACGACGACGACTGGCTGATCGTCGCGGGCGACGTCGCCGAGTCGACCGACGCCATCGAACGGACGCTCGCCATGTTCGCCGAGCGGTTCGCGAAGGTGATCTGGGCGCCGGGCAACCATGAACTGTGGACGGTCCGCGGCAATCCGGCCGGCCTGCGCGGCGCCGCGCGCTACGACGAGCTCGTCGAGCTGTGCCGGGGGCTCGGCGTCCTCACCCCGGAGGACGAGTACCCGATCTGGGTGACCGACGACAGTTCCTACGTGGTCGCGCCGCTGTTCCTGCTCTACGACTACAGTTTCCGCGATCCGGCCACGCCGCTGGCCGACGCGATGGACCACGCCTACTCGACCGGCCTCGTCTTCACCGACGAGCAGCTCCTGCACCCGGACCCGTTCGCCAGCCGCCAGGAGTGGTGTGCGCACCGGGTCGAGCTGACCGAGCGCAGGCTGGCCGCCATCCCCGACCACCTGCCTACCGTGCTGATCTCACACTTCCCGCTGCACCGGGGGCCGACCACGATGCTGCGTCACCAGCACCTCGCCATGTGGTGCGGCACCGAGCGGACCGCGGACTGGCACCTGCGGTTCCGGGCCGCCGTCGCCGTCTACGGCCACCTGCACATCCCGGTCACGCTGGAGTACGACGGCGTGCGGTTCGAGGAGGTGTCGCTGGGCTACCCGCGGGAATGGCGCGCCAGGAAGACACAGCCGCCCGTGCCGCTGCGTGAGATCCTGCCCGGCGACCCGACCAGGGTGCCGTGGAACCGAAGGCAGGCGGGCTGATGCTGGCCGAACTGCTGCCACCGGAGGTGATCGCGGTCGACCTCCGTGGCGACGACCCGGACGCCTACCTGCTGCCGGCGGAGGAACACCTGGTGGCCAAAGCGGTGGCCAAGCGTCGCCGTGAGGTGACCAACGCGCGGACCTGCGCGCGCCGGGCGCTGGCCGGTCTCGGCATCGCGGCAACTGCGATCCAGCGCGGTCCCAAGGGCCAACCGATCTGGCCGGCCGGGGTCGTCGGCAGCATCACGCACACCACCGGTTACGTCGCCGCCGCCGTCGCGCACGCCGCCAAGGTGCGCTCGATCGGCGTGGACGCCGAGGTGCACGGCGAACTGCCGGACGGCGTGCTGAGCCACATCGCGTTCGGGCCGGAGCTGACCTGGCTGGCCGGCCGGGACCACAGCGCGGTCTGGTGGGACCGGTTGTTGTTCAGCGCCAAGGAGAGCGTCTACAAGGCGTGGTTCCCGCTGACCGGCCGGTGGCTCGGCTTCGAGGACGCGGAGATCACGATCGACCCGGCCGGCGGCAGGTTCGAGGCCAAGATCCTGATCGACGGAACCGCCATGGCAGGCCCACCGCTGACCACGATGTCCGGCCGGTGGCTGGCCCGCGACGGCCTGGTGCTCACCGCGATCACGCTGCCCCTGGCGTAGCGGCTCGGGCAACGTCGGCCGCGCCAATCGCAAATGTCCCGGTTTGGCGGAGTGGTCTAGTCGGCTGAATCGATTCACTGGTGAACGGGCATTGACGGGACGTAGCGGTAAGCGCTTTCATTTGGTCACCGCACCATGTAATCACCGCCACGGGGCTGATCAACGGCCTTCATGTCGGTTACTCAACGTGTCCGCGGTACGGCTGGCCAGCCCCTCTCCCCACCGTCGAGGAGGAAATCCGCCCATGACCGCCTCACCACCCGCCGTGCCCCCGGCACGCGGAAGACGCCTGCGCAGGCTGCGCACACCCTTGGTCGGCTTGTCCGCGCTGATGCTCGTGCCCGCACTGTTCGTGGTCGCGCATGCCAACGCGGCCACCACTCCCAAGTCGGTCGTGCCGTCCGCCGTGCCGGCCCCGCCCGCCGGCTTCAACACCGTCTTCTCCGACGACTTCAACGGTGCCGCCAACACCGGGCTCAACACCGCCAACTGGCTCTACGACCTGGGCACCAGCTACCCCGGCGGCGCGGGGAACTGGGGCACCGGCGAGGTCGAGTCGGAGACCAACAGCACCGCCAACGTCTTCCAGGACGGCAACGGCCACCTGGTGATCCGACCGATCCGCGACGCGTCCGGCGCATGGACCTCCGGCCGGGTGGAGACCCAGAACACCAGTTTCGCGGCCCCGGCCGGCGGCCAACTGGAGATCCAGGCGTCCATCGAACAACCCAACCCGGCCACCGGCCTGGGCTACTGGCCCGCGTTCTGGGCGATGGGCGCCGCGGCCCGTCCGGTCGGCGCCACCAACTGGCCCAGCATCGGCGAGCTGGACATCATGGAGGACGTCAACGGCAGTTCGCAGGAATCCGAGACCTTCCACTGCGGCGTCGACCCCGGCGGTCCGTGCAACGAGACCACCGGCATCGGCAGCGGGCTGCGCGCCTGCGCCGGCTGCCAGACCGGTTTCCACACCTACGCGGTGATCATCGACCGTCGCAACACCTCGGCCGAGCAGCTGCGGTTCCTGGTCGACGGCAACGTCCAGTTCACCGTCAACGAGAACCAGGTGCCGGTCGCCACCTGGCAGGCCGCCGTGGATCACGGCTTCTTCGTGATCCTCGACCTGGCCATCGGCGGCGCCTTCCCCAACGCCATCTGCGGCTGCGGCTCGCCATCCGCCGCGACGTCGTCCGGCGCCGCGATGACCGTGGACTACGTGGCGGTCTACCAGAGCTCGGGCGGCGGTGGTGGCGGCACGACCACTACCAACCCGCCGCCGACCACCACCAATCCGCCGACGACCACCGCGCCCCCGACCACCACCACCGGTGGTGGCGGCACCGGTGGTGGTTCCGCGTTCGCGCAGATCGCGGGGACCAGCGCGTCGGCATCGCACAACGCCACGGCCGAAGCCACCCAGGACACCGGCGGCGGCCAGGACTACGGCCAGTTGGGCAACGGCGCGTGGGCCCAGTATCCGAACATCAACTTCGGCACCAGCGGCGCGACGCAGTTCATGGCCAGGGTGGCGTCCGGAGCCGCGGGCGGGGTGAGCGGGCTGGTGAACGTGCACCTGGACAGCCTGACCAGTCCGTCGATCGGCAGTTTCGCCGTCGCCAACACCGGCGGCTGGCAGAGTTGGCGAACCGTGCCGGCCAACATCTCCCGGGTGACCGGCACCCACACGGTGTTCCTGACCTTCGACAGCGGTCAGCCGGCACCGT
>DASXXM010000018.1:0-12371 GCA_036503065.1 Pseudonocardiaceae bacterium | reverse complement strand
CTGGTGGAACTGGAGATCACGCCGGGCCGGGCGAACCGGGCGCGGATCAACCGCGCGCCCGCCGCCCGCCCGCGCGACGTGCTGGGCATCGTGCGCACGGTCCTGTTCGCGCCGGAGGACCTGGCGCTGGTGAAGGGCGATCCGGCCGAGCGCAGAAGGTTTCTCGACGAGCTCCTGGTCGCCAGGTCCCCCCGGTACGCGGGCGTGCGCGCGGACTACGAGCGGGTGCTCAAGCAGCGCGGGGCACTGCTCAAGACCGCGGGCGCGGCGCGGCGGGCCGGCGGTGCCGGCGACATCCGCACCCTCGACGTGTGGGACGGGCATCTCGCCCGGCATGGCGCGGAGCTGTTGGCCGGCCGGCTGGACCTGGTTGCCGACCTGGCGCCGCTGGTCGCGGCCGGGTATGCCGGGGTGGCACCGGAATCGGTGCCGGTGGCCGTCCGGTACCGCGGCACGCTCGGTGCGTCGATGCCGCCGGAGTACGGTGTGCCCGGTGGCCGGCGGGCCGATCCCGAGGTGTTGGAAGCGGGACTGCTGGTCGAGTTGGCGCGGACGCGCGCCCAGGAGATCGACCGTGGCGTGAGCCTGGTCGGGCCGCACCGCGACGAGCTGGAACTGTTGCTGGGCGAGCGGCCTGCCCGGGGTTACGCCAGTCATGGCGAGTCGTGGTCGTACGCGCTGGCACTGCGGCTGGGTGGCTACGAACTGCTGCGGGCCGACGGCGTGGAACCGATCCTGGTGCTCGACGACGTGTTCGCCGAGCTGGACCGGCGGCGCAGGGCGGCGCTGGCGAAGGTGGCCACCGGTGCCGAGCAGGTGCTGGTGACCGCGGCGGTGGCCGAGGACGTGCCACCGGAACTGGCCGGCACCCGGTTCGACGTGGCCGGCGGCGACGTAGTGCGCCATACGGTGAGTTAACGAGGTCGGTGTGACGGGTAGCACTTCTGGGGACAAACCTGTGGATAATGTGGATAACACGGTCACCGGGAGCGGAGCAAAACCCGCTTCAGGGGAAAAATCGGACCCAGGGGCACCACAATCGGGTGAAGCGCAGGGCGATTCGGGCGCCACCCAGAGTGGTCGGCGTGGTTCCGATCTGGCCCGGGACGCACTGCGTGCCGCCCAGGAGTCCGCCCGCAAGCGGGGGCGGGCCGCGGCGCCGAGCGGCACCGGCTCGCTGGCCCGTCGCCGACGCCGGTGGTCCGGCCCCAAACCGGACGAACGCGATCCACAGCCCCTCGGCCGGCTGGCCGCCCGGCTGGCCGCCAACCGCGGCTGGGCCGCCCGGCTGGCCGGTGGCCAGGTGTTCGGCAAGTGGGCCGTCCTGGTCGGCGCCGACGTGGCCGAGCACACCGAGCCGGTCGCGCTGTCCGACGGCGAGCTGACCGTGCGGGCCGACTCCACCGCGTGGGCCACCCAACTGCGCCTGCTGCAACGCCAGGTGCTGGCGAAGATCGCCGCCGAGGTCGGGAACGGCGTGGTCAAGCGACTGAAGGTGCAGGGACCGTCCGCGCCGAGCTGGCGCCACGGCCCCCGGCACGTGCCCGGCAGAGGCCCCAGGGACACCTACGGGTGACGAGGGCGCTGACGGCAAAGCAGCCACAGCGGAACGTGTCAAGGCCGCCGCGACCCATCCTGGTTCACTTCCGTGTCTCTGTGACGCCTCTAGGGGTGTCCTTGGGCCACCTCAGCGACGGTGGCCAAGTAAGATGGACAGAGAGACTTGAGGACCGTGCCTGAGCCGGACCGCACGATGAGACAGCGAGGACTGCGTGGCAGCGACACAGAACGAGTACAACGCGTCATCCATCACCGTACTCGAGGGTCTCGAAGGGGTCCGCAAACGACCGGGCATGTACATCGGCTCCACCGGTGAACGCGGCTTGCACCACCTGATCCAGGAGGTGGTGGACAACGCGGTCGACGAGGCCATGGCCGGCTTCGCGACCAAGGTCGAGATGACGCTGCGCGCCGACGGCGGCATCACGGTCGTCGACGACGGCCGTGGCATCCCGGTGGACATGCACCCGGTCGAGAAGCGGCCGGCGCTCGAGGTCATCCTCACCACCCTGCACTCCGGCGGCAAGTTCGGCGGCGACTCGTACGCCGTGTCCGGCGGGCTGCACGGCGTCGGCATCTCGGTGGTGAACGCGCTCTCCACCCGGATGGAGGTGGAGGTCTGGAAGGACGGCTACTTCTGGACGCAGGCCTACGACCACTCCCAGCCGGCACACGCGCTCAAACAGGGTGAGCCGACCAACCGCACCGGCACCTCCATCACGTACTGGGCCGACCCGACGATCTTCGAGACCACCGAGTACAACATCGAGACGGTGGCCCGCAGGCTGCAGGAGATGGCGTTCCTCAACAAGGGCCTGACCATCGTGCTGCACGACGAGCGCCTCGCCGAGGGCGAGGAGGACGACGAGGCCGGCAAGGTCCGCACCCGCAGCTTCATGTACACGAACGGCCTCGAGGACTTCGTCAAGCACATCAACGCCACCCGCGAACCGGTGCACAAGTCGGTGATCTCCTTCGACGCCAAGGGCGACAGCATGGAGGTCGAGGTCGCCATGCAGTGGAACACCGGCTACAGCGAGTCGGTGTACACGTTCGCCAACACGATCAACACGCACGAGGGCGGCACCCACGAGGAGGGCTTCCGCGCCGCGCTGACCAGGGTGATCAACGTCTACGCGCGGGAAAAGAAGCTGCTCAAGGAGAAGGACGCCAACCTCACCGGCGACGACGTCCGTGAGGGCCTCGCCGCGATCGTGTCGGTGAAGCTGAAGGAACCGCAGTTCGAGGGTCAGACCAAGACGAAGCTCGGCAACACCGATGCCAAGTCGATCGTGCAGGTCGCCTGCAACGAGTGGATCGCCGACTGGTTCGAGCGCAACCCGACCGAGGCGCGGGCCATCGTCACCAAGTCGGTGTCCAGCGCCCAGGCCAGGATGGCGGCCCGCAAGGCGCGGGAACTGGTGCGCCGCAAGAGCGCGCTGGACATCGGTGGCCTGCCGGGCAAGCTGAAGGACTGCCGCTCCCGCGATCCGGAGGAGTGTGAGATCTACATCGTCGAGGGTGACTCGGCGGGCGGCTCGGCCAAGGAGGGCCGCGACTCCCGGTTCCAGGCGATCCTGCCGATCCGAGGCAAGATCATCAACGTGGAGAAGGCCCGCATCGACCGGGTGCTGAAGAACACCGAGGTGCAGAGCCTGATCACGGCGCTGGACACCGGCATCCACGACGAGTTCGACCTGTCGAAACTGCGCTACCACAAGATCATGCTGATGGCCGACGCCGACGTGGACGGCCAGCACATCACCACCCTGCTGCTCACGCTGCTGTTCCGGTTCATGCGCCCGCTGATCGAATACGGCCACGTGTACATCACCCAGCCGCCGCTGTACAAGATCAAGTGGCAGCGCATCGAGCCGGAGTTCGCCTATTCCGACGCCGAGCGCGACGGCCTGATCGAGGCCGGGCTGGCGGCCGGCCGGAAGATCAACAAGGAGGACGGCGTCCAGCGGTACAAGGGCCTCGGCGAGATGAACGCCCAGGAACTGTGGGAAACCACGATGGACCCGAGCAACCGGCTGCTGCGCCAGGTCAGCCTGGACGACGCGGCCACCGCCGACGAGCTGTTCAGCGTGTTGATGGGCGAGGACGTGGAAGCACGCCGGTCGTTCATCGTGCGCAACGCCAAGGACGTCCGTTTCCTGGACGTGTAGTGAACGCCGCTGAGCAACTGCACCACGTGACGGAAGAAGGACCGTGACCGAGACGAGCCTGCCACCGAGCGGCGAACGCATCGAGCCTGTCGACATCCAGCAGGAGATGCAGAACTCGTACATCGACTACGCGATGAGCGTCATCGTGGCGCGCGCGTTGCCCGATGTGCGGGACGGCTTGAAGCCGGTGCACCGCAGGGTGCTGTACTCGATGTTCGAGAACCGGCTCTACCCCGACCGCAGCTACGTGAAGTGCTCGCGCGTGGTCGGCGACGTGATGGGCAACTACCACCCGCACGGCGACAGCTCTATCTACGACGCGCTGGTCCGGCTGGCGCAGAGCTGGTCCATGCGCTACCCGCTCGTCGACGGCCAGGGCAACTTCGGTTCCCCCGGCAACGATCCGGCGGCCGCCATGCGGTACACCGAAAGCCGGCTGACCCCGCTGGCCATGGCGATGCTGTTGGACATCGACGAGGACACCGTCGACTTCTCCGACAACTACGACGGCAAGACGCGGGAGCCCGACGTTCTGCCGGCGCGCATTCCGAACCTGCTGGTCAACGGCGGTTCCGGCATCGCGGTCGGCATGGCGACCAACATCCCGCCGCACAACCTGCGTGAGGTCGCCAGCGGCGTCGTGTGGGCGCTGGAGAACTGGGAGGCCACCGAGGACGAGACCCTGGCCGCGCTGATGATGCGCGTCAAGGGCCCGGACTTCCCGACCAAGGCGCTGATCCTGGGCACGTCCGGCATCGAGGACGCGTACCGCACCGGCCGCGGTTCGGTGCGGATGCGGTCGGTGGTCGAGGTCGAGGAGGACGCCAAGGGGCGCACCGTCCTGATCGTCACCGAGCTGCCGTTCCAGGTGAATCCGGACAACCTGGTCGAGGGCATCGCCCAGTTGGTGAAGGACGGCAAGATCACCGGCATCTCGGACATCGCGGACGAGTCCAACAGCCGCAGCGGCATGCGCATCGTGATCGGCCTGCGCCGGGACGCGGTGGCGAAGGTGGTGCTGAACAACCTCTACAAGCACACGCAGCTGCAGACCAACTTCGGCGTGAACATGCTGGCGCTGGTCGACGGCGTGCCACGCACGCTGCGGCTGGACCAGATCATCCGGCACTACGTCCAGCACCAGGTCGAGGTCATCGTCCGGCGGACCAGGTACCGGCTGCGCAAGGCCGAGGAGCAGGCCCACCTGTTGCGCGGCCTTGTCAAGGCGCTCGATCACCTGGACGAGGTCATCGCCCTGATCCGGCGCTCGCCGTCCGCGTCGGACGCCCGGCCCGCGCTGATGGAACTGCTGGACATCGACGAGGCCCAGGCCACTGCGATCCTGGACATGCAGTTGCGTCGGCTCGCTGCGTTGGAGCGGCAGAAGATCATCGACGACCTGGCCGAGATCGAGGTCCGGATCGCCGACCTGCAGGACATCCTGGCCAACCCGATCCGCCAGCGGACCATCGTCCGCGACGAGATGATGGCGATCGTCGACAAGCAGGGTGACGACCGGCGTACCAAGATCATCCCGTTCGACGGTGACGTGTCGGTCGAGGACCTGATCGCGGTCGAGGACGTCGTCGTCACGATCACCCAGACGGGTTACGCCAAACGGACGAAAACCGATCTCTATCGGGCACAGAAGCGCGGCGGCAAGGGCGTCCAGGGCGCGGCACTCAAACAGGACGACATCGTCGGCCACTTCTTCGTGTGCTCGACCCACGACTGGATCCTGTTCTTCACCAACAAGGGACGGGTCTACCGGGCCAAGGCCTACGAGCTGCCCGAGGCCAGCCGCACCGCGCGCGGCCAGCACGTGGCGAACCTGCTGGCGTTCCAGCCGGACGAGCAGATCGCCCAGGTGATTCACATCACCGACTACGAGGCCGCGCCGTACCTGGTGCTCGCCACCAAGAGCGGCCTGGTGAAGAAGAGCAAGCTGAGCGACTTCGACTCCAACCGGTCCGGTGGCCTGATCGGCATCAACCTGCGCGAGGACGACGAGCTGGTCGGCGCGGTGCTGTGCAGCGGCGAGGACGACCTGCTGCTGGTCTCCGCGGGCGGCCAGTCCATCCGGTTCCACGCGTCGGAGGAGGCGCTGCGGCCGATGGGCCGGGCCACCAGCGGCGTGCTGGGCATGCGGTTCAACACCGGCGACGAACTGCTGTCGATGGGCGTCGTCGTCGAGGGCAGGTATGTGTTGGTGGCCACCGATGGTGGGTATGCCAAGCGCACACCGATCGAGGAGTACCCACTACAGGGTCGAGGAGGCAAAGGCGTGCTGACCATCCAGCACGACAGCCGTCGTGGCAGGCTGGTGGGTGCACTCATCGTCGACGTCGACGATGAGCTGTACGCGATCGAGTCCTCCGGGGTCGTCATCCGGACCAGCGCGCGCGAGGTTCGCAAGGCAGGCCGGCAGACCAAGGGCGTGCGGTTGATGAACCTGGCGGAAGGGACGACATTGGTCGCGGTCGCCCGGAACGCGGAAGACGTCTCGGACGTCCCTGAACCAGACGTCAACGAACCGGACGTCGCCGAACCAGAGGCATGATCAGGTGCCGGCCGATCCCACCAGCTAAGGACAGCTCGTGACTTCACCCGACAAGCCGGACACAGCGTCGACGGACACCACCGGCGACGAACGCACGGTGGCGACCGCGGCCGTCGAGTCGAACACGGCGGGCGCGGGCAAGGCCGCAGCGAGCACCCCAGCGAGCACACCGGCAACCACACCGAAGCCGGCCGGCGCCGTCACGACCAAGCCGGCGGCGGACAACGGCACGGTGGCCGGCACGGTCTCGGGCACCACCCAGCAGGCCAGCAGTGGAAACGGCACCAACGGCAGCAAGCCGGCCGAGCCGGCGGCGGCCGCACCGACGGTCGTGACCAGCCCGGTGAGCCCGCCACCGCGGGCGACGAAGCCGGTGAGTCCGCCGCAGGTACCGAAGCCGGTGGTGAGCCCGCCGCCGGTGCCACCGGTGGAGGGCTCGGACGTCACGTCGTCGGCACCGCCGCCGTGGCAGCGCGTTGCCGCCGACACGCAGTACCTCGGCGTGCCCGCGCCGGACGGCTCGCCGGACAACACGACCGGCCGGTTCGCCGACTGGGCCTACCAGCGCAGCCCGCGCTCCGGCGCCTATCCGGAGGCCCCGACCGAGGCTGGTGTCCCCCTGTCGGGTGGTTATCCGGTCGTCTCCGGCACCGCGGCCGCGTCGGTGTTCGCGTCGGTCGCCGGCCAGTCCGGCGTCCGCCCGGACGCTCGTCCCGGCACCGACCCGAACAGCAGAACCACCGTCAACTTCGGCGCACCCGCCGACCCGATCCGGCCACCGGCCGGCGCGCCGTCCGCGCTGCGCCGACCAGGGCGGGGCCCGCGCCGGGCCAGCCTCCAGATCAAGCGGATCGATCCGTGGTCGGTGCTGAAGCTGGCGTTCGTGCTGTCGGTCGCGCTGTTCTTCGTGTGGCTTGTCGCGGTCGGCGTGCTGTACGGCGTGCTCGACGGCATGGGCGTGTGGGACCGGGTCAACGGCACCTACAACGAGTTCGCCCAGAACACCAGCGCCGGCAGTTCCAGCAGTCCGTTGATCACCGCGAGTCGCGTGTTCGGCATCGCGGCGATCATCGGCGCGATCAACATCGTGCTGTTCACGGCCCTGGCGACGGTCGGCTCCTTCGTCTACAACGTGTCCGCCGACCTGGCAGGCGGACTGGAGATCACCCTGGCCGAACGCGAGTGAACCCGGTTTGGGAGCGGACCACAGGTACGATAAGGTTCGTGACGTTCCGGGGGCCTATAGCTCAGGCGGTTAGAGCGCTTCGCTGATAACGAAGAGGTCGGAGGTTCAAGTCCTCCTAGGCCCACGGCCTTGGGCCGACCCTGCTCGCGGATTGCGCTCGCCTGGTCGGCCTCCGCGTCTTCTGGGGGGCGACCCCCAGGCCCCCGGGCTGGGGGTCGCCAGCTTGGCCAGTTTCTGGGTTCCACGTATGTCATTCAGGAGGCGACTT
Source organism: Pseudonocardiaceae bacterium (assembly GCA_036503065.1). Classification (GTDB taxonomy): domain Bacteria; phylum Actinomycetota; class Actinomycetes; order Mycobacteriales; family Pseudonocardiaceae; genus DATEPR01. The sequence continues at coordinate 4,626 of DASXXM010000018.1, read as the reverse complement.
TCGTGAAGAAGATCCTCGCACTTGCGGCTGTGGCCGGTGCCGTGCTGTTGATTGTTCGTCGCAGTCGGTCTGCCAAGGCTGAGGCTGACCTTTGGCGCGAGGCTACTGCTCCTACCGACAAGTAGGTAGTGGGCTAGGTCTGTTCGCGGAGCGGGGTCGCCGGGCTCCGTGCTTTCTGGGGGCCGAGCCCCCAGACTCTTGGCTGGCGGGGCTTCGCCCTCGGACGCTGACGTCGGCTTCGCCTTTCTGGTAGTGGCGGTAGGCTTTGTTGAATCCGGGGGCTTGCTGTCTCCGGTTGGGGACGTAGCTCAATTGGCAGAGCACCGCCTTTGCAAGGCGGGGGTTGAGGGTTCGATTCCCTTCGTCTCCACCATTTTGACCGGTATGTTCGAGGCTTCTGTTGGCCTCTTGTCGGTGTCTTGCGGCCGATTGCCACGAAGTCGTAGTGGGCGGTGATCCTGCGGCCTAGGCTGACTGGCGTTCGATCGTCAACGTCGCGCTTGAGGGGTCTATCACATGTCAAACGAACTGCCGTCCAGTGATGATCTGGGGTACCCCCGGCGTCCCGACAATGGCTATCCGGCACAGCCGGGTTCTAACCTGCCCGCTCAGTATCCGCAGCAGTACCAGCAGCCTGCCGGGCAGCCTTACCCTCAGCAGTACCAGCAGCCGGCAGGGCAGCCTTACCCGCAGCAGCAGTATCCGCAGATGACGGTCGCGCCGAAGTCGCCGGGTGTTGCCGTTCTTGCCTCGTTCTTCATCCCTGGCCTTGGCTCGATGATCAGCGGGCGCGCCGGCATTGGGGTGCTGATTCTCTGCCTCTACGTCGTCAGCTGGTTCCTGACGATTGTGGTCATCGGCTTCGTCGGCCTGGTCGGCTTCTGGATCTGGGGCATGATCCAGGGCTATGCGGACGCGGTCGCGTGGAACCGTAGCCACGGCATCATCAGCTAACGGCGGCAAGGCCTCCGTCATTCGTTTGGCGCCTTTGGCCCTGGTGACCTCGTTGGCTGTCGGGTCTGGTTGACTTTCGCGGTTATGAGGCCTGCCGCGCTGATCGTGCCTTGTGTCCTGGGGCTGTTGCTTGCTGGTTGTGGGCCGGGCGGGGGTACTACAGCGGGTGTTGCCGCGCCGGTCGGCACGAGCACCGCTCATGTTCTGGTTACTACGCCCTCCGTGCCTGCGCCGGCCGTGCCGCTGCCGTCGGTTCGCGCGTCATGTCCGTATCTGAAGACGGCGGATGCCGCGTACGACAACGGCCAGAAGGTTGGTTCGGTCAAGGTTTCGTCCGCCGCGGATGGGCAGCCGCATCCGGCCTGTTTCTTCTACCGGTCGGACGGTCTGCTGCTGTTGACCGTGTGGGTGCACGTGGCCAGCCGGGCCGTGGCCACCGCGATCGTGGATCAGGCCGCGCCGATTGCCACGTCCAATCCGGAGACTCAGCCGGCCGGGTGGCAGGGGGGTTCGGTGTCGCAGGCTGCGGGGGCCGTCTACGCGATCGCCAAGGGTGGTACCTCGATCGTGGTGACCAGCAACCGGCCGGAGACCGTCAACTGCCGGCTGGTGGCCGAGCAGGTCGTTACCGATCTCGGTGCCTGAGCGCTACTCGGCGCGGTGACCGGAGCAACACCGGCCCGGTCACCGCGCCGAGCGTTCGGTCAGCTCTTCAGCTGGCTGTTCGGTTGCTTCTCCTCCTGGCGCGGCAGGGGTGCCGTGCCGTTGCCGGCGATACGGTCGGACTCGGTCCGGTCGTCCTCGACCAGCTGTGGCTCCACCGGTTGGTCCTGCCGGCTTCGTATCACGGCCACCGCGGCTGCGGCCGCCATGGCGCCGACGAGCAGCCACGGCCACCTGCGGCCGCGGCGCCGGGTGCTGTCGGCCGTCAGGTCGCCGACCGTGCGGTGGAGCTTCTTGCTGGCCTTGCTGGCCCGTTTCCTGGCCTGCCGGCCGGCGTCCTTGGCGGTCCGTTGCGCGTTGCGAGCGAGCCGGCGACGGGCCTTGCGGGTCGTGTTGACCAACTCCTTGGCCGCCTCCTGTCCGCCGTCGGCGAGCTTCTGCTCCATCGCGGCCGCGGCCTGTGCGGCGGCTTCCGCGCCGGCCTGGCCGACCTGTACCGCGCCGCGCCGTAGCGTGCGCAGCCCCGATCCCACGGCCCGGCCGACCGTCTCACCAGCCTGTGTCATGGCCTTCACCTCGTCCATCGCGGCGCTCCACGCTCCTCGGGTCGGCATCGACACTTCCGACCTGTCGAGTACCGCCACGGCTGACCCGCCAAACGTGGCGGCGGTCAGGGCGGTGCCCGGATCGCCTCATCCTGCCCGCTCGGTGACGATCTCGCCGTGGATGGCACGATGACCATGTGGCTGACAGCAACGAGTCGCTCGTTGGAGCGACGGTAACGGCGACCCTGCACACCTCACTGGGTGACGTCCGAATCAACCTGTTCCCGAATCACGCGCCGAAGACGGTGGCCAACTTCGTCGGCCTCGCCGACGGCTCCAAGAAGTACGGCCAGAACGCGCGCGGCACCTCGGACGGCCCGTTCTACGACGGATCGATCTTCCACCGGGTGATCAACGGGTTCATGATCCAGGCCGGCGACCCGACCGGCACCGGTCGTGGCGGCCCCGGGTACAAGTTCGAGGACGAGTTCCACCCGGAACTCCAGTTCAACAAGCCGTACCTGCTGGCGATGGCGAACGCGGGCAAGAACACCAACGGCTCGCAGTTCTTCGTCACCGTGTCGCCGACCACCCACCTGAACTTCGCGCACACGATCTTCGGCGAGGTGGCCGACCAGGAGTCGCGTAACGTGGTGGATGCCATCGCGACCACGTCCACCGGCGCGCAGGACCGGCCGGTGACCGATGTGGTGATCGAGCGCATCAGCATCGACCGGGCATAGCAACAACCGAGGACGACGCAGTGACCATGCCGCCGGGACAGCCGGCCGGGCAGGTGAACGGCCCGCCGAACCTGCCGGGCTGTGTCCGGCATCCGGACCGGCCGACCGGGTTGCAGTGCACCCGCTGCGGGCGGCCTGCCTGTCCGGAGTGCCTCCGGCCGGCGTCGGTCGGCCAGCACTGCGTCGACTGTGTCGCACAGGACCAGCGGACGACCAGGGCGCCGGTGACCATTTCCGGCGCCCGACCCGGTCGACGGCCGGTGGTGGTGCAGACCCTGATCGCGGTCAACGTGCTGATCTTCGCGATCACCGCGTACCAGGCGCACAGCGTGATGGACCTGGGGCCGTCCACATTGTTCGATGACTGGGCGCTGACCCCGAACTTCACCGCCCACGGCTACTGGTGGCAGCTCGTCACAGCGGGTTTTCTGCACGTCAACCCGATACACATCCTGATGAACATGTTCGCCCTCTGGGTGATTGGGCGGGACATGGAGCGGATCCTCGGGCCGGCGCGCTTCACCGCGGTCTACCTGGTGGGCCTGCTCGGCGGCAGCGTGAGTGTTCTGCTGTTCGGTCAGGTGGGCGCCCCCACGGTCGGCGCGTCCGGCGCGGTGTTCGCATTGATGGGTGGCCTGCTGGTGCTGGTGTACCGGCTCAAGGTCAACCCGAGCCAGGTGATCGGCATGATCGCGATCAACCTGGTGATCAGCGTGGCCATCCCGGGCATCTCGCTGCTCGGGCACGTCGGCGGGCTGGTCACGGGCGCGCTGCTGACCGCGGCGCTGGTCTACCCGCCGGCACGGCTGCCGGCGCAGCGTAGGCAGCTGTGGCAGATCGGGGCCGTGGTGGTGCTGGTGGTCGTGTTGATCGGTCTGGCGCTGGTTCGGTTTCCGCAGATCCCGGTGCCTATCTGAGCGGGCCGGTGCGATAGGCGCGGAGCACGGCGGCCACCTGTTCGGGTTCGGTGCCCAGGTCGAGCCAGCCGAGCACGACGAGCCCACCGACGCCGTCCTCATCGTCGGCCGCGTCGTTGCCGGTGTCGAGTTCCAGCATCGACACCGTGCGGCCGAAGCGCCGGGTGGACGACACACTGATCCGGACCGCGCCCCAGGGCCAGCGTTGCCGGCCGCCGAGGCGCCGGATCTCGATGCCGTCCGGGTCCGCGCGCAGCCGTGGCCGGGCCACCGTGCCGAACAGCGCGAACAGCAGCAGGCCGGCGGCCGCGATCGCGGTCAGGATGCGGCCGCGCGGATCGTCGGCCAGGATGGTCCAGGCCAGCGCGCCGACACACAGCACCCACGCCATGCCGACCAGGGCAGGCGGCGATGCCCACGTGTGCGGTGCCCCGGCGTGGTGTGACTGTGGCGACCCCGGTGCGTTCATGTGTCGAGTCTCGCGTATTCGGGTTGGTCATCGGCCACTCGGGGGACGTTGCTGGTGCGTGATCAACCGTCTCACTAGGCTTCCCGGTGCCTTTCCAACCTGCAAGGAGTTGTGATGCCGGCCGAATATCTGAGCTGGGTGCCCGCGGATGTCGATCTCAGCAAACCGAATCCGGCTCGGGTGTACGACTACATTCTGGGCGGCGCGAACAACTTCGAGGTGGACCGCGAGTTCGCCAAACAGATGTTGACGCTGGTGCCGGACGCGCAGGCGTTGGCCCAGGAGAACCGGGGATTCCTGCGGCGGGTGGTCGCCTTCCTGGCCGAACAGGGCAT
>DASXXM010000017.1:0-5581 GCA_036503065.1 Pseudonocardiaceae bacterium | reverse complement strand
CGTTCCGTGGTCGGCATCGCCCGCCGCATCGAGCACAACGCGCAGGCCCTGGACGGCTACGCCGAGTCCATGACGTGCCATCTCGGCGACTTCGCCGAGTACGCCGGCCTGCGCCGCAAGGTCACCGAACGGGAGAAGTACCTGGCCCGCCAGAACACCGCGAGTCGTCGTGCCGAGGCCGCCGCGTCCCTGGAACGCCTGCGCAAGGGTGACGTGATCGCCGTGCCGTCCGGCCGCCGCCCGGGGCTGGCCGTGGTGATCGACCCCGGCCTCGACCCGCTCACCGAACCCCGCCCGCTCGTGGTCACCGAGGACCGCTGGGCCGGGCGGCTGTCGGTGACCGACTTCCCGACGCCGGTCCAGACGTTGGGACGGATCCGGTTGCCCAAACAGGTCGACGTGCGCTCCCCGCGGTCCCGCCGCGACCTGGCGGACAGCCTGCGCGACGCCGGCATCGCCACGCCGGCCCGGGAACGCCGCCGATCCGGCGCCGCGGACGACGCCGAGCTGGCGACGTTGCGCCGCGCCCTGCGCGACCACCCCTGCCACGGCTGCGAGAAGGTCGACGAGCACGCCCGCTGGGCCGAGCGCCATCACCAGCTGGCCGCCGAGAACGCCCGGCTGGCACAGAAGATGGCCACCACCACGCACTCCCTGGCCAGGGCGTTCGACCGCATCCGGGCCCTGCTCACCGAGCGCGGCTACCTCACCTCCGGCGAGGAACAGGACGTCACCGAGCACGGCCGCCGCCTCGCCCGCCTGTACAGCGAGTCCGATCTGCTGGCCGCCGAGTGCGTCCGGCACGGCGTGTGGCAGGACCTGGCGCCGGCCGAACTGGCCGCCGTGGTGTCCGCCCTGGTCTACGAGGCGCGGCGGGACGGCCCGATCGAGGCACGGGTGCCGGCCGGCCGGATCGGCGAGGTCCTGCAGGCCACCGCCCGGCTGTGGGCCGAACTGGAGGACGACGAGCGCCGTCACCGCCTCGACCGGACCCGCGAGCCCGACGCCGGCTTCGCATGGCCGATCTACCGCTGGGCCCGCGGCGAGGCGTTGGAGAAGGTGCTGCTCCAGGCCGAGGCCAACGGCCAGGAACTGCTCGCGGGAGACTTCGTCCGCTGGTGCCGGCAGGTGATCGACATGCTCGACCAGATCCGCGAGGTGGTCGGCGGCCGTGACCCGGTCGGCGTCGCCGCGGCCGCTGCGGTGACCGCGATCCGCAGGGGCGTCGTCGCGATGGGAACCTGAGTGAACCCGCACGATCGCGGAATGCCGCCGCAACGTTGCTCGGCTTGCTGGGGAATCGTGGCCGACCTGTGGTTTGATCGCCCACGCAGGGTATCTCCGGCGGACCGGAAGTACTCGGTGCACCAGACTCCCGAGTTCGGAGGCGAACGATGACCAGCCCCTACGGCCCGCCTGCGGGGAACGACCCGCAGGGGTGGGGTCAGCAGCCCGGCTACGGCGGCCCGGGCCAGGGCCAATACCCGAATCCGAACTCACCGGAGGGTGGTTTCCCGGCCCAGCCGGGCTACGGCCAGCCGGGCTACCCGCAGCAACCCGGCGGCTATCCGCAGGCCCCGCAGCCCCAGCCGGGCTACGGCCAGCAGCCACCCCAGCCGCAACCCGGTTACGGCCAGCAGCCGCCGCCCGGCTACGGCCAGCCCGACCAGCCCTACCCCGGTTACGGCCAGCAGCCCACCCAGCAGTACCCCGGCGGCTACGGCCAGCAACAGCAGCCCTACCCCGGCTACCAGCCGGGCTCGTTCCCCGCCGACCCGTCCGCCCCGCGCAAGCGCACCGGCCTGATCTGGACCATCGTGGTCCTGCTCGTGGTGCTCGCGGCGGCCGCCGCCGTGCTGGGCTTCGTGTGGCCGGGCTGGTTCAACTCGAAGGTGCTGGACACGTCGTCGGTGCAGAACGGCGTCAAGCGCATCCTCCAGGACGACTACAAGATCAGCGTCAGCACGGTCACCTGTCCGTCCAACATGGACGTCAAGGTGGGCAACAGCTACAGCTGTCAGGTCACCATCAGCGGCCAGACCAAGAACGTGCAGATCAAGATCAAGACCGCCGACGGCCAGTACGAGGTCGCGCAGCCGAACTGAGTTGTCCACAGGCCGGCAACAACGGCTCGCCGAGTCGCGGTCGGTTGGGCACCATGGTCTGGTGAGCGACTACGACATCCGCGTGCTCGAACCCGACGAGTACCGCACGTCCGGTGACCTGTTCCTGGGCACGATGCATACGGGCCCGACCAAGGACGAGCACTGGCCGGCGCTGGTCGACTCCTTCGAACCCGGCCGTACCCTGGGCGCCTTCCAGGACGGCCAACTCGTCGGCTGCACCCAGTCGTACGCCAGCAGGCTCGCGCTGCCCGGCGGCGCCGTGCTCCCGATGGCCATGGTCAGCCGGGTCGGCGTCCGCGCCGACCACACCCGTCGCGGCGCCCTCACCAGCCTGCAACAGGCCCAGCTGGCCGGCCTCACTGAGCCGTTCGCGACCCTGCGCGCCAGCGAGGGTGCCATCTACCCCCGCTTCGGCTACGGCATCGCCACCCGAGGCCGCTCCGTGGTCGTGGACCGAGCCAAGGCGGTCACCCACCCGTCGGCCCCCACCGACGGCCGAGTCCGCCTTGTCCCGTCCGACGAGCCACTGCCGGCCATCTACGACCGCGTCGGCACCGCCCGCCCCGGCTGGCTCGCCCGTCCCCAGTTCTGGTGGACCGTCCAGCGCATGTTCGGCCCCAGCAGGTCCCCGCTGGTATACGCGGTCCACCGCGGCCCCGACGGCGACGACGGCTACGCCACGTACGCCGTGTCGCGCACCAGCGGCGACCAGCCACACCCGCCCAGGCTCCTGCACCTCCACGACCTCCAGGCCGCCACGCCCGCGGCCTGGGCGGACCTGTGGCGTTTCCTGCTCACCGTCGACCTGGTCCACGACGTGCGGGCCAACCTGCGCCCCCTGGACGAGCCACTGGAGCAGTTGTTCACCGACCAGAGAGCCGTGCTGACCACCAACGTCGAGGACGAAACCTGGCTGCGCATCGTCGACGTCCCGGTCGCCCTGGCCGCCCGCGCATTCGGCGAACTGTCCGGCAACGCCGGTTCGATCGTCATCGAGGTCCACGATCCGTTGCTACCGGCCAACTCCGGCCGCTACCGCATCGGCGCGGGCCCGGCCCACCCGGTCCGCGAACCAGCCGAACTGGCAATGGACGTGGCCGCCCTGTCGACCCTGTTCCTGGGCGACACGTCCCCGACGGCCCTGGCCACCGCGGGCCGCCTGACCACGATCAAGGCCGACGTGTTAGCCGTGGCCGACCGCCTGTTCGCGGTTCCCGCCGCCCCGTGGTGCGGCACGTTCTTCTAAAGGCCGGTCTGCCGTCGGCCATCGTGGCGAGGAGATGAGTCAGCGGCGGTTGGCGGCCATCGCTTCGGTCAGGCGACGGACCGCCGAGGTGAGCCCCCAGGTCTCGGCCAACGCGGCCAACCGTTCGGGATCGGCAGGCGCCCTTGGCACGTCGTCCGGCCCGGAGAAGACGATCGTCGCGTCCGTGACCACCCGGACCACGCCGGGGGCCTTGGTCAGGTAGTCGGCCGCTTCCGCCAGCTTGACCGCGACCCGGGGCGGCACCCGCCTGTCCCCGGCCACGGTGGCCTCCAACAGCCCGGTCAGGGAACCGAATTCGGTGAGCAGTTTGGCCGCGGTCTTCTCGCCGATGCCGGGCACGCCGGGCAGTCCGTCCGACGGGTCACCACGCAACAGCGCCATGTCCGCGTAGGCAGGCCCGGTCTCGATCTCCGGCAGGTCGTACTTGGCCGCCAACTCGGCCGGACCAAGGACTTCCGCCCGCTGCCAACCCTTGCCGACGTAGATGACGCGCGCGCGGGTCGGCTCGTCGCGGACGATCTGGAACAGGTCCCGGTCGCCGGTGATGGCTTCGACCGGGTCCTTGCGCTCCCGCGCGGTCAACGTGCCGATCACGTCGTCGGCCTCGTGGCCTGCGGCCTCGGCCGTGGCGATGCCGGCGGCGGCCAGTACCTCGAGGATGATCGGCACCTGGGGGCTGAGCGTGTCCGGCACCACCTCCTCGTTCGCGGCCTCGTCAGCCAGGCGGTGGGCCTTGTAACTGGGCAGCAGCGCGACGCGGAACGCCGGGCGCCAGTCGGCGTCAAGGCACGCGACCAGGCGGCTCGGGTGGCGTTCGGTGATGATCCTGGCCACCGTGTCGGTGAAACCGCGGACCGCGTTGACGGGGGTGCCGTCCGGCGCGGTCACCGACTCGGGCACGCCGAAGAACGCGCGGAAGTACAGGCTCGCCGAGTCCAGTAGCACCAGGGTCACGCCGGACAGCCTGCCAGGTTGCCGCCGGTTCACGACCGGCGGCTAGGCTGCGGTCATGTCGACCACCTCGTGGCCGGATGCGGCCTGCCTGCTGGCCCGATTGCACCGCGCTCAAGAGGCGGCGGGCACCGCGGGAGTGGACGCGTTGCTCATCTCGCCCGGTTCCGACCTGCGCTACCTGCTCGGTGTCGGCGGGTCGTCCTACGAACGGCTGACCTGCCTCGTCGTCCCGGCCGACGGCTCGCCGACCCTGGTGGTGCCCAAGCTGGAGTGGCCCGGCTACGCGGACGTCCCGACCGACGACCTTGGCGTCGCCATCGCGACCTGGGTGGACGGCGACGACCCGTACGACCTGGCCTACCGGGCGCTCGGCGCGGCGCCACGGAAGATCGCCGTCGTCGACACGATGCCCGCGCTGCACGTCCTTGGCCTGCGCACCGGCGCACCGGACGCCGAGCAGGTCCTGGCCGGCCCGGTGCTGCGCGAACTGCGGATGCGCAAGGACGATGCCGAACTGGCCGCGTTGCGGCGGGCGGGCGAGGCGATCGACCGGGTGCACGCCCGGATGGGGGAGTGGCTGCGCGCCGGCCGCACCGAGGCCGAGGTCGGCGCGGACATCGCCGCCGCCATCGTGGCCGAGGGCCATGCCGAGGCCGCCTTCGTGGTCGTCGGTTCCGGCCCGAACGGCGCCAGCCCGCACCACGACGTGTCCGACCGGGTGATCGGGCAGGGCGAGGTCGTCGTGGTCGACATCGGCGGCTCGGTCACGGAGGGCTACTACTCCGACTCCACCCGGACCTACGTTCTCGGTGCGCCGAGCGAGCCGGATGTCCTTGCCACGTACCAGGTTCTGCAACGGGCGCAGCAGGCGGCGGTCGACGTCGTCCGGCCCGGCGTCACGGCGCAGACGGTGGACGACACCGCCCGCCGGATCATCGCCGACGCCGGTTTCGCCGACTACTTCATCCACCGCACCGGCCACGGCATCGGCCTGGACGTGCACGAGGAGCCCTACATCGTGGCCGGCAACGCGCTGCCGCTGGCACCGGGCATGACGTTCAGCGTGGAGCCGGGGATCTACCAGCCGGGCCGCTGGGGTGCCCGGATCGAGGACATCGTGGTGGTCACCGACCACGGCGTCGCCTCGCTGAACAACCAGTCGCACGACCTGGTCCAACTGTGACGTCGCCGCTCGAGGCGATTGACAGGGCGATCCTGCGCGAACTGGTCGGCG
>DASXXM010000016.1:0-13676 GCA_036503065.1 Pseudonocardiaceae bacterium | reverse complement strand
GCGACACCCTGAGGATTGCCTGTCACGCCCGTCGCATGAGTCCCATCCGTCCCGCTACTCTCGGACCCAGCACGTGCGTGTCCGTTCCGCCGGTGGGGAAGCCGGCGGCGCGACACGTGTCGAAGGACGCGGTGGACCATGCCTGCGCAGAACAGGGAGACGGAAGCGACCAGTCTCGGACCGGTGGAGTTTCTGACCGTCGCCGAGGTGGCTTCAATGATGCGAGTTTCCAAAATGACCGTGTACCGGCTGGTGCACTCCGGCGAACTGCCGGCGGTGCGGGTCGGCAAGTCGTTCCGGGTGCCGGAGAAGGCCGTCCACGACTATCTGGAGAACGCCTACTACGACGCCGGCTAGAGCAGCGAATCAGAGCGGACCGGCCGGTAGGGCTCATCGACCGCCCAGGTAGACTGGGCAGCCGTTCGTGTCGCGCGCCCTTCGGCCGTGTTCGTCCGTCGAGGTGGTTGCTCGCGTCGAAGCCTGAAAGACCAACGACAGTTAGGGAACCCGCATGGGCTCGGTCATCAAGAAGCGCCGCAAGCGCATGTCGAAGAAGAAGCACCGCAAGCTACTGCGGAAGACTCGGCACGCGCGTCGCAAGCAGGGCAAGTGATAGTCGAGCTGTGACATTGGCTCGCTCCGCTCGCGGGCCTCGCCGCTTTTCGCGGTGTCTTCACCCCCTCCGCTGGGCTTCGCCGCCGCTCCGGGGGCGAAGACACCGCGGCGGCAAGGCCGGAAGCCGTGGTCAGGTATCAAGCAGGGCTAGCGAGTCGATGTCGGAGTCGTCCGGTCGCAAGGGCCCGCTACCTGCGTAAATCCGGCGTGAACCACCCGGTCGGACCAGCGGCTCGCGGGTAGAGTCGCGACCACCGCCGCACGGCTGGGGACAGGTATGGCAGCGCACATCGTTCTGGTCACCGGGGTGAGTGGTTACCTCGGTGGGCACCTCGCGGCCCGCCTCGCCGACGACGATCGGATCGAGCGGGTCATCGGCGTGGACACGGCCGCCCCGTCGCCGGCACTGGCCAAGCTGATGGGTCGCGCCGAGTTCGTCCGGGCCGACATCCGCAACCCGCTGATCGGCAAGGTGATCGCCACCGCCAAGGTGGACACCGTGGTGCACGCGTCGCCGACCGCGCACTCGGCCGGTCCCGGCGCCCGCCCGCTGCACAAGGAAATGAACGTCATCGGCACCATGCAGCTGCTGGCGGCCTGCCAGCGCTCGCCGGTGGTGCGCAAGCTGGTCGTCAAGTCGACCACCGCAGTCTACGGGGCGGGCCCGCGCGACCCGGCCATGTTCACCGAGGACACCCCGATCAACGGGCGCCTCCCGTCCAGCGGCTACGCCCAGGACAACGCCGAGGTCGAGGCGTACGTTCGCGGCTTCGGCCGGCGGCGGCCCGACGTCGACATCACCACGCTGCGGTTCACCAACCTGATCGGCCCCACCGTCGACACGGTGTTGACCAGGTACTTCTCGCTGCCGGGTGCGGTGCCGACGGTGCTGGGCCGGGACGCCCGGCTCCAGCTGCTGCACTCCGAGGACGCCCTGGCCGTGCTGCATCGCGCGGTCGAGCAGGACGTCCCGGGCGTGTTCAACGTCGGCGGGGACGGCGTACTGCTGCTGTCGCAGGCCATCCGGCGGGCCGGCCGGGTGCCGCTGCCGGTCCCTGGGCCGGTGGTCGGACCGGTGACGCAGCTGTTCCGCCGCACGCGGTTGCTGGACTTCGGGCCGGAGCAGGTGCGGTTCCTGAACTTCGGTCGCGTCGTGGACACCACGCGACTCAAGACCGTCTTCGGCTACGTGCCGAGATGGACCACCCGGCAGGCGTTCGACGACTACGTCCACGGCCGGGGCCTGCGACCGCTACTCGAGCCGGACCGGCTGGCTGCCGCGGAACGCGGCGTGCTGAGCGCCGTCGGTCTGTTGCGACTGCGACGATGAGAGGACAGCTGTGGCGCATGCACGCGTGATTCCACTGCACGGGAACACCGCGTCGACCACACCGGACACGCGGGCCAACGGCCGTCGGGCCCGGCAGGCCGCGCGCCCCGGCCCGACGCCAACGCTCGCCGCGCCGCCCGTCGACCAGCGCGACCAGCGCGAACTGGCCGACCGGCTGGCCGATCTGGTCGCGTTCGCAAGGCGACGCCTGACCGGCGAGTACGAGGTGGACGAGTTCGGCTTCGACGCGGAACTCGCGGACAACGTGCTGCTGCCACCGCTGCGCCGGCTCTACCAGGACTGGTTCCGCGTCGAGGTGATCGGCGCCGACAACCTGCCGGACGAGACCGGCGCGCTGCTGGTCGCCAACCACTCCGGCACGTTCCCGATCGACGCGATGATGACCGCGGTCGCGGTGCGCGACAACCATCCGCGGGGCCGCTTCCTGCGGATGCTGGGCGCCGACCTGATCTTCAGGACGCCGGTCCTCGGCTCGTTCGCCCGCAAGAGCGGCCAGACCCTGGCCTGCAACGCCGACGCGGAACGCCTGCTGCGCGAGGACCACCTGGTCGGCGTCTGGCCGGAAGGCTTCAAGGGCATCGGAAAGCCGTTCCGCGACCGGTACAAGCTGCAGCGGTTCGGCCGGGGTGGTTTCGTGTCGGCCGCGCTGCGCACCGGCACGCCGATCATCCCGGTGTCGATCGTGGGCGCGGAGGAGATCTATCCGAAGCTGGCCGACCTCAAGCCGCTGGCCAGGCTGTTCGGCTTCCCGTACTTCCCGGTGACGCCGTTGTTCCCGCACTTCGGCCTGCTCGGCCTGGTGCCGCTGCCGTCGAAGTGGTTCATCGAGTTCGGCGAGCCGATCCGCACCGACGAGTTCGAGGCGGGCGCGGAGGACGACCCCATGCTGGTCTTCAACATCACCGACCAGGTGCGGGAGAGCATCCAGCAGACCCTCTACCGGTTGCTGTCCCAGCGAAACAACGTGTTCCTGGGTTGACGCCCGGTTCGTGTCGGTACGCTCCGCGGCATGGGTCAACCGATGCCGCAGCAGTTCCCGATCCTGCTGTCGACGATGAACGACGTACCCGGCTACCGGGTCGTGCGAGTGATGGGCGAGGTGTTCGGCCTCACCGTCCGCAGCCGCAACGCCTTCTCGAACATGGGCGCCGGCTTCAAGGCAATGGCGGGCGGTGAACTCAAGGGCCTGAGCAAGCTGCTGTACGAGTCCCGGCAGGAGGCGCTGCAGCGCCTGTGCCAGGAAGCCATCGCTCGGGGCGCCAACGCGGTGCTGGCGATGCGCTTCGACTGCAACGAGATCGGCGGGACGGCCAGCGAGATCGCCGCCTACGGCACCGCGGTCTACCTGGCCGGGGACGGCCAGCCGCAGCAGCCCGCCGCCCAGTACGGCCAGCAGGGGCCCGGCCAGTACGCCCCGACCCAGTAGTCGGTTCAGTTGGCCCGACGACGATAGGCCAGCCCCGCCGCCACCGCGCCGGCCACCGCACCGGCGCCGATAACCGACGGCACCCCGATCCGAGCGGCTTTACGACCGGTACGGAAGTCCCGGATCTCCCACCCCCGCTTGCGGGCCGTCTCACGCAGTGCCTGATCCGGATTGACCGCGACCGCCGTACCGACCACCGACAGCATGGGCACATCATTGGCCGAATCCGAATAAGCCGTACAGCGCCGCAGATCCAGACCTTCCCTGGCCGCGAGCGCGCGAACCGCGTGGGCCTTCGCCTTGCCGTGCAGCATCTCGCCGACGAGACGGCCCGTGTAGTGGCCGTCGGTACTCTCGGCGACCGTGCCGAGGGCGCCGGTCAGGCCCAACCGCCGCGCGATGATCTGGGCCAGTTCCACCGGTGTCGCCGTGACGAGCCAGACACGCTGGCCCGCGTCGAGATGCATCTGGGCCAGCGCCCGAGTGCCGGCCCAGATCTTGTCGGCCATCAACTCGTCGTAGATCTCCTCGCCCAGTGCGACGATCTCGGCGACGCTGCGGCCGGCCACGAACGACAGTGCCGTCTCCCTGCTGGCCGCGATGCCGTCGGGGGACTCCTTGCCGCCGATTCGGAACTTCACCTGCTGCCAGGCGAAGCCGGCCAGGTCGGACGTTGTGAAGAACTTGCGTGCGGCGAGACCTCGGGCGAAGTGGAAGATCGACGCGCCCACCATCATGGTGTTGTCCACGTCGAAGAACGCGCCCGCGGTGAGGTCGGTGGGCACTGCCAGCGGCGTGTTCCGGCCCGCGGTGACGATGGCCGCCTCCGCGGACGCCGCACCGGCGAGTTCGGCGCGGCGGTCCCGCGCCTCGTCCGTCATGCCGTCAGCCCGTCGTGGCACCTCGGCGCCTCCTGGTCGTTCGGCGCCTTCTCGTAGTTCGCGCACGCACCCGTCCAGCCTAGTGCGGCGGCCAAGGCCATTCGTCTTGGCCGGTCAGTCACCGATCCGCAGCGCGGGCAGGTTGGGCAGCAACGCCGGGATGTCCAGCGGGGGTAATGGGAGCGGCAGTGTGATGGTGATCGGCGGCGTGATCGGCACCGGCGGTAGGACCGGCGGTACGCCCACGACCGGGGGTGGCACCACCGGCGGCGCGGCGAACGTGGTTGGCGGGACGCCCGCCACCGGCGGGCTGGTCACTGCGGTTGCACCACCCGATCGGGTCTGCGGCGGTGCCGGCACCTGCACGGGCAGGGTGGCACCGACGGGCGGTGTCGACGTGGCGCCGAGGTGGCGCGGTGGGCTGCCGGGGGCCTGGTCGCACGGGCCGGTGGCGGGCAGCACGCCGAGATCGTCGGTCGCGCCGGACGTGATCGTGTAGCAGGAGTCGCGGGCCAGCAGGGCGTCCGCGCGCCGGCTGACCCGGTCGAGCAGCGCCCGGCTCTGCGCCGCCCTGGTGCGAGCGAGGGTCGGCAGGTGCGGTGCCACCAACCCGATCCGGGTGGCCTGCTGCGCGGCCCAGGTGCGCAGCACGGTGAGGTCGGCGGGGCCGTTGCCGGTGGCGTAGCCGGTCAGGTCGACGGTCCCGGCACTGGTGTCGGAGTCGAAGTCGGCGAACGCGGTGAGGTAGTCGCCGACGGGGCTGTTCGCGAGATCGGGGTAGCGGCCTGCGAGGGTCTCGATGTCGCCGATCCGGTCGGCGGCGAACTCGAGATGCTTGTGCCCCTTGGCATCGCCACCGCTGGTCAGGCCGAGCGTGGCCGACTCGACGGTCCGCCGCACCGCGTAGAGCGGATCGCCGGGCAACGCGTTGCGCGACAGGAGCAGCGTCATCCCGGACAGCGCGAGCACCAGGCAGAACGCGGCGCCGAGCGCGATCACCAACCGGCCACGGGTGCCCGTGACCCGACCGCGAGGCGCCGGGAGGGCCCTGGGTACCGGGCTCGGGCGGACCTGCGGGACCGCCAGTTGCGCCAGCACCTTCGCGCGCATCCGGTCCCTGGCCGCGCCGTCCGGCGCGGTGGCGGCCGCGGTGTGGCCCAGCATGACCACGACCGCCAGTTCGCCGGCCAGCTTGGGGTCGTAGGGCTGGCTGTCCTGCGGCGACGAGTCAACCGCGCGAGCGAACCGCTCGCGCTGCCGCTGCCGCCACCAGGGCGTTCCGCCTGAAGCCACCGTCCCGCTCCGTCACCGAGTGTCGACAAGGCAACGAGCGGAATCGATCGGAGATACGGCACAGGTAAGCCTCACCGTGCCGATAGTGCCGGAAAGACAACACGATCGTGTGAACTAGCGCAGTTCAGCCGGCAGCAGTTGGGCGAGTCGCCGCACGGCGCGGTGCTGCAACGCCTTGATCGCGCCTTCGTTGCGGCCCATGATGTTCGCCGTCTCGGACACCGAGAGGCCCTGCAGGAAGCGCAGCACGATGCACTCCCGCTGGTCGTCGCCGAGCAGTCGCACACACCGCAGCAGCTCCACGTGCGTGAGCTGGGTGAGCACCTCGTGTTCCGGGCCCGACTCGGTGCTGCGTCCGTCGTCCGGATCGGCGGTGGCCACCTCGAGCCGGAACCGGCTGGACTTCACGTGGTCCAGCACCAGGTTCCTGGCGATGGTGACGAACCAGGCGCCCACGTCCCGGCCCTGGTAGCTGATCGACGTGATCCGCCGGAACGCCCGCAGGAACGTCTCGCTGGTGACGTCCTCGGCCAGGGTCCGGTCGCCGACCCGGAACAGCACGTACCGGAACACCGAGTCGACGTACTTGTCGTAGAGCGTGCCGAACGCGCTCGTGTCGCCGGACTGGGCCGCGTGCACCAGCGCCCATGCCTCGCCACCGGTGTCCTCGGCGTCGGTGTCGGCGGCGGAGGTGACCGTCGGTGCCGCATAGCTCACGCCGACGATACGGCGAGTGGCCCCATCACCCGCGTGACCCCCTACCGGGTGATCACCGATGGGTGTGTCGCTGGCCACAGTTTCCCCGTCCGCGTGCCGGTCCGTGTCCCAGTTGGCTGGTCCGTCCGCTCGTTGCTCCGGTACCGCCCCCGCGGGTGCGGTACCGCGGCTCGATCGGGCCACGCTCGTCATACCAGCAGTTAGTCCTGGTCGTCGAGGTCGGGTCGCCGGTCATCGGTCGGGTGCATGGCGGCTCCTCGTTCGTCCTCGGGCCAGGCATACGCACCGGCGGTCCTGTCGTCACCGGCGCATTCCGGCCCAAGGCTGACACAGCATACTTGCTCTTGCTACCCGTGAGTAGTTTTCCGGTGTCCGAAAGAGCAACGACCCGACGTTCGCTCGAAAGAGAAACGCGCGCCATCTCGCCGCATGACGTGAGTCCTAGCTGGCACACTGCCCTGAGCTGGCACACTGCCCTGACTGGTGTGAACTGAGCTTTCGCGGACGGCAGTTTCGGAGGTCGACGATGACCGACGCCTCACCCGATCGGGCGACAGACGTCCCCTATGGCGATATCGACCCGGCCGGCAACCTGGCCGACCTGGTCACCGCGGCGGCTCGACGCGACCCCGGCCGCGCCGCCCTGGTGGACGCCGTGACCGGCCGGACGCGCACCTGGGCCGCCGTGGACGCCGAGGCCAACCGCCAGGCCGCCCGCCTGATCGAGGCCGGGGTGCGACCGGGTGACCGGGTCGCGGTCCGGTTGCCGGCGGGGATCTCGTACTGCCTCGTCGTGTTCGGCGTACTGCGGGCCGGCGGCGTGCTCGTGCCGCTGAGCACCGATGTGCCGCCCGCGGGCGTTGTCGAACTGGTGGCCGACTGCCGG
The DNA here is from genome assembly GCA_036503065.1 of Pseudonocardiaceae bacterium. Lineage (GTDB taxonomy): Bacteria > Actinomycetota > Actinomycetes > Mycobacteriales > Pseudonocardiaceae > DATEPR01. The sequence continues at coordinate 6,507 of DASXXM010000016.1, read as the reverse complement.
GCGAGCGTGTTCGTCGGCGAACCCGTTGCCGGCGTCGACGCGCCGACCCTGCCGCCACCGGCGGAGTCCGGTGACGACGCGCCTGCCGTGGAGTCCGTGGCGGGCGGCGAGGACATCGCGGTGCTCTGCTACACCTCCGGCACGTCCGGCCGTCCGCGCGGTGTGCTGCTGTCGCACCGCGCGTTGCTGGCCAACCTGGCCCAGTGCGCCGCGCTGCGTCCGGCGCCGGTCACCTCGACCGACCGCGTCCTGCTGTCGCTGCCGTTGTCGCACGCCTACGGTCTGGGCCCCGGCCTGCTCCAGGTCGCCGCGGCGGGCGCGACCGCCGTGCTGCTGCCCAAGTTCGGCGTGCACGACGCGCTGTCGGCGATCGAGACCCACCGGGTGACCACCGTGGTCGGTGTGCCGCCGATGTACGCGGCGCTGGCTGCCGTGCCGGACGAGCGCCTGCACGCGGCGCTGTCCACGGTCCGGCTGTTCACCTCGGGCGCCGCCCCGCTGCCACCGCTGGTGCTGGCGGCGATCCATCGGGTCACCGGGCTGCCGGTGTACGAGGGCTACGGCCTGACCGAGACAGGCCCGGTGCTCACGTCCACGTTGGCCTCGGAGTACGCCAAGCCCGGCTCGGTCGGTCGGCCGCTGCCCGGCGTTCGCCTGCGGCTCGTGGACAGCGACGGCGACCCGTTGCCCGGCCCGGACCCGGACGACGAACTGGACGACGAGTCCGGTGGCACCGGGCTGGTCTCGGTGGCCGGACCGAACCTGTTCAGCGGCTACTGGCCGGACGGCGGGCACGGCCCGGACGCGGACGGCTGGTTCCGCACCGGCGACATCGGCTACCTCGACGCCGACGGCGACCTGCACCTGGTCGACCGGGCCAACGACCTGATCATCGTGAACGGTTTCAACGTCTACCCGCACGAGGTGGAACTGACCCTCCACCAGCTCCGCGGCGTCGCGGAGGCCGCCGCGGTCGGCGTGCCGGACGACCGGACCGGTGAGGCCGTCAAGGTCGTCGTCATCCAGCGGCCGGGCGCCGGGCTGACCGCGCAGGACGTCATCGACCACTGCGCGAGCAGGCTGGCCAGGTTCAAGGTGCCGACCACGGTCGAGTTCGCCGACGAGCTGCCGCACTCGGTCACCGGCAAGGTGGCCAGGGCCGCGCTGCGGGTCCGGCTAGATTCGTCACCGTGAGCCATGCGGTGACGGTGATATCCAGGGTCGGCTGCCACCCGTGCGAGGTGGCCGAGGCGGCCGTGGCGCGGGTCTGCGGCGAGCTGTCGGTGCCGTGGTCGACGGTGGACGTGGACGGCGACACGGACCTGCGGGCCGAGTACGGCGACCGGGTACCGGTGATCCTGATCGACGGTGTCGAACACGGCTACTGGACCCTGGAGGAGGCTCGGTTCCGCGCGGCGTTGGCCCGTTGATCATTACCGATCGCTTACGAATCGCCCGGAACGTGCTCGACGACACCAGTCCCTACCACTGACGGTGTCGTATAGAAAGCGTGCAGACGTTGGTGAAGGCTCGATCGACCGCCCCGAAACTGCCCGTGCTGGTCGCCGCCGGGATCGGCGTGCTCGCGGTGGGCTCGGCGCTGGCCGTCGGTCAGCTCGCGGCCGCGTTCGTCGGCGCGGACGCGTCGCCCTTCGTCGCCGTCGGCAACGCCGCGATCGACCGGACGCCTGCCCAGGTCAAGGACTTCGCGGTCCGCAACTTCGGTACGAACGACAAGTCCGTGCTGCTGCTGGGCATGGCCGTCGTGCTGGTGCTGTTCGGCGTGCTGGCCGGCCTGCTGTCCCGGCGCGTCAGCTGGCCGGGCACGACACTGGCCGTGCTGCTCGGCCTGGTCGGCATGGCCGCGGTGCTCGGGCGCACCGATCTCGGTCAACTCGGCGTGCTCGCCCCGACGGTCAGCCTGGTGGCGGGCGCGCTGGTGTTCCGCCTGCTGCACCGCCTCGCCCACGACTGGATCACCGTGCGGGACGGCGGGCCCGACGGTCGCGACCGCGACTCCGACGACGCGGACGACAGCCGCCGCAGGTTCCTGGTCGGCACGGCCGGTGTGGTCGTCGGCGCCGGTGTGGTCGGTGCGGTCGGCCAGGTGCTGGTGGCCAACAACAACGTCGACGCGTCCCGGGCCGCCGTCGGCACGCTGACGTCGCCGCAGCCGGTCACCGTGCCGTCGGGAGCCGACTTCACCGGTTCCGGCACCCCGAGCTTCATCACCGACGCCGGCCGGTTCTACCGGGTGGACACCGCGCTGACCGTGCCGCAGGTCAGCACGCAGAGCTGGTCGCTGCGCATCCACGGCATGGTCGACCGCGAGAAGACCTACAGCTTCGCCGACATCCGCAACCGCACGCTGGTCGAGCGGATCGTGACGCTGTGCTGCGTGTCCAATCCGGTCGGCGGCCCGTACATCTCCAACGCCAAGTTCGAGGGCGTGCTGCTGCGCGACCTGCTCATGGAGGCCGGCGTCCGGCCGGGCGCCGACCAGCTCCTGTCCACCAGCGTGGACGGCTACACCGCAGGTACCCCGGTGGACACCCTGCTCGACGACCGCGGCGCGATGCTGGCCATCGGCATGAACGGCCAGCCGCTGCCGGTGGAACACGGCTTCCCGGCCCGGATGGTGGTGCCCGGCCTGTACGGCTACGTGTCCGCGACGAAGTGGGTCACCGACATGGAGCTGACCACGTTCTCGGCCCGGCAGGGCTACTGGGTGCCGCGTGGCTACTCGGTCCTGGCGCCGGTCAAGACCGAGTCGCGGATCGACCGGCCCGCGTCGTTCGGCCGCGCGCAGGCCGGCAGCGTGGTGGTCGCCGGCATCGCGTGGGCGCAGACGAAGGGCATCAGGCGGGTCGAGGTCCGGGTCGACGGCGGGCCGTGGCAGGACGCCCAGCTCGCCACCGAGGTCACCAAGAACAGCTGGCGCATGTGGCGGACGTTCTTCGACCTGAGGGCGGGCAACCACACCGTGGAGAGCCGCGCCACCGACGACACGGGCTACGTCCAGACGCAGGAGCCGGCCGACACCATCCCGGACGGCGCGGCCGGCTGGCCGTCCGTTGCCTTCACCGTGAACTGAGCCGGCCCGGTCTGCCGGTAAGATCCAGTCCGTTGTGCGCTCCGTTACCCCGAGTACCGGCGACTTTGTGCATGCGTTCACAAATGGATACCGTGGTCATGTCACGCCGTCGGCGGCACCGGTTCGCGCATCCAGCTCCTGCGTTGGCGCGCGGTCCCGACCGGGTCGGCACGAGGTGACGGCGGGTGCGCACGAGGCAGCCTGTGGCGGGCGAAGGAGAACCAGCGTGGCGGTGCAGCGAGGCCGAGGGCGTGGTGGCGTGCCCAACAGCCCGGCCGACGCGGTCACCGAACCCATGCCCGCAGTTGCGACCAACGGCACCAACGGCACGCCGGGCCGACCGGTCGCCGGCGACGTCCGCGAGCGCGCCAGGGCCATCCCGGAGGCGGCCGTCGCCCGGCTGGCCGTGTACCTGCGGGTGTTGTCCGCCATGTCCGAGCAGGGCGTCGGCACGATCTCCAGCGAGGAGCTGTCCGTGGCCGCCGGGGTCAACTCGGCGAAGCTGCGCAAGGACCTGTCCTACGTCGGCTCGTACGGCACCCGGGGGGTCGGCTACGAGGTCTCGGTGCTGATCGAGGAGATCGAGCGCATCCTCGGCCTGACCCGCAACCAGGCCATCGCCGTGGTCGGCATCGGTAACCTCGGGCACGCCCTGGCCAACTACGGCGGCTTCCCCAGCCGCGGCTTCCCCGTTGTTGCTCTCTTTGATGTGGACGAAGATCTCATGGGTGTACCGGTTGGCGGCATCCTCGTGAACCACATCGACGAGATCGGCCAGGTCTGCGCGTCGCGCGACGTGTCCATCGGCGTCATCTGCACCCCACCCCCCGCGGCTCAGGCGGTCTGTGACCGTTTGGTATCCGGGGGCGTCCGATGCATCCTGAACTTCGCACCCGTCGTACTCCAGGTGCCCGACGATGTGGAGGTGCGCAAAGTGGATCTGGCGGTCGAGATGCAGATCCTTTCCTTCCACGTGGCCCGGCGCGCGGACGAGGTCGCACTGGGGCGGGACGGTCGGGACAAGACACTGAACGGGTCCGATGTGCCGGGAGTGGACGGAGTGGTGGTCCGACGATGAACGTGCTCGCCATCGGCATGTCGCACCGGACCGCCGGGGTGCGTGAACTGGAACGTACCTCGATCTCGGTCGCCGACACCGGCAAGGTGCTGGACGAGCTGCTGCACTGCCCGCAGGTCAACGAGGCGCTGCTGCTGTCCACCTGCAACCGCGTGGAGATCTACGCCATCGTCGAGACCTTCCACGGCGGCCTGTCCGACCTGACCGGGGTGTTGGCCCGCCATGCCGGCGTCGAACCCGGCCAGCTGTCGCGCGGCGTCCACGTGCACTACTCGGCAGGCGCGGTGGAGCACCTGTTCGCCGTCGCCGCGGGTCTCGACTCGATGGTGGTCGGCGACGCCCAGATCCTCGGCCAGCTCCGCGCCGCCTACGCAACGGCCGACCGGGCCGGCACGGTCGGCCGCGCGCTGCACGAGCTGGTCCAGCACGCGTTGCGGGTCGGCAAGCGGGTGCACGCCGAGACCGAGATCGACCACGTGGCCGCGTCCGTGGTCGGTGTCGCTGTCGCGGACGCCGCCGAGGTGCTCGGCGGCCTGGCCGGCCGGCAGGCCCTCGTGGTCGGCGCGGGCTCGATGGGCGCCCTGGCCGCGGCCGCGCTGCGCAGGGCCGGCATCGGCGAGGTCGTCATCGCCAACCGCACCCCCGCCAACGGCGCCCGGCTGGTCCGCGTGCTGGCCGAAGAGGGCATCCCGGCCCGTTCCACCGGACTGCTGGATCTGGCCGACCGGATCGCCGCGGCCGACGTGGTGGTGACCTGCACCGGCGCCACCGACGTGGTGATCCCCACCGACCTGGTGGTCGCCGGCATCGCGGACCGCACCCGGCCGCTCGTCGTGTGCGACCTCGGCCTGCCACGGGACGTGCAGGCCGGCGTGGCCGAACTGCCCGGCGTGACCCTGGTCGACCTGGACAGCCTTGGCCAACGGCTGGCCGACACGCCGGCCGGTCGACACGCCGGCACGGCGGGCGCGATCCTGGCCGACGAGGTCAACAGCTACCTGGCGGCCCAGCGATCCGCCGCCGTGACCCCGACGGTGACCGCGTTGCGCAGGCGGGCCGCCGAGGTCGTGGACGCGGAACTGCTGCGGCTGGACTCCCGGCTGCCCGAACTGGACGGCCAGGTCCGCGGCGAGCTCGCCAACACCGTGCGCCGGGTGGTGGACAAGCTGCTGCACACGCCCACCGTGCGGGTGAAGCAGCTCGCGTCGAGCCCCGGCGGCGCCAGCTACGCGGACGCGCTGCGCGAACTGTTCCAGCTGGACCCGCAGGCCGCGGCCGCGGTGAGCACCCCGGTGGCGCGGGACGACCGAGACGACACCGGGACCGGTGAGAATAGTTGAAGAAGGCAATTCGGATCGGCACAAGGGGCTCCGCCCTGGCACTGGCACAGACGCGCCTGATGGCGGACGCGCTCGAGGCGGCGGGCGCCGTGGTCGAGATCATCACCGTCACCACTCCGGGTGACCGGTCGTCGGCCCCGATTCCGCAGATCGGCATCGGCGTGTTCACCACGGCCCTGCGTGACGCGCTCGCGGCCGGTGAGATCGACGTGGCCGTGCACTCCTACAAGGACCTGCCGACCGCGCCGGACAGCAGGCTGGTGATCGCCGCCGTGCCGGTGCGCGAGGATCCCCGCGACGCGCTGATCGCACGGGACGGCCTGACCCTCGGCGAGCTGCCGCCCGGTTCGACCGTGGGCACCGGCGCGCCGCGCCGGATCACCCAGCTGGCCGCGTTGGGCCTCGGCCTGACGATGGTGCCGATCCGGGGCAACGTGGACACCCGGCTGCGCAAGGTCGCGGACGGCGAACTGGACGCGGTGGTCCTGGCGCGGGCCGGCCTGGCCCGGCTCGGCAGGCTGGCCGAGATCACCGAGGTACTCGACCCGATCCAGATGCTGCCGGCGCCGGCTCAGGGCGCGCTGGCGATCGAGTGCCGGGTGGACGACATGGACACCGAGCACCTGCTCGGCGCCACCATCGACGACGAGCCGACCAGGGCGGCCGTGACTGCGGAACGCACCATGCTGGCGGCGCTGGAGGCCGGCTGCAGCGCGCCGGTCGGCGCACTGGCCGATGTGGTCGAGGACCTCGTGACGGACGCCGACGGTGTCGACAGGGTGGTTCTTCGGCTGTCGCTGCGCGGTATGGCGGCGACTGATGACAACGAGATCCTGCGCGCATCGGCGATCTCGGACCTGACCAACGCAGACGAACTCGGCCGGCTCGTCGCGGCCGAACTGCTCGATCTCGGGGCCTCGGTGCTTTCCGGCCCGGAGGCATAGTTGATGGAGAATTCCCAGATGACCCGTGCACGAAAGGCCCAGGGGCGGATC
>DASXXM010000015.1:0-4865 GCA_036503065.1 Pseudonocardiaceae bacterium | reverse complement strand
TCGCCGAGGCGCATCACCGAGCCCTTGCCGAACTGCTTGTCTATCTGGGCAAGGGCCAGTTCGAGTGCCTTACCCCGGTCGGGTGCTGCTGCAGGCATCTGGAAGTCCACCTCGTTGAGTCGTGCTTGGTCTGGTCTCGTCGTGGCCGAGGCTACGACGCGGGCCCGACGATTTCGCGGCCGGCGCCACGATCTGTGGATAGCTGGCCTCGTTGTGGACAACAGAGTAGCCGAACAGGTGTTCGAGCGTCCCACGACACGCCGCGAGGGAAAGTTGTCCTATTCTTCCTCCATTCAGGTGTGGTTACCCACGCTTCCCGCGCGGACACTGGGAGTCACGCAGAGGACCCCCGGTCTGCCGCCTGGAGGCGCCGATGAGAACCAGAATGGATCGTTACCTCACGCCCGATCACCCGCTGTGCAAGGTCTACCGGGTCGGTGCTGCTCTGTTCGGTACCGGCCTGATCGTGTTCGGCGGCCTGGGCTTCGCCAACCAGCTGGCCTTCCTGTCCACCAACGGCAGGCAGATCCTCGGCCTGTCGAGCAACGGGCTGCTGTCCCTCATCTCCCTGGTGGTCGGCATCGTGCTGATCGCGGCCGCCGTCATCGGCGGCCATCTCTCGTCCACCGTGACCGCCGCCATCGGCGGATTGTTCCTGCTCTCCGGCCTGGCCAACCTCGCGGTGCTGGACACGCCGCTGAACCTGCTCGCCTTCAAGATCCAGAACGTGCTGTTCAGCCTGGTCGCCGGCATGGCGATGCTGTTCGTCGGCCTGTACGGCCGGGTCAGCGGCGGCCTGCCGAGCGACAACCCCTACGTGCGGGCGCGGCGCAACGCGGATCCGCTCGACAGCCACGCGACGCAGCGTGCCGCCGAGGCGCTACGGCAGCGCCTCGCCGAGATCGACGAGCTGGCGCGGGCCGAGTTCGCCATGGCGGAAGGCCGGGCGACCCCGGAACAGGAACGGCTGCTCAGGGCCGACGCACGGAGTCGCGCCGAGCAGCACCACCGCGAAGCCTACGAGTACGCGGCGGAATCCGACCGGGTCTACGCGGCATGGCTGGTGGACCGTCGCCTCAACCCGCCGCCCGAGCACTTCGTGCTCTGGCGGAAGCGGCAGATCCGCAGTAACAACTAGCGTCGTTCCGGTGGCACGTCGAACGCGTCGCACACGGCGCGCCAGACCCGTTGGGGATCGAAACCGGCGGAGAGGGCCTGCTCGACAGTCCGGCCACCGAGATCGGCGAACACGTGGTCGCGGGCGATGCTGCCCGCTCTGAGCTCCCCGAACTCGGCGCTCATCAAGGTGCGGAAGGCTGTGGTACGCATTTGCCGCCAGCCTACGTGCCGGGCCGGGGCGCACGCCGCAGGCCGCCCCGGACCCCACCGAGTTGTCCACAGGTGGGTGTCCGGGGCGCGCGCGCTGTCGGCCACACAGGGCACTATGGCTGTATGGACGAGGCGCTGCACGCGTTTTCGCCGGCAACCAGGGAATGGTTCGCCGGCGCGTTCGCCGCGCCCACCGACGCGCAGCGCGGCGCGTGGCAGGCCATCGGCGCGGGCGCGCACGCGCTGGTAGTCGCGCCGACCGGCTCCGGCAAGACGTTGGCCGCCTTCCTCTCCGCGTTGGACCAGCTGGCCAGCCAACCGCCACCGGCCCAGCCGAAACAGCGCTGCCGGGTCCTCTACGTGTCCCCGTTGAAGGCGCTCGCCGTCGACGTGGAGCGGAACCTGCGGGCGCCGCTGGCCGGGATCAGGGCGGCCGCCCGCCGCCTCGGCGAACCGGAGCCGAACATCACCGTGGGCATGCGCACCGGCGACACCCCGGCCGACGAACGCAGGGCATTCGCCCGGACCCCGCCGGACATCCTGGTGACCACGCCGGAATCGCTGTTCCTGCTGCTCACCTCGGCCGCTCGGGAGTCGCTGCGCGGCGTGCGCACGGTGATCGTGGACGAGGTGCACGCCGTGGCCGGCACGAAGCGCGGCGCGCATCTCGCGCTGTCGCTGGAACGGCTGGACGCGCTGCTCACCGAGCCTGCGCAGCGAATCGGCCTGTCCGCGACGGTTCGGCCGGTCGAGGAGGTCGGCACGTTCCTGGCCGGTGGCCGGCCGGTGCGCGTGGTGCAGCCGCGCAACCAGAAGACCGTGCAGGTCACGGTCGAGGTGCCGGTCGAGGACATGTCCCGGTTGGGCGAACCGGTCGACCCGACGGGCGCCGGTGAGGTGTCCGGCTCGGCGGCCGGGCCCGAGCGGCGGACGTCGATCTGGCCCGCCGTGGAGGAACGCATCCTGCGGCTGGTCCGGGAACATCGGTCCACGATCGTGTTCAGCAACTCGCGGCGGCTGGCCGAACGGCTGACCGCGCGGCTGAACGAGCTGGCCGCCGAATCCGAGCCGGACCCGGAGCGGTTCCCGGCCCAGGCGGTCGGCCAGTCCGGGGTCGGGTACGGCGCGCCGCCGGTGCTGGCCAGGGCGCACCACGGCTCGATGTCCCGTGAGCAGCGCAGCGGTGTCGAGGAGGACCTGAAGTCCGGCCGGCTGCCGTGTGTCGTGGCCACGTCGTCGCTGGAACTGGGCATCGACATGGGCGCGGTCGACCTGGTGGTGCAGGTGGAGGCACCGCCGACGGTCGCGTCCGGGCTGCAGCGCGTCGGCCGGGCCGGGCACCAGGTGGGCGCGGTGTCGAAGGGGGTCGTGTTCCCGAAGTTTCGTGGCGACCTGGTGTCGTGCGCGGTGGTGGCCGAGCGGATGGCGGCCGGCGCGATCGAGGCGTTGCGCTACCCGCGTAATCCCCTGGACGTGTTGGCCCAGCAGATCGTGGCGATGGTGGCCATCGAGCCGTGGACGGTGACCGCGCTGGCCAACCTGGTGCGCCGTGCGGCGCCCTTCGCCGCGTTGCCGGAGACGGCGCTGGACGCGGTGCTGGACATGCTGGCGGGTCGCTATCCGAGCGAGGACTTCGGTGAACTGCGCCCGAGGATCACGTGGGACCGGATCACCGGCGAGCTGCGCGGCCGGCCGGGCGCGCAACGGCTCGCGGTGACCAGCGGCGGCACCATTCCCGACCGTGGCCTGTTCACCGTGATGACCCCGGCCGACGAGCGGGGCCACGGCTCGCGGGTGGGCGAGCTGGACGAGGAGATGGTCTACGAGTCGCGCGTCGGCGACGTGTTCCTGCTGGGCACGTCGTCCTGGCGGGTGGAGGACATCACCCACGATCGGGTGATCGTGACGCCCGCGCCGGGGCAGGCCGCGCGGATGCCGTTCTGGCGGGGCGACACCGTCGGCAGGCCGCTGGAACTGGGGCGGGCGTTGGGAAAGTTCGTCCGGGAACTGAGTTCGGCGACCGAGCCCGCGGCGCGCGAGCGGGCCGCGGCGGCCGGGCTGGACGGGTGGGCCACCGACAACCTCCTGACCTACCTGGCCGAACAGCGTGCCGCCACCGGCCGTGTGCCGGACGACCGGACCATCGTGGTCGAGCGGTTCCGCGACGAACTGGGCGACTGGCGGCTCGTGGTGCACTCGCCGTTCGGCGCGCAGGTCAACGGGCCGTGGGCGCTGGCGGTCGCGGCGCGGCTGCGCGAGCAGCGCGGCATCGACGCGCAGGTCGCGCACGCCGACGACGGCATCGTGGTCCGCGTGCCCGACTCACTGGACGAGCAGGGCGCCCAGCTGGCGCCGACGGCGGCGGACGTGCTGCTGGAACCGGAGGAGGTCGCGCAGGTCACGACGGCCGAGGTGAGTGGCTCTGCGTTGTTCGCGGCCCGGTTCCGGGAGTGCGCGGCGAGGTCGCTGCTGCTCCCCCGCCGCGACCCGCGCCGGCGGACCCCGTTGTGGCAACAGCGACAGCGCAGCGCGCACCTGCTGTCGGTCGCCGCGAAGTACGAGCGGTTCCCGGTGGTGCTCGAGGCGATGCGCGAATGCCTTCAGGACGTCTACGACGTGCCGGGCCTGCGCGAGCTGATGTCCGACATCCGCGCCCGCAAGGTCAAGGTCGTCGAGGTGGAGACGCAGTCCGCATCGCCGTTCGCCCGCAGCCTGTTGTTCGGCTACGTCGCGATGTTCCTGTACGACGCGGACACCCCGCTGGCCGAGCGGCGGGCGGCCACCCTGTCGTTGGATTCCTCGCTGCTGGCCGAACTGCTGGGCGCGGAGGCGATTCGCGAGCTGATCGACCCGGAGGTGCTGGCCGAGGTCGAGTCGGACCTGCAACGGCTGACCGAGAGCCGACGAGTGCGGGACGCGGAGGGCGCGGCCGACCTGTTGCGGTTCCTGGGTGACCTGACCGAAGCCGAAGCGGCGGCACGCGGGGTCGATCCGCGCTGGCTGGCGGAGCTGGCCGGCCAGCGGCGGGCGATCGGAGTGCGGATCGCGGGCGAGGAGCGGTGGGTCACGATCGAGGACGCGGGCCGCCTGCGCGACGCGTTGGGTACGGCACTGCCGGTCGGGCTGCCGGACGCGTTCGTCGAGCCGGTGGCCGACCCACTGGGCGACCTGCTGACCAGGTACGCGCGCTGCCGGGGCCCCTTCACGGCGGCCCAGGCGGCGGCCCGGTTCGGCATCGGTGTCGCCGTGGTGACCGGTGTGCTGGAACGGATGAGCGGTACCGGCAGGCTCGTGCGCGGCGAACTGCGGCCGACACCGGCTGAAGTGCCGGGTGCCGGCGGCATGGAGTACTGCGACGCCACCGTCCTGCGCCGGTTGCGCCGGGCGTCGCTGGCTCGATTGCGGGCCGAGGTCGAGCCGGTGGAACGGGCCGCGTTGGGCCGGTTCCTGCCGGCGTGGCACGGCATAACCGGCCGCGCAGTGCAGTCGGATCAGCAGTCGGACCGACAATCCGACCGACAGTGGGACCGGACCAC
>DASXXM010000014.1:0-3028 GCA_036503065.1 Pseudonocardiaceae bacterium | reverse complement strand
CTTCCGCCGCGTGTTCGCGCCCGCCGTCTCCACCGTCAAGCGCATCGAGCTCTTCCGGCCGATGGTCCAGCGAACCGTGGACGAACTGCTGGACGATCTTGCCGACGTCACCGGGCCGATCGACCTGCACGACAAGTTCGCCAAGCCGCTCACGAGCGCGGTCATCGCCGAACTGCTGGACGTACCCGATGCCGACCGGAACCTGTTCCGCCGCGCGGCCGAGACGTTGTTCAGCGGCAACACCGATGCCGACGACCTGGCCGCCGTGGAGTTCCCGCTTTTCCAGTACGTGTACGAGCTGGTGATCAAGCGCAGGACCGCACCCGGCGAGGACGCGCTGAGCGTGCTGGTTTCCCGGGGGCAGGACGCGGAACGCCCGTTCACCGATCTCGAGCTGGTCAAGATGGCGGCCGCGCTGCTGGTCGCCGGTTACGACACGACGGCCAGCATGATCACCTACGGCACGCTCGCGCTACTGGACAGCCCCGAGCAGTTCGCACTGTTGCGTGACGACCCGGCCACGGTGCCCACCGCGGTCGAGGAGATCGTGCGCCTGCTGGGCGTCGGCGGGGGCCTGCTGCGGGTCGCGACGGTCGACACGGAGATCGGCGGCACACCCATCGCCGCGGGCGAGTACGTCGTGGCCGCGATCCAGGCCGCCAACCACGACCCGGCCGAGTTCGCCGACCCGGAACATCTGGACATCACCAGGAAGCACAACGCGCACATCGGTTTCGGCCACGGCCCACACCAGTGCGTCGGCCAGCAGATCGCCCGACTCGAGCTGTCCACCGCGCTGGCCACGCTGTCCCGCCGGGTGCCGTCGCTGCGACTCGCGGTGCCGTTCGGGGACATCGAGTTCAAAACCGACACGTCCGTGGCCGGCCCGGTCACGCTGCCGGTCACCTGGGACGAGGTGCTGCCGGCTCGGTAAACCCTCAGCCGCTGACCTGCCGACGCGGCAGGCGCCAGTTGGGCCGCACGAAGTGGCAGGTGTAGCCGTTGGGGTAGTGCTGCAGGTAGTCCTGGTGCTCCGGCTCGGCCTCCCAGAACGGTCCGGCCGGCACGACCTCGGTGACCACCTTGCCCGGCCACAGGCCGGAGGCGTCCACGTCGGCGATGGTGTCCTCGGCAACGGACTTCTGGGCGTCGTCGGTGTAGAAGATGGCGGACCGGTAGCTGGCGCCCACGTCGTTGCCCTGCCGGTTCCTTGTCGACGGGTCGTGGATCTGGAAGAAGAACTCCAGCAGTTCCCGGTACGAGGTCTCGGCCGGATCGAAGACGATCTCCAGCGCCTCGGCGTGGTTGCCGTGCCTGCGATAGGTGGCGTTGGGCACATCCCCGCCCGTGTAGCCGACGCGGGTGGACACCACCCCCGGCTGCTTGCGCACGAGCTCCTGCACGCCCCAGAAGCACCCGCCCGCGAGGATCGCCGTCTCACGTTCCTGGCTCATCCGTCCTCCGCTCGCCGTCGCGGCCGCGCGGAACGCCCGGCCACCATGTCCAACAACGTACCGGCGGAATTTGGTCCCGCAGTCCTGCTGTCCTGTTGGATGGGGCCGTGACCAGTTTCGCGATCGTGGGCTCCGGGTGGCGCGCCGAGTACTTCTGGCGTATCGCCGCCGCACTGGACGGCCTGACCTGCGTCGGTGTCGTGTCACGCGGTCCGAAGGACCTGCCGGTCCCGGTCCATCTGTCGCTGGACGAGTGCCTCACAGCCGCGAAGCCGGACTTCGTGGTGACCGCCGTGCCGTGGGGCGTGACGCCGTCGCTGGTGGTCGAGCTGGTTCGGCGGGGTGTCCCGGTGCTCGCCGAGACACCACCCGCGCCCGACGTCGACGGCCTGCGTGAGCTGTGGCGCCAGGTCGGGGACAGCCGACTGGTCCAGATCGCGGAGCAATACAGTCGGATGCCCGCCCACGCCGCGCGTATCGCGCTGGTTCGCTCGGGCGTGATCGGAAACCCGACCAGGGTCGACGTCTCATCGACCCACCAGTACCACGCCGTCTCGCTGATCCGGACCCTGCTGGGTGTTGGCCGCGGCCCAGCGCAGGTGCGAGCCGTCCGGACGACCGCGCCGCTGGCCGACCCCCTGACCCGCGACGGTTGGGCCGACCCGGTCGAGATCAGGCAGGCCACCACGACGATCGCCACCATCGAGTTCCGGAACGGCGGGTTCGGTCTGTACGACTTCACCGACAACCAGTGGCACAACCAGTTGCTGACGCGCCGCCTGCTGGTGCGTGGTACCACGGGTGAGCTGCGTGACCAGGAGGTCGTGCGCCTCGCGGCCGACCGCACGATCGTCCGGTCGACGATCGTCCGCCGCCAGACCGGCTACGACCTGGATCTGGATGGGTTCGAGACCGATCACCTCACGTTCGGTTCCGATGTCCTGTACCGGAATCCCTATCAGGGCCGGCGATGGAACGACGAGGAGATCGCCATCGCGACCCTCTTGCAGGACACCGCGGCGTGGGTATCCGACGACGGTCCCGAACCGTACCCACTCGCGGACGGCATCCAGGATCACCGCATCGCACTGGCCATCGAGGAGGCGGCCGACCGCGGCACCACCGCGAGCGTGGCCGACGAGCCCTGGCACTGAACCCCTGTCCATCGCCACAGCAACCACCAAATCAGCAAACGGGTACCTCATCGGGCGACCACCGTGCACCACTGCCCATCAGGCGATGGCCCAACCGCGATCTGCTATAGCAAACATCACATAGCAAACATCACGTAGCAAACTGCATCCAGCACCTCATCGGGCATTCACCCGTGCACCGCCGCCGAACCGCAGAAACAATCCGGACCCGCGAGATCCGCTGGCTGCACATAACACATAGCACATAGCACATAGCAAACTGCATCCGGCACATCGTTGGGCGTTCACCCGTGCACCACCGCCGACCGGCAGAAACAGTCCGGACCCGCGAGAGCTACTGCCTGCTATAGCACATAGCACATAGCAGATAGCACATAGCAAGGACGGGCTTGTATGTCATAGACCAGCAAATCAGCAACC
>DASXXM010000013.1:0-1837 GCA_036503065.1 Pseudonocardiaceae bacterium | reverse complement strand
TGGCGTCGGCGACGTAGTCCATCAGCATGTACCGGACTCCGCCCTGAGCCTGGCAGCGTCCATTGTGGATGTGGGCGGCGTGGTTGCCGGGGGTCAGGTCGGTGGCGTTGATGGTGACGGCGAGGGTGTGGGCGTTCGGGTTGTACGTGACGGTGGCGGTTCCGGCCGGAGCGCCGGACGCGCCCTGCTCGACGGCGGTCAGCCCGCTCGCGATGCCGTCGGGCCTGGCCGGGAGCGCGGCGCTGCGTGCGATGGTCTCGGCGGCGACCAGGTTGTGGTCGGTGCTGTTGCCGAGCCGGATCACGAAGCGGGCCCCTGCCGGCAATGCGGCGTAGGTGTCGACCGAGTCGACGGTGGTGTTGATCACGCCACTGGTGTCCGCATTGACGGCGCCGAACCGGATGATCGGGTGCGACGTGCTCGGGGCGTCGATTTCGACCAGGTGTGCCGAGCCGGGTGTGAAGCCGAACGCGTTGACGTGGGCGTGGTAGTGGCCGTCACGGGTTCGGCTGACGGCGACGGTGCCGGTGGGCATGGCCGAGAGGGCGAGACGCTCGGTGACCGGCTGCGGGTTGGTGGTCGGGCCGGGCTTGGTGAGCAGGCCGTGGGTGTTGCCGGCGCCGTCGACGTAGAAGCCGACGAGCACGCCTGCGTCGTTGACACCGTTGATCGTGGTGGTCCCGACTCCGTTGGGATCGTCGACCGTCTTGAAACCGCCCTTCGCCGTCCACGTGAAGCCGTGCGTGGCGGCGCTGCTACCCGTGCCGACCTGGTACGAGCCGACCGCCTCGTCGCGGTTGCTGACGCCGAACGCCTGCGTCATCGACGCGCCCGGGTAGGCCAGGTGCGTGATCGAACCGTTGGCGTTACGCAGGAAACCCTCGGTGGCACCGGCCGACGTGGTGTCGAATCCGGCGATCTGGTCACGATCGTTGATCGCGGCGGCGGTGACGCTGGTCGCACCGGGGACCGGGATCGCCGTGAAGGTCCTGCGGGCAACGTCGTAGCGGTAGCCGTGGTTGTTGCCCGCCGCGTCGGTGTAGAACCCGACTGCGAGGTTGTCGTCGTTGACGCCGAGTAGCTGGTTCACCTTCGGGTTGGCGTTGCTGTGTGCCGGAAACGCCACGCTGTCGAATACGCCGTGGCGCAGCACGAAACCGGTGTTGTCGTTGACCTGGTTGGCGTTGTTGGCCGCGGACCAGAATCCGACGGTCACGCCCGTGTTGCTGATGGCGGTCACCTGGGTCTGCACCGAGTGCGGGAAGTTCTCGGCGACGAAGCGCCGTGCGCCGTCGGTGACCCGGTATCCCTTGTTCGGGTGCCCGGCCGCGCCCGAACCGAAGTATCCGGCGATCTCCCCGAAGTCGCTGATGCCCAGCAGTTGGTTGAACGTGGGGTCGGCGTGGTCGTCGACGGTCCGGAACACGTAGCTGGTGGGCGGGCTGGTCATCAGCGGCGCCGACATCGCCGCGTCGGCGCCGCCGTGGTAGGACAGGTCGACGATGTCGCTGGCCAGCGCCGGCTGACCGCTCGACGCCGCGCTGCCGGCCACGTTCGACGCGCATGCCGACACGGCGGCGATGACCGCTCCGACCATGACGATGGTGCCCACTAGTGATTTCTGCACGATTGATCTCCCCGATTTGTTCCAGGCGGCCGGCCGAAGCGATGTCCTGCGGCCGACGCGCTGCCCGACGGGATCAATGCTGGTCATCCGCTGCCGGCGGCGCGATCATGCAGACATGCCAACCGTCAAGGGGTGCGGGCATCCCCATCCGGTTCGCACCCGCGCACGTGAAGCGGATGCAGGCACCCTGGGCATGGGGATGTGACGGCG
>DASXXM010000012.1:0-25557 GCA_036503065.1 Pseudonocardiaceae bacterium | reverse complement strand
CACAGCGGAGGCAGCGGCAGTAGTGACTGCGTCGAGGTGGCGATGGGGGCCAGGGCCGTCGGCGTGCGCGACTCGAAGAACGCCGACGGCCCCACACTCGCGTTCCCCGCAACCGCATGGCGAACCTTCGTTACTGACTGAAACGCCTGACGGCGGTGCGTGACAAGTGGCGCGTTCGATGCTGCCACGATGGCTGCCGCTCATGACGTCTGCCAGCCGCTTAGAAGATCGTCGGGCCCCCAGTGCGCGGCGAGCGGGAGGTCGTCGGCGACACCGCTGCGGGAGACGGCGACCAGCGGCGTTTCCGGCCCGACACCGGGGACGGCGAGCATGCCCCGCACCAGGCTGTCATAGTCGTGGCGGTCGAAGGGCTTGTTTTCCAGCCACTTGATCGAGCCGAGGAAGTGGACCTGCCGAGCCACAGGTTCGCGGTCCGCGCCGACCAGGTCGATCTCCGGGTTGTTCTGCCGGTTCCACCAGCCACCGACCACTTCCGTTTCGGGCCACTGTCCGTCGGGCAGCCGACGCAGGAGGCACTCACGGATGACGGGCTCGACGGCCCGTCCCCGCCAACTGGTCCAAGAACGCTCAATGCGCTCGAACAGGAGATCTCCGCGACCGCGCTCGACCAGCGGGATACCCCGCCACAGGAACGCCAGCCAGAAACGCAGATAGGAATCCGCGATGCGGTAGCGCTTGTTCTTGGTGTCCGCCTTGGTTGACAGCGGAGCATCGGCCGCGAGGACACGCTTGTCCAGCAACGAGTTCAGGATCGGGGACAGCGTCCCAGACGTCAGTGGGTGGGATCCACCCACCGCGTTGGCGATCGTGGTGAACGTTCGCTCGCCGCTGCCCACTGCTTCCAACACCGCGCGCGAATTGGTCGCTTCGGGGAACTCTCCCAACAAAGACAGTTCGCCGGCCATCAGCAACGGCGAGAGCGGGTTGGCCAACTCCTGGCGCAGATAGCCGCTACGTCCCATGCCGGGTTCCCATGCCTGGACGACCTCGGGGAAACCGCCGGTGATCAGCAATGCGTCGACCGCATCCACGGCGGCCAGGCCCGTCATTGTCTGCACGTCGGCAAGGTTCAGTGGATTGACCGTCATCTTCGCGGCACGACCAAAGAACGGACGACCATAGGAGCCCAACGCCTCCATCACCGACAGATTGCTGCCCACCAGGATCAGCAGCACCGGCCGGGAACTGAGATACCGGTCCCAGACGGTCTGCAAGGCACCTTCGAACTCCGGGTCCTGCTCGACCAGCCAGGGCACCTCGTCGAGCACCGCGATAACCGGCGTGTCCTGCGGAACCGCCAGAGCCAGCGTCCGCAACGCCTGATTCCAGTCCGTAGCCTGAAGTCCCGCCACCGTGTCGGCATCGGGCAGACCGGATTGGGCCAGCGCTGCGGTGAAATCGGCTCGCTCGGCGACCGGGTTACGACCCCGCGTTGCCTGGAACACCAGGTATGGCAGACCGGCGCGGTCACAGAACTCCTGGACCAACCGCGACTTACCCACGCGTCGACGGCCGCTGACGATCAGCGCACGGCCCCGGGTTCCGCCTCGTCGTTGAGTGACCCGACCCAGTTCGCCGTCCAGCAGGCCCAGGTCAGCCGCTCGCCCCTTGAAGTCCACTGACCCTCCCATACGTAGATCGCATCATACGTAGATTGGATCATACATTGGGCACCGAAATTTCGGCCATGGCTAGCACGATGTTGATCAACGGGCTGCGCGGGCTATCCGCACACCCAGGTCATCGAGTTCGTCGAGGATCAGTGACGCACCCCAGATCTGGTCACGCCTGCGATCGGAGAGCGGGCGAAGTACCTTCGCATCGCGAAGTCGTTCGATCGCGGCGTAGACGCTGCTGACGGGAGCATCCAGCACCGCGCAGGCATCATCGGCAGAGAGAATCGGTCGACCTGGTAGCAGCGCGATGAGCTTGGCCGTGGCGCTTCCGGCGCGTACCCGTCCCACCATGTCCAGCCACTCGTTCGGGACCTCAGCCAACCTGTGGGCGGTAGTACGGGATTCCGCCGCGGCTATCCGAGTGGCCTCGGCGAACGACTCGATCAGTGGCCGTACTTCGCCCAGGCGGTAGGCGCTGAGCAGGTCGAAGTACCGATCCCGATGCGCCACCAGAGCGGAGGCGAGCGGCACCACCACCCGCGTGGTGGCCCCCCGGTATCGAAGAATCGCATTGATCAGCGCGCGACCGATCCGCCCGTTCCCGTCCGTGAACGGATGGATGGACTCGAACTGGGCGTGTGCGACGGCTGCCTGTGCCAGAACGGACAGATCGTCGCGGTTGGCGAACGCGATGAGATCGTCGACATAGGGCGAGACGGTGTCCGGCGGTGGTGGGACGTAGAGCGCGCCGCGAGGAGAGTAGTCGCTGCCGCCGATCCAGTTCTGGACATCGCGCCACCGGCCGGCGTACATGTACTCGGACGGATCGTCGGCCATCAGCGCCTCGTGTGCGGCCAGCAGTGGGGCACTGTCGATCCGCCCCCGCCGATCGGTGGTTTCCAGCAGCGCCGCGAGCGCTGTGGTGGCCGCCACCATCGACGTGGCCGAGGTGTTCGCCCTGCTGCCGTGCAGCGCGCGAGCGTAGTCCGCCAGACTGGCCTCCACCGACTCGATCTTGGACGAGGCGACGGACTCCGTGCGCAACAGCAGAATGCCCAGCGCGTCCAGTTGCTCGCCGTGCGAGTGGTCCAGAGCGACGATCTCGGCGAGCGCGGCCTCGATCCGCGCGGCCAGCGGGGAGTCGACAGGCACGGAACGTGTCGCGATCCGCGGCGGGAGCGAGACCGTGATCTCGGTCAGCGTCCGGTCGGCTCTCGTGCCCCCGCGCTGGGTTTGGCGCCAGGTAAGCACCTCACGGCGGTGCGCCGGCCACGTGCTCAACGGTGCCTCCTACCTCGGAACAACCAGCATACTATTCCGAGTTGCCAGTGTAACTCGGAATAGCGCCAGGCGTATTCCGAGTTGGTCGCGTGGCTGGAGCCCGGCGTGGGCCGGTCAGCGCGCCAGGACCACGCGGCCCAGTTCGGCTGGTGTGGTCAGCAGGTCGTGCTTGGGCAGCACGCGCACGGTGTAGCCGAGTGAACGTGCGTACGGCAGTGGTGTCTCGACCTCGTAGCCGCCGTCACCGACGTGTGTCATCGGGCGCGCCACCAGGTCGTACAGTTCGCCCGAGCTGTCCACTCGGCCGGACACCCAGTTGTACCTCGACCTCGTCGGGGCTCAGATCGCCGTGGTCGATTTCGGCCCTTGCCCGGACCGGCGCGTCAATGATTCGGCGGACGCCCAGTTCGAAGGCCATCACCCGCACCCTCGTCCAATGGCTGCGCAGCCGCCCGCCTGCACCTGCGAGCCGAGCACGCCCATGGTGCCGGACCATGGCCAGCCACTCCGGAGCGCAGCCCCCGGTCCGCGTCCCGGGTGTGGCGCGTAGGTGGCTGAGCGCCGGGGATTCTGTCGTGGGGTGTCGTCAATCAGTCTGTTCTCGATCTCCAAGGAGGAGTGAGCCGACAGCGTCAGCGAATTTTGGTACCGTCCCTGAAAAATGCTCCAGGAATTCCGCGATGTTCATGGCTGGGTTGTTGTAGGCCATTATCTGCTCGTGCATACAGTGGACAGTGGCACGTGGGTGGAGGTCCAGCTGATCGAGCAGGAAGTCGTCCGGATGCACTGCGGTAATGTCATACGGCTGCAGGGCGTTGGTGGGGAAGTCATCAAGGTTGGCCGTGACGATCACCGCGGCATCTCCCCTGATTGCGGCGGCCAGTACGTGTCGGTCCCTCGAGTCATTTGTCATGATCGGAATCAATGCCTCATATCCGGTCATCAACGCGTCCGGAAAGTGGGTTCGCATCATGTCGATGCGACGCCGGGCCTTGGCTGGCGTCACGGTCCGGGAGACCTTCGGCAGATTTCGTTCTACTTCGCCAAGCACCTCGTCGGACCACAGTGGCCGATATGTGTCGGCCTCGGCAAGTCGCAGGAGTGTGTCTGTCAACGCGATCGGCACGAGTACGCAAGCGTCCAGGAAGGCGGAGAAAGCCATCGGACAAGTGTGGCGGACAGGCCCTAACGTGTCTGAATGAACCCCCCACCTTCGTCATAGCTGCCGTCTTCCGCGGCTGTGCGGGTCATGTCGTCGAGAGCTGCCCGCCGCTTGGTCCTGACTCGCTGCTGATAGTCCACGATATCGGCGAGCATGACGCGGCGGTGTCGGCCGCGCAGCTCAAATGGAATCTCCCTGTCCTCCAGCAGGCGGACCAGGGTTGGCCGGGAGATACCCAACAGATCGGCCGCTTCTTGGGTCGTGAGTTGGGTGTTGTGTGGCGCGATCGTGATGGCCAGACCCTGCGACAGCGTTTCCACGACTTCGCGCAACACTCGGTAGATCTCGTCGGGCAGCGCAACTCGGGTGCCATCCAGTCCCACCAGGGCCGCACCCCGCGCGTGCAGCGTCGCCAGCACGCTCGCCAAGGCTGGGTCGTGCTTGGCGGGCGGCAGCACTGTGTGCTGTTCCAGGGTGGTAGTCATCACCGTCGTCCTTCCGAGTCCGTCTACCATGCCAGGCTATCCGAAAAAAACGAAAACAGCCAGGTTGGTGGTGGGTCAGCGGGCCAGCACCACGCGGCCCAGTTCGGCCGGTGTGGTCAGCAGGTCGTGCTTGGGTAGCACGCGCACGGTGTAGCCGAGTGAACCGGCGTACGGCAGTGGTGTCTCGACCTCGTAGCCGCCGTCGCCGACGTGCGTCATCGGGCGCACCACCAGGTCGTACAGTTCGCCCGAGCTGTCCACCCGCCCGGACACGAGCTGCACCTCCACGTCACCAGGGCCGAGGTCGCCGTGGTCGATGTCGGCCCGTGCCCGGACCGACGCGCCCAGCTCCGGGGCCACCGCCTCGGCCGACGCCAGTTCGAAGTCCAGCACCCGCACCCTGGTCCAGTGGCTGCGCAACCGCTGCCGGTAGGCGGCCAGGTCGCGCGCGCCACGGAAGTCGTCCGCGGCTACAGCGGCGGCCGACGCGGCGGCCGGGGCGTACAGGTCGCGTACGTACTCGCGGACCATCCGGGTCGCCTGCACGCGCGGGCCGAGCACGCCCATGGTGTGCCGGACCATGGACAGCCACCGGGTGGGCACGCCGACGTACCGGTCCGTGTAGAACGTCGGTACCACCTTGCGCTCCAGCAGTTCGTACAGCGCGGTCGCCTCCAACTCGTCCCGCCGGTTCGCCTCCACGAGGCCGTCGGCGGTGGGGATGGCCCAGCCGTTGTCGCCGTCGTACATCTCGTCCCACCAACCGTCCCGGATGGACAGGTTGAGGCCGCCGTTCAGCGCCGACTTCATGCCGGACGTGCCGCATGCCTCCAGCGGGCGGGTCGGGTTGTTCAGCCACACGTCGCAGCCCCAGTAGAGGTACCTGGCCATGGACATGTCGTAGTCGGGCAGGAACACGATCCGGTGGCGGACCCCGATGGCGTCGGAGTACCGCACGAACTCCTGGATCATCGCCTTGCCCGGTTCGTCGTGCGGGTGCGACTTGCCGGCCACCACCAACTGAATGGGGCGACGCTCGTCGAGCAACAGTGCCCGCAGCCGGTCCGGGTCGCGCAGCATCAGGGTGAGCCGCTTGTAGGTCGGCACGCGGCGGGCGAACCCGATGGTCAGTATGTCCGGATCGAAGACCGAGTCCGTCCAGGCCAGCTCCAGCGCGGACATGCCACGCCGCAACCACGACGCCCGCACCCGCCGCCGCACCTCGTGCACCAGCCGGGCCCGCAGCAGGCAGCGCAGCTCCCACAGCTGCCGGTCGGACACGCCGCCCAGGTCCGGCTCGTCGCCGTCGCCCTCGCCGGCACCGTCGGCCGAGCCGGGGTCGCCGAGTAGCTCCAGCGCGTCGGGGGCCGTCCAGGTCGGGCCGTGCACGCCGTTGGTGATCGAGCCGATCGGCACCTCGGTGACGTCGAAACCGGGCCACAGCGGGCGGAACATCGCGCGGCTGACCTCGCCGTGCAGCCGGGACACCCCGTTGGCGCGCTGGGCCAGCCGCAGGCCCATGTGCGCCATGTTGAACACACCGGGGTCGTCCTCGGCGCCTAGTGCCAGGATCCGTGCCACGTCGAGGCCGGGCAGCAGGTGGTCGTTCTCGAAGTAGCGGCGGACCAGGTCGATCGGGAACCGGTCGATGCCGGCCGGCACGGGGGTGTGCGTGGTGAACACCGTGCCGGCGCGGACGGCGCCCAGTGCCTGGTCGAAGTCGAGGCCGTCGGCGGCCAGTTCACGGATGCGCTCCAGGCCGAGAAACCCGGCATGGCCCTCGTTGGTGTGGAAGACCGCGGGCCGCGGGTGACCTGTGCGCCGGCACCAGGCACGCACCGCGCGCACGCCGCCGACACCGGTGAGGATCTCCTGGCGGATGCGGTGTTCCTGGTCGCCGCCGTAGAGCCGGTCGGTCACCACGCACAGGTCGTCGTCGTTCTCCGGCACGTCGGAGTCCAGCAGCAGCAGCGGGACGCGGCCGACCCTGGCCTGCCAGATCCGCGCCACCAGTTCCTGCCCGCCCGGCATGGTGACCCGGACCAGGGTCAGCGACCCGTCGGCCTCGCACAGCGGGGTCAGCGGCAGGGCGCCGGGCTCGATCGTCGGGTAGTGCTCCACCTGCCAGCCCTCCGGCGACAGCGACTGGTGGAAGTAGCCGCCGTGGTACAGCAGGCCGACCGCGATCAGCGGCACGCCAAGGTCGGACGCTGCCTTGAGGTGGTCGCCGGCCAGCACGCCGAGCCCGCCGGAGTACAGCGGCAGCGCCTCGGTGACCCCGAACTCCATCGAGAAGTAGGCGATCGCCGCCGGGAACGCGGGCTCGGTGCGCTGCCGCTGGTACCACCGGGGCGCGGTCAGATAGTGCGTGAGGTCGTCGGACAGTTCGGCGCACCGGGCGCGGAACCCCTCGTCGTCGGCCAGTTGCCGCAGCCGTTCCGGGGTGACTTCGGCCAACAGGCCCAACGGGTCGCCGCCGGTGCCCTGCCACGCCACGGGATCGACCTCGGCGAACAGGTCCCGGGTCGGCTGGTGCCACGTCCACCGCAGGTTGGCGGCGAGGGTGCCCAGCGCGGACAGGGATTCCGGCAGGTTGGGACGGACGGTCAGCCGCCGAACAGCTCGCATGGCGAGACCTTATCGTTCGGCTGTGACGGCCACGGTCATCGCGCGTTGACCAGTCGGCAATCTGCCTGTCGTAGGTTCACCATGGGATGCGCCGCCGTTTGGCGAGTAGCACCGATTGGGTAATCGACATGGCTGAGTCCCGATGACAGCGCGCGGATCGTTCCGGGCAGACTGAACACGGCGCACACTGGACTCAGCGACACTGCCACGTGACGGCAGGAGGAGGCATGGCCATGGCCGGTCGGCTCGGCATCGACGACGTCACGCCGTCGGTCGGCTGCGGGCGGTGGCCGACAAAGGCCGTCGTTGGCGAACACGTGCCGGTGTCCGCCACGGTGTGGCGGGACGGACACGACAAGGTCGCCGCCACCGTGGTGTGGCGCGGGCCGCACGACCGGGTGGCCCGTCACTCCCGGATGGTGGAAAAGGGCAAGGGCCTCGACCTGTTCGTGGCCATGATCGTGCCGGACGAGCCGGGCGCGTGGACCTACCGCGTCGACGCCTGGAGCGATCCGTGGGCCACGGTCCGGCACGCGATCAAGGTCAAGATCGCGGCCGGCCAGGATGCCTGCGAGCTCGCGAACGACCTGGAAGTGGCCGCGCGCCTGATCGACCGGGTGGCCCGCAGGCCGGACCGCAGGGCCGAGCGTGCCGTGCTGTTCGACACGGCGGCCACCCTGCGCGACGACACGCTGCCCATGACCGTGCGGATCGCACCGGCGCTGTCCGCCGAGGTGCTGCGGATCATGCACGACCACCCGGTCCGCGAGCTGATCACCAAGGGCCAGACGATGAAGGCGTGGGTGGACCGCAAACGGGCCGCCTTCGGCTCCTGGTACGAGTTCTTCCCCCGCTCGACCGGCGGCTTCGACGAGTCGGGCCGACCGGTGCACGGCACGTTCGACACCGCGACGGCCGAGCTGGACCGGATCGCCGACCTGGGGTTCGACGTGGCGTACCTGCCGCCGATCCATCCGATCGGCCGGGTGAACCGCAAGGGCCCCAACAACACCATGGGCGCGCGGGAGACCGATGTCGGGTCGCCGTGGGCGATCGGCGCCGACGAGGGCGGGCACGACACGATCCATCCCGATCTGGGCACGATCGAGGACTTCGACCGGTTCGTCGCACGTGCCGCGGAACTCGGCATGGAGGTCGCGCTCGACCTGGCGCTGCAGGCCGCGCCCGACCATCCCTGGGTGCTCAAGTACCCCGAGTTCTTCACCACCCTGCCGGACGGCACGATCGCCTACGCGGAGAACCCGCCGAAGAAGTACCAGGACATCTACCCGCTCAACTTCGACAACGACCCGAGGGGCATCTTCGCCGAGACGCTCCGGGTCGTCCTGTACTGGGTCGAGCACGGGGTGCGGATCTTCCGGGTGGACAACCCGCACACCAAGCCGCCGAACTTCTGGGCGCAGCTGATCCAGACCGTCAAGGACGCCCACCCGGACGTGTTGTTCCTGTCCGAGGCGTTCACGCGGCCCGCGATCCTGTGGGGCCTCGCGCGGCTGGGTTTCACCCAGAGCTACACGTACTTCACCTGGCGCACCGCCAAGAAGGAGCTCACCGAGTTCGGCCTCGACCTGGTCGCGCACTGCGACGAGGGCCGCCCGAATCTGTTCGTCAACACGCCGGACATCCTGCACGAGTCCCTCCAGGTGGGCGGCCCGGGCATGTTCGCGTTGCGCGCCGCCCTCGCCGCCACCCTGTCCCCGACCTGGGGCGTGTACTCGGGCTTCGAACTGTACGAGCACGAACCGGTCCGGCCGGGCAGCGAGGAGTACCTGAACTCCGAGAAGTACCAACTCCGCCCGCGTGACTTCGCCAGGCCGCTGGCCGCCGGCCGGTCGCTGGAGCCGTGGCTACGCAAGCTCAACGCGATCCGGCGGGCACATCCGGCACTGCAACAGCTACGAACCTTGCGCTTCCACGACGTCGACTCCGCCGCGCTGCTCGCCTATTCCAAACAGGACCCGGCCACCGGCGACACGGTCGTCGTGGTGGTGTCGCTGGACCCGCGCGAGCCGCAGGCCGGCACGCTCTCGCTCGACCTGCCCGCGCTCGGCTTCGACTGGCACGACCGGCTGATCGCGCACGACGAGGTGACCGGGGAGACCTGGAACTGGGGCGAGCACAACTGGGTCTTCCTCGAACCGTGGCATGCCGTCGCGCACGTGGTGAGCCTTCGACGACGGCAGTCCGGCTAGTCGCGCGTCCCCTGTAGTTCACGTCCCGCGCGCACAATTCGCACGCGGGACGGTCTGTCATCCGGACACGCTCGTACTCGCTGGGATTGAGGTGGAAACACATGGACGATGAGGTCCGACCCGACGCGGCGCTGGGCCTGGCCGGCGTGCCGCACACCGGCGAGGCGATCACCGCGGACGGGATGCTGGTCGAGCCGCAGGCCGAGGACTACCGCGCCGCGAGACAGACGCCGGCAGAACCGAGGTGGTTCAAGGGCGCGGTGTTCTACGAGGTGCTGGTGCGCGCGTTCAGCGACTCCAACGGGGACGGCACCGGCGACCTCTGCGGCCTGGCCGACAAGCTGGACTACCTGGCCTGGCTCGGGGTGGACTGCCTGTGGCTGCCGCCGTTCTACGCGTCCCCGCTGCGCGACGGCGGCTACGACATCAGCGACTTCCGGGCCGTGCTGCCCGAGTTCGGCACCGTCCAGGACTTCGTCTACCTGTTGGACGAGGCGCACTCCCGCGGCATCCGGGTGATCACCGACCTCGTACTCAACCACACGTCCGACGCGCACCCGTGGTTCCAGCAGTCGCGCGCCGAGCCGGACGGGCCCTACGGCAACTACTACGTGTGGAGCGACGACGACTCGCGCTACGCGGAGGCGCGGATCATCTTCGTGGACACCGAGACCTCGAACTGGACCCACGACCCGGTGCGCGGCCAGTTCTACTGGCACCGCTTCTTCAGCCACCAGCCCGACCTGAACTACGAGAACCCGGACGTCCAGGACGCCATGCTGGACGTGCTGCGGTTCTGGCTGAACCTGGGCATCGACGGCTTCCGGCTGGACGCGGTGCCCTACCTGTTCGAGCAGGAGGGCACCAACTGCGAGAACCTGCCCCGCACCCACGAGTTCCTGCGGCGCTGCCGCAAGGTCGTCGACGACGAGTATCCCGGCCGGGTGCTGCTGGCCGAGGCCAACCAGTGGCCGTCGGACGTGGTGGAGTACTTCGGCGATCCAACGGTCGGCGGCGACGAATGTCACATGGCCTTCCATTTCCCCCTGATGCCGCGCATCTTCATGGCGGTGCGGCGCGAGAGTCGGTTCCCCATCTCGGAGATCCTGGCCCAGACCCCGGAGATCCCCGAGGGCTGCCAGTGGGGGATCTTCCTGCGCAACCACGACGAGCTGACACTGGAAATGGTCGCCGACGACGAGCGCGACTACATGTACGCGGAGTACGCCAAGGACCCCAGGATGAAGGCCAACATCGGGATTCGCCGGAGACTCGCGCCGTTGTTGGACAACGACCGGAATCAGCAGGAACTGTTCACCGCCATGCTGCTGTCGCTGCCCGGTTCCCCCGTCCTGTACTACGGTGACGAGATCGGCATGGGAGACAACATCTGGCTCGGCGATCGGGACGCGGTCCGCACGCCGATGCAGTGGACGCCGGACCGCAACGCGGGCTTCTCCCGCTGCGATCCCGGCCGCATGTACCTGCCGGTGATCATGGACCCGATCTACGGATACCAGGCGGTCAACGTGGAGGCGCAGTCGGACAACGCGTCGTCGCTGTTGAGCTGGACCCGCCGGATGATCGAGGTGCGCAAGCAGCACCACGCCTTTGCCGAGGGCGATTTCACCGAACTCGGCGGCTCGAATCCGAGCGTGCTGTCCTACAAGCGGCGCTGGCTGCGCGCCGACGACCGGTACGACGTGGTGCTGTGCGTCAACAACCTGTCCCGTTTCCCGCAACCGGTGGAACTGGACCTGTCCGCACACCGGGGGTGCACGCCGATCGAGCTGACCGGTGGCGTCCGTTTTCCGCAGATCGGCGAGTTGACGTATCTGCTGACGCTGCCCGGGCACGGCTTCTACTGGTTCCAGTTGCTGGAACCCGGCGATGACAACGAAATGAGGTGAGTCGAGTTGACCGATCCCCACACACTGGTCGACCGGCTGGTCACCGAACTGCCGGCGTGGCTACCGGCGCGGCGGTGGTTCGCGGGCAAGGACCGGCCGATCACAGCGGTGCGGAATCTGGTCACCACCGTCCTGCTGCCCGGTGATCCCATGCTGCTGCACGTCGTCATCGAGGTCGAACAGCCCGACCGCGCCGAGCGCTACCAACTCCTCGTCGGCAGCCGCACGCAGCTGCCCGAACACCTCGGGTCGAGCTGGATCGGCACGTTCGACGGTTTGCCGTGCTACGAGGCCACCGGCGACGCCGACCTCACCTGGCACCTGCTGGACATGATCATCGGCGAGCTGCGGACCGGCCCGATCGTGTTCGAGCGGGAGCCGGACGTCGAACTCGAGGCCGGGCTGCGCGCCCGGCCGATCATGTCGGAGCAGAGCAACACCTCGCTCGTGTACGGCAACCAGTACATCCTCAAGCTGTTCCGCAAGCTCTCCCCGGGACTCAACCCCGACCTGCGGCTGCACCGGGCGCTGTGCGAGGTGGGCTGCCAGCACATCGCCCGGCCGCTGGGCGCCATCACGATGACGGCGGAGCCCGGCAGCGGCGACGAGCCGACCACCCTGGGGATGCTGCAACAGTTCCTGCCCGACGCGGTGGACGGCTGGGCCATGGCCACCACCAGCGTGCGGGACCTGATGGCCGACGTGGACCGGCCTGCCGACCAGGCGGGCGGCGACTTCGCGAGCGAGGCACACCGCCTCGGGCAGGCCGTGGCCACCGTGCACGCCGACCTCGAGCGGGCACTGGGCCACCAGGAGGTGGACGCGGACGAGTTCGACCGCACCGTGCGGGGCATGCTGACCCGGCTGGACGAGGTCACCGCGATGGTGCCCGAACTGGCCGACCACGACACCGCGCTGCGGGCCGCCTTCGAGCGGGTGCGCGAGACGAAGGGCCCGATCTTCATGCAGCTGATCCACGGCGACCTGCATCTGGGCCAGGTGTTGCGCACGGTGACCGGCTGGTTGCTGATCGACTTCGAGGGTGAACCCGCGGCACCGGTGGCCGAGCGTGCCATGCTTCGTTCGCCACTGCGCGATGTGGCCGGGATGCTGCGATCATTCGACTATGCGGCGTACCAGATGCTGATCGGTCAACCGGAGGACGTCGGACTGGCCGAGCGGGCGTTCGACTGGGCGCGGCGCAACCGCGCCGCGTTCTGCGACGGCTACGCCGAGGCCGCCACCGAGTCGATCGGCGACCCGAGGGCGCACGCGGACCTGTTGCGGGCGTTCGAACTGGACAAGGCGGTCTACGAGGTCGCCTACGAACACGCGAACCGCCCGGACTGGTCGACGGTGCCACTGTCGTCGATCGCCAGGATGACCGCGGGAGGCGAGTAAACCGTGAATGCGGTACCAGCGAAGCTGCCGGCCGCGGCACCGGCCGCGCAGGACGTGGACCGGCTGCTGGCCGGCAACCACCACGATCCGCACGGTGTGCTCGGCGTGCACCGGGTGAACGGCGGCCTGGTCACCAGGGCGCTGCGGCCCGGCGCCAGGGCGGTGACCGTGGTCTCCGGCGACCAGCGGTTCCCGCTGGAGCGCGTCGTGGACGGGTTGTTCGCCGGCACGCTGTCCGAGCATCCCGGGGCGTACCGGCTGGAGGCCGACTACGACGGGCACCTGGTCACGTCCGACGACCCGTACCGGTGGCTGCCCACCATCGGCGAACTGGACCTGCACCTCATCGGCGAGGGCCGGCACGAGCGGCTGTGGGACGTGCTCGGCGCGCACGTCCGCACCTACGACTCGCCCGACGGCCCGGTCACCGGCGTGTCGTTCGCGGTGTGGGCGCCCAGCGCGCAGGGCGTGCGGGTCACCGGCGACTTCGATGGCTGGGACGGGCGCGCGAACCCGTTGCGGTCCCTGGGTTCCTCCGGTGTCTGGGAGATCTTCATGCCCGGCGTGCCGGTCGGGTCCCGGTACAAGTTCCGCGTCCTCGGCCAGGACGGTCACTGGCACGAGAAGGCCGACCCGATGGCGTTCGCCACCGAAGTGCCCCCGGCCACCGCGTCCGTGGTGACCCGGTCGGAGTACGAGTGGGGCGACGCGGACTGGCTGGCCCGCCGCGCGGCGACCAACTGGATCGACGCGCCGATGAGCATCTACGAGGTGCACCTCGGCTCGTGGCGGCACGGCCTCGGCTACCGGGAACTGGCGGCGCAGCTGGTCGACCACGTGCTCGAGTCCGGTTTCACCCACGTGGAACTGCTGCCGGTGGCCGAGCACCCCTTCGGCGGGTCGTGGGGTTACCAGGTCACGTCCTACTACGCGCCGACGTCCCGGTTCGGCGTCCCGGACGACTTCCGGTATCTGGTGGACCTGTTGCACGCCAACGGGATCGGCGTGCTGATGGACTGGGTGCCGGCGCACTTCCCCAGGGACAGCTGGGCACTGGCCCGGTTCGACGGCACGCCGCTGTACGAGCACGCCGACCCGCGCCGGGGCGAGCAGCCGGACTGGGGCACCCTGGTGTTCGACTTCGGCCGCAACGAGGTCCGCAACTTCCTGGTGGCGAACGCGCTGTACTGGATCGACGAGTTCCACCTGGACGGCCTGCGGGTGGACGCGGTCGCCTCGATGCTGTACCTGGACTACTCCCGGCCCGCGGGCCAGTGGCTGCCCAACGAGTACGGCGGCCGCGAGAACCTGGACGCCGTCAAGTTCCTCCAGGAGCTGAACGCCACCGTCTACAAGCGACACCCCGGCGTGCAGATCACCGCGGAGGAGTCGACTTCCTGGCCGGGCGTGACCCGGCCGACCCATCTTGGCGGGCTGGGGTTCGGCTTCAAGTGGAACATGGGCTGGATGCACGACGTGTTGCACTACGCGAGCCTCGACCCGGTGTACCGATCGTTCCACCACAACGAGATGACCTTCGCGCTGATGTACGCCTACAGCGAGAACTTCGTGCTGCCGCTGTCCCACGACGAGGTGGTGCACGGCAAGCGGTCGCTGTGGCAGCGGATGCCCGGCGACGACTGGAACAAGGCGGCCGGCCTGCGCGCGCTGTTCGCCTTCATGTGGGCACATCCGGGCAAGCAGCTGTTGTTCATGGGTGGCGAGTTCGGCCAGGAGCGGGAGTGGGCCGAGCAGTGGTCGCTGGACTGGCACCTGCTCGACCAGCCGCTGCACCGGGGCGTGCACAGCCTGGTGCGCGACCTGAACAGGGTCTACGTGGCATCGCCCGCCCTCTACAGCGCGGACACCCGCCCGGAGGGCTTCCGGTGGATCGACGCGAACGACTCCGCCAACAACGTGCTCAGCTTTCTGCGGATCGGCACCGACGGCTCGTACCTGGCGTGCGTGGCGAACTTCGCCGGCCGGCCGCACCAGGACTACCGGGTCGGCCTGCCACTGGCCGGGCGGTGGCGCGAACTGGTGAACACGGACGCCGGCACGTACGGCGGCTCCGGCGTCGGCAACTTCGGCGCGGTCACGGCCCAGGATCGCCCGTGGCACGGCCTGCCGGCGTCCGCGGTGCTGCAACTGCCACCCAGCGGCGTCCTGTGGCTCACCCCCGAACCACCGGAGTAGTCGGCGAGTTCGCGGGCCGAACACCCGCTACAGGCTGAACGCGACCGAGCGCAGGATCAGCGCGACCACGAAGACCGCGGTGAACGCCAGGTCGATCGCCATGCCACCGGCGCGGACCGGCGGCATTATCCGCCGCACCGGCGCGAGCACCGGCTCCGTCCCGGCATGGGCCAACACGCGTGCCCGGCCCACCCACGCCGGGCCGTTGGTCAGCATTCGTGCCCAGTCCAGCACCATCCGGGCGACCAGCAACAGGATGAACAGCGTCAGAACGTACCCGAGCAGGGCCCCGATCAGGCTCATCACGAACTCCTCCGTGCCGGCCGCGTTGGCCGTCTTTCGTTGTCAACGTGTTCAGCCAGGTCGGAAGTGCCGCCCTGGCCGCGTTCTCAGACGACTATCAGGTCCACCCGGCGGGGTACGGTGCCCGATCGTGGACGAACCGGACTTCTTGCGCCGCACCCGTGCCTCCTATGATGCCCTGGCCGGCGACTACGCCGAGTGGATCCGTCCCGAGCTGGCGGCCAAGCCGTTGGACCGGGCGCTGCTGGGCTTGTTCGCCGAACTGGTGCGGGCCGCCGATGCCGGGCCGGTCGCGGATGTCGGATGCGGTCCCGGCCGCGTGACGGCACATCTGCATGATCTCGGATTGTCCGTGTTCGGCATCGACCTGTCGCCGCGGATGATCGCGGTGGCCCGTCGGACGTACCCGGACCTGCGGTTCGACGAGGGGTCGATGACGGCCCTGAACCTGGCGGACGGTGTGCTGGGCGGCATCGTGGCCTGGTACTCGGTCATCCACATTCCGCCGGCACGACTGCCGGCGGTTTTCGCCGAGTTCCACCGAGTGCTGGCCCCGGGCGGCCAACTGCTGCTGGCGTTTCCGGTCGGTGACGGGCTGCTGCATCGCGCTGAGGCGGGCGGCCACGAGGTCTCGCTCGATTTCCACCAGCGGCAGCCCGATCGTGTCGCCGAGTTGTTGCGCCAGGCCGGCCTGGCCATCCGCGCGCACGTGCTGCGCGAGCCCGACGTGGACGGCGATTTCACCGAGCGGACGCGACAGGGTTACCTGCTGGCACACAAACCCGTCGCGCCCTGAGTCGCGGTGCAGCAGTATCCGAGGATGCGGTTTTCGATCAACATTCCGAACTTCGGGGACTTCGCCGACGCCAGGAACGTGGCGACGGTGGCCACGGCGGCGGAGCAGGCCGGCTGGGACGCGCTGTTCGTCTGGGATCACGTGGTGCACGACAAGAGCAAGCGCCAGGGCCAGCCCTTCGGCGACCCGTGGATGCTGCTGACCGCCGCGGCCTTGGCGACCTCCCGGCTCAGGCTGGGCACCCTGGTCACCCCGGTCGCTCGGCGACGGCCCGAACAGCTCGCCCGCCAGGTGGCCACCCTGGACTCACTCAGCGGCGGCCGGGTGATCTTCAGCACCGGCCTCGGCGGGCCGATCGAGGACGAGTTCGGCAGCTTCGGGGACACCACCGACCCGGTCGTGCTGGCCGAACGCCTTGACGAGGGCCTTGACCTGCTGCGCAGTTACTGGTCGGGCGGGCAGGTGAACCACAACGGGAAGCACTATCAGGTCCGTGACGTGACCCTGCTGCCCGCGTCGGTACAACAGCCCCGGCCACCGGTCTGGATCGCCGGCTACTGACCACACCGCCGACCGATGCGACGCGCCGCCCGGTGGGACGGCGTGGTACCGCTGTTCACCACCGCCCGACACGGTCAGGTGCCGCCCGTCGACCAGGTCCGGGACCTGGTCGCCTACGTACACAAGTACCGCGACGACAGTCCTTTTGAGATCGTCCTCGGCGGCGTCACGCCAGGGAACCCGGCCAAGGCACGCGATCTGATCGGGCCGCTGGCCGACGCGGGCGCGACCTGGTGGGACGAACGGCAACTCCAGACCAGCACCGAACTCGACCGACTCGCCCCGGTGCTCCACCGCGTCGAGCAGGGCCCACCCGCCTCCTAGCCGTGCGGGCCACGAACAAGCTCGAACCTGTCCGGTCGGCCCATTGACAAGTTTAGTTTTTATGTTCAAACTAATTTTGCCATGAGAGAAGTCCTGTACCTGGATCAGATCGAGCAGGCGGAGACCCTGCTCAAGCCGCAGCGCATCGAGGTGCTGCGGCAGTTGGCCCAGCCCCGGTCCTGTACCGAGGTCGCCGCCCAGCTCGACCAGACGCCGCAGCGGGTCTACTACCACGTGAAACGCCTGGTGGCGGCCGGTCTGGTGACCCAGGTGTCGGAGCGGCGGGTACGTGGCATCCACGAGGGCGTCTACCAGGCGAGCGCCCGCGCGTACTGGCTGTCGCCCCGGCTGGTCGGCCGGATCGGGCTGCGCGCGAGCCGGGACGCGCTGAGCCTGGGCTATCTGCTCGACCTGATGGAGGAGGTCCAGGCCGACGTCGCCGCGCTCGACCGGACCGCGTCGGACCTGCCGTCGATCGGGGTGTCCGGGCAGATCCGGGTACGGCCCGAACAGCGCCAGGAGTTCCTGGCTGATCTTCAGACCACATTGCGGGACCTCTTCACCCGGTACGGCGGCGCCGATGGGGATGCCTTCAAGCTCGCCGTCGCCTGCTATCCGAAGGGAACGGAAGATGAATGAGCCGATGCGCCTGCGTGTCCGGGTGGGCGCGCCGATCGCGGACGTCTGGCGCGCGCTGACCGAGCCGGCCGCACTGCGCGTCTGGCTGGCAGAGCACGCCGAGGTCGCGCTGCCGCACCGGTACGAGTTCTGGGGCCGGTACACGCCCGACGGCGACCGGCCCCACCAGCGACTGCGGCACGTCGGCGACCATTCGCTGCGGTTCTCCTGGCTGCTCGACGGCACCGACACGACCGTCCACATCGGTCTGATCGCCGACGGCACCGAGACCGTCCTCGCGCTGTCCCAGACCGACGTGCCGACCCTGGCCGAACTCGTGCCGGAGAGCAGCACCTTGGCGTGGCTGCACACTTTCTGGGCGCTGTCGCTCGCCAATCTGGTCGACTACGTGGCAGGTCGCGAGCTCACCGCGCGGTGCGACTTCACCTCGCCGGTGATGCGGGAGCAGTGGTTGATCGACGCCACGCCCCGGCTGGTGTACGACTCGATCGTCGACCCCGCGGTGTTCTCCCGGTGGTTCGGCGCGAAGGTCGAACTCGAACCGCGGGTGGGCGGCCGGTGGGCGATGGGCGGCTTCGACCTCGATCCGTCGCCTGCGAAGATCGTGGACCTGACACCGGACCGGGCGGTGTCGCTGGCCTGGGACGCCGGCCTGGTGTCCACATGGGAACTGGCCGAGTCGGACGGGCAGACCCGGCTCACGTTCGTGCAGAGCGGTTTCGACGAGGGGAACCCGCCGTACGGCGCGTGGATGGGATGGCTCGGCGGGTTTGCCGAGCTGCGCCGGTTCCATGAACTACCCGACTGGCGCCCGATGTGGCTGGACGTCCACGTGCCCGGGATGCCGGACGGCATGCTCACCATCGATTGACGCGGGCCCTGCGCCAGTGAGGAGCGAATCATGTTGCTGGAGAACAAGAACGCGATCGTGTACGGCGGTGGCGGCGCGATCGGCGGCGCTGTCGCCCGTGCCTTCGCCCGCGAAGGCGCGACCGTACACCTGGCCGGCCGGACTCTGGCGACCGTCGAGCGGGTGGCCGAGGAGATCCGTGCCGCTGGTGGCGCCGCGTCAGCCGCCCAACTGGACGCGCTGGACGAGGCCGCCGTGGACGAGCACGCCGACACCATCGACGGCGGCATCGACATCTCGATCAACGTGATCGCCCACGGCGACGTGCAGGGCACACCGCTGGCCGAGATGAGCCTCGCGGACTTCGAGCGGCCGGTGCGCAACGCCGTGCGCACCACGTTCCTCACCGCGCGGGCGGCGGCGCGACACATGATCAGGCAGGGCTCCGGCGTGATCCTGATGTTCGGCGGCTACGGCGACCCGATGGCCAACCTCGGCGGCCTGCAGGTCGCGTTCGGCGCGCTGGACTCGCTGCGCCGAAG
Organism: Pseudonocardiaceae bacterium; assembly: GCA_036503065.1. Taxonomy (GTDB): domain Bacteria; phylum Actinomycetota; class Actinomycetes; order Mycobacteriales; family Pseudonocardiaceae; genus DATEPR01. The sequence continues at coordinate 6,629 of DASXXM010000012.1, read as the reverse complement.
CCTGGCCTGTGAACTGGGTTCACACGGCATCCGCGTGGTGACTCTGCAAACCGCCGGCGTGCCGGAGTCGATGCCAACCGACTTCGCACCTGGTGCGGCGATCACCCGCCAGATCGTCGACCGGACCATGCTCGGCCGCGCGGCCACCCTGGCCGACGTCGGCAACGTGGCTGCCTTCGCCGCATCGGACCAGGCCCGCACGATCACCGCGTCCGCGCTCAACATCACCTGCGGCACCGTCGCCGGCTAGCGTGCTCAGCCGGCGAGGAAGCGCTGTCGCAGCAGGATGAACAGCGTCAGCACCTACCCGAGCAGGGCTCCGATCACGCCGATCGGAGATCGCTGAATTGGACAGACGGCGAGCGGGCTGCATAAATTGGACAGATGGAGATCGGGCTGCAGTTGTCGGACTTCACCTGGCCCGGCGGCGCGGGACGGCTCGGTGCTGAACTCGCGGAGACGGCGCGGGCGGTCGACGAGGCCGGGTTCGGCTACCTGGCCCTGATGGACCACTTCTTCCAGATCCCCTCGGTCGGTCCGGTCGAGCACGACATGCTGGAGGCGTACACGACGCTGGGCTTCCTCGCCGCGCACACTCGACGCACCCGGCTGCTCACCGTCATCGCCGGGGCCTTCTACCGGCGCCCGGAAGTGCTGGTCGGGGCCGCACGCACGCTGCATGCCCTGTCCGGCGGCCGCGGGCTGCTCGGTGTCGGGGCCGGCTGGGCGGAAGCGGAGTCACGGGCGCTCGGCGTGCCGTTCCCGTCGTTGGCCAGGCGATTCGAGTTGCTCGAGGACGTGCTCCGGCAGACGCGCGGGGTACCGGTCATGGTCGGTGGCGGCGGCGAGAGGAAGACGCTGCGCTTCGTGGCCAAGTACGGCGACGCGTGCAACCTGTTCAGCGGGCCACAGTTGCCGCACAAGCTCGACGTGCTCAGGCGGCACTGCGAAGCCGAAGGTCGCGACTACGCCGAGATCACCAAGGTGGTCGACCACAGCCTGGACATCGGCCCGCGCGGTGAGCGCACCGGCGAGTTCCTGGCCGAGTTGTCGCGACTGGCCGCGCTCGGGGTCGACGCCGTGATCGGTGACCTGCCGGGCCGGCCGAGTCCGGTGGTGCTGACCCGGTTCGCCGACGAGATCATCCCGGCCGCGGCTGCATTGTCTACTGTGGACCGCCTGGCCGGCTGAGCGCCGCTGCCGATATCGCCGGGTTCGCTATTCGGCCTGTTCGGCGGCGGTGAAGTGCTGAGCAAGCAGCCGGTTGAACGGTTCGCCGGTGTCGGGCACGAGGTGTCCGGCGCCTGTGCAGACGGCCCGTTCGCCCCCGGTCTCGCGTGCGATCACGTCGCAGATGATCTCGTTGGCCGCCGAGTGTCCACCCGAGACGACGAGGATCCGCAGCCCGGCGGCGCGCAGCCGGTCCAACGGCGGTTCGGCCTCGTCGGGTGGCCGGGCGCCCAGTAGCTGGCGGATGCCGTCCAGCAGAACCGGCGGCGGTGCGTCCGGGATCTCGATCGGTGCCCCAGCGACGGCGAAGAACCGCCGCAGCGCGTCGACCGGGTCGGCGTCCGTGGCTTCGATGACCTCGCGCACCGCGGTGCCGAAGGCGTCCACGACCGGGACACCGCGCGCGACGCCGGTGCACGGCGGCTCGACGATCGTCAGCGACCGCACGTGTTCCGGGCGCAGCGCGGCGGCGTACATACCGATGATCGCCCCGTAGGACATCCCGACCAGGTGCGCCGGCCGGTCGAGCAACTGCTCGGCCACGAGCACCGACTCGGGCTCGAAGTCCTGCCGGCCCGGCGGCGACTGGCCGTGGCCGGGTCGGTCCGGCGCGAGCAGCGTCCATCGCGCGGTCAGCGGACGTTGCCCGCGCCACGCCTCGCGGCCGCCCAGTATCCCGCCGTGTACCAGGACCACCGGGGGCCCGGCGCCCCACCGGTGCACATGCATCCGGCGGGGCGCCACCCGGTCCGCGGGCGGTTCCTGCGGCTGTGCCGAGTCCGAGGTGGACATCGTGTGCTCCCCCTCGTGGCTCACCGCAGCATGATCGCCCTGGTGTGAACGATACCTTCCTCGTGCATCGTCACCAGTGCGGCGGCGCGTTGGTCGGCGTCACGACCGGCATGCCCGTGTCGGGCACGGTCGGCATGGTCGCCGTCGGCTGCCTGGTCGGCATCGTGGGCGTCACCGTTGGCCTGGTCGTCGTGGGCATCGTGGTGGGCCTGGTCGTGGTGGGCGGCACCGTCGTGGTGGCGGTGGTGGGGCCGAACAGCTGTCCGCGTGCGGCGCCCGCGGGGAACCGGCCGGTCAGCAGGTTCGTGTGGAAGGCGGCCGGGTCGGCCCTGAGCACGGCGAGTGTCCTCGCGGGCACGTTGGCGACGGTGCCGGCCACCGCGATGATGGTCGGGTTCAGGCCGCGCGGCGCGCGGAACAGGGCGGCCACCGGGTTCCCGTCGGCGCCTGCGGCGCCCACGTTGACGTTGAGTGCGGTGGGGGAGGCCACGCCGGACCAGATGGCGGCGTAGTTGAGGGACGTGGTGTTGGCGCCGAGGAACACCGTGGCGTGCGCGTTCGGGTCGCCCGCCGCCGGCACCTCCTGGTCACCGCTGTCCACCGAGGTCAGCTGGCCGACGTGCAGAATCTGGTTGAAGTCGAATGTACCGATCTGCCGGAACTGGCCGCGCACCGCGCCGACGGCCGTACTGAGGTTGGCGGAGAAGCCTTTGGGGTTGCCCAACAGCGCGTTCAGCAGGCCGCTGTTCGCGTTGACGACGCCGGCGACCGCGTTGATCGAACTGGGCATGGCGGCCGGCATCAGGTTCATGACGACCGACCCGGCCGTGCCCTGTTGCAGTCCCATTCCGGACGGCGTGGCCATGTTCTGCCACGCTATTTCGTACATGATCCGGTTCCTGGTGATCCGGAGGGTCACGACCGCCTGACCGGAGGTCAGCGCCGTGCTCCGGCCGCTGAGATCGGCCTGGAGAAACACCGATCCGGCCGGATTCGTCGCGAAGTCGGCCACGGTGACGGCGGTGTTCGACGAGGGCGCGGCCGGGCGCGTCGCGGTGAACGCGGCATAGGCGCCCGCGCTGGCCACAACGGTGGCGGCGAGTGCTGCGACGGCCAATAGCATTCTGCCTTTAATCATCTCTACCTTCCGTATCGACTGATCGAGGTCCGCGCAATGGTGTCGTTCCTCTAAACGTTTGGACGCCTGCAGTCGATCGGGGTTGAGCCGAGATCCACGGCTGTAAGAGTCCTTACGGATGCACCCGTAAGAGTTCTTACGGAAGTACGACACGTGCCGCCGACCTGCGGATCGACCTTGTCGGCCGCCGGCAACGGTGCTAGCGTCCGTGATCCACAGGAGATCAAGTCGAAATAGTCACGATATTGGCAATGGTGGTCCACGCATCGCGTTGACCTCGGCGTTGTCGGACTCGACTTCGGTCCGTGCCCAGAAGCGAATTCCGCCTCCCACGGGAGGCGATCAGCGAGAGGAGCGTGGGTTGCGCCAGGTTGATCACCGCGGCCTGCATCGAACGCCGCACCAGCAGACCCAGCGGTCGCGCACATCGGTGGTGCTCCGCGTACTGCCGATCCTGCTGGCCGCCGCGGGCTTGGCCGTGTTTTCCCTGTTCAATCTGTCCACCGCCGCACAACGCGCCGCGCCTGCCGCGGCCGCGGTGCCCAATCCGAACTGTTCACTGGTCGTGCCGGCCAACCCGCTCACCGCGGCCGGCCTGGCCACCCCCTACCAACTGGTCGCCACCGACGCGGCGGGCGGCCCCTGCAACGAGGCCAACGCCAACCAGTCCGCGTTCGTCGAAGCCACCGTCATCGATCCGGCCACCGGCGCCCCGTCCGTCTACCGACCCCTCGTGGTGGACAAGGGCACCACCCCGGCCGCCGCACCGGTGCTGCCGACGCTGCCGGCCAACGCCGTCGTCGGCATCTGGTTCGGCTTCAACGGCACGACCCTGACCCTGCAGGACAACGGCGGCAGCCTCAACCAGGGCAACTGCGTCAACGGTTCGAACGGCTCGCAGTTCGGGCAGTTCGCCTACTGCAACGGCCCCGCCCTGTTCACCGCCGCCAACACCGCCATCGGCGCCGGCAAACTCGCGGTGCCCGCACTGGGCACCGCCAAGGACGGTCAACCCTGCCCGACCACCCGTGACTTCGGTCTGGTCGACCAGGACCAGAGCGACAACGTCATCACCACGTACCTGCTACTGGCCAACGGAAAGGTCGCACAGAACAACGCGGCCAACACCGCGGCCCTCGCCGGCTCCAACCCGATCGTCAACGGCAGCGACAACCTGCTGCTCAACGCGTTCGTCGACCCCGCACTGGGCTGCACCCCGTTCACCGCCCCGGACCTGACCAACAACGGCCAACCCGTCGGGTCGCTGGCGTTGGACGAACTGATGGCCGCCGCCGACCAGCGCGCCCCGATCGCACTGGTACCCACGAGCGACCCGATGACCCTGCAGAACAACAACGCCAGCACCACCAAGACCAACCTCTACCGGGTCGGGGTGAACCAGCCGCCGGTCAACCAGGCCACCGACACACCGACCGCGTACTGCCAGAACCTGGTGACCATCGGACAACAACGGACCCAGCTCGACAAGAACCTCACCCTCAACGGAGCCTCACCCAGCGCCGCCATGGCCACGAACCTGTTCACCTTCCTGGCCAACCGGCTCAGCCAGTCCTTCACCAACCTGGGCTGCATGAACCTGCTGCACATGAACAACCCCGTCACCGTCACCCTCAACGGTGCCGGCGTGGCCACCGCGGCCACGTTCGCCGCCGCGGCCGGCGCACCGGGCACCACCGGCACCCCGGGCACCAACTGCGGCCCGGCCCAACCCACCACAACCACCGGACCCACCACAACCGCCCCGGCCCCGGGCAACCCCACAACCACCACCGGAGCGGCAGCACCAACGTCCACCGGTGCACCTACCGCCACCGGCGCCGGAACACCCCCCGGAAACGGGGCACCCACGGCAACATCCACCGGCAACGCGGGCGCCACCACGACGGCCGCCATGGCACCGGCCACGACGACCACGTCGACGTGCGCGCCGACCCCGACCACCACCGGTACCCAGACCGCCGGCAACCCCGACCCCAACGGCTGGAACAGCGGCAACTCCGACGCCAACGCCGCGCACCGGGCGCGGCACCGGCCCAGCAAGTACTGACACTCCACTTCAGACCAGCTGTCCGTCAACCACGTCGGCCCCGACACGATGTGGTTGGCGGGCAGCGCCTTGCGTCCGTCCGAAATGGAGTGATGTCGTCAGCCCATGGACTTCTGGCCGTCCAGGGTCTCGCGGATGATGTCGGCATGGCCGGCGTGCTGCGCCGTTTCCGCGATGACGTGCAGTGCCACCCGGCGCACGGTCCAACTCGTGTTCGGCTTGAACCAGGGCGCCTCCGGCAGCGGCCACGACGAGTCGAGGTCCAGCGTGCTGATCAGTTCGTCGGTCCGCGCCGCCACCTCGGCATAGTCCTCCAGCAGGCCTTTCAGCGTCTCGTCCGGCTGCATCCGGAACCCGTTCGCGAAGTCTTCCGGGTCGGCGCGGCCCATTGCGGCCGCGCCGCCTGCGATGAACCGCGCCCAGCGCGACTCCATCTGCGTCACGTGCTTGATCAGGCCACCAACGCTCAGCTCGCTGGTGGTCGAACGGTGCCCGGCCTGCTCGTCGGTCAGGTTCTGCGCGGTGAACCGCAGGAAGTGGCGGCCGCGGGCGAGGCTTTCCAACAGGTCGGCGCGTTCCCCGGCGTCGACGGTCCGGGTGCCGGTGTGCTCGGTTGTACTCATGTGGACACGGTAAACCCGGGCACCGACACTCCCGGCCGAGCGGGCCGTCACCCGCTCGGCCGGGAGCTTGTCGGCTCAGAAGTCCATGCCGCCTGCCGGGTCGGCGGCATGCGTGCCGTCGCGCTCGGGCTTGTCGGCGACGACGGCTTCGGTGGTGAGGAACAGCGCCGCGATGGACGCCGCGTTCTGCAGCGCCGAGCGGGTCACCTTGGCCGGGTCGATGATGCCGGCCTTGATCAGGTCGACGTACTCCCCGGTCGCGGCGTTCAACCCGTGACCGGCGGGCAGGTTCTTGACCTTCTCCGCCACGACGCCACCCTCGAGACCGGCGTTGATCGCGATCTGCTTGAGCGGCGCCTCCAACGCGACCCGCACGATGTTCGCGCCGGTGGCCTCGTCACCCTCCAGGCCCAGCCCACCGAACGCCTCCTTGCCGGCCTGCAGCAGAGCCACGCCACCACCGGCGACGATGCCCTCCTCCACGGCGGCCTTGGCGTTACGGACCGCGTCCTCGATGCGGTGCTTACGCTCCTTGAGCTCGACCTCGGTGGCGGCACCGGCCTTGATCACCGCGACACCACCGGCCAGCTTCGCCAGCCGCTCCTGCAGCTTCTCCCGGTCGTAGTCCGAGTCGCTCTTGTCGATCTCCGCGCGGATCTGGTTGACCCGACCCTGGATCTGGTCGGCGTCCCCGGCACCCTCGACGATCGTCGTCTCGTCCTTGGTCACCACGACCTTGCGGGCCCGACCCAGCAGCGACAGGTCGGCACTGTCCAGC
>DASXXM010000011.1:0-3597 GCA_036503065.1 Pseudonocardiaceae bacterium | reverse complement strand
CGCAGCGCGGTGAACATCGCCCCCGGGTCGGTCGAGTAGTAGCCGGCGAGATCGGCGACCAGGTCGAGGGAACCGGTGTGGTTGTACAGATCGACGACGCGGCTCGCGCCGACGGCGACGGTCACCAGATTCGGCGCGACCTGACCGGCGACCAGGTTGAGGTTGGACGCCAGCGGCCGGGTCACCGGGTCCGGCCATGCGGTCACGTAGGTCACGTCGGTGACGTCGGTGCCGGTCAGGTTGAGCACCACTGCCGATGCCGTCGCCGGCACGGCCGAGGACAGATCGAGCGACAACGTGGTGTTCGCGCCGAGCGGGCCGATCCGGCCGCCGGTCCCGGTTCCGTCACGGGTGTCGAGCACACGTTGTGGGCTCACCGGGTGGTACGCCACGGGCGACGACGGCGAGTAGTAGCCCTCGAGGTCGGCGACCAGATCCACCGACGAGGTGCGGTTGGACAGGTTCACCGCGCTACCGAGGTACTGGACGGTGACCAGGTTCGCGGTCACCAGGCCTGGTGTGAGGCTCAGGTCGGAGACCGCCGGCACCGTCCCCGTGCCGTCAGCGGGCCACGCGACGATCTGGGTCCGGGCCGTGACATCAGTGCCGGTCAGGTTGAGCACGACAGCGGTCGCCGTCGCCGGCACGACCGAGGACAGATCGAGCGACACGGTGTTGCCCGGACCGAGTGGGCCGATCCGGCCGCCGGCACCCGTGCCGTCACGCGTGTCCAGCACCCGAAGCGGGGTGATGGCGGTGTAACCGGACCCTGGTTGCGGCGCGAACGACGTCACCGCGTGGACCGGACCAGCCGCCGCGGTCCCGGTCGGTCCGACCGCAAGGCTGGCAGCGATCATGGCAGCGACGAATAAGCCGGACTTCCGCAACGGATCCCCCCAGAGCCATGTCACACGACCACCGGATGCTATCCCCGGCAACGGCGGGATGAACAGACCAAACCCCGGTAGCGCCCGATCGCCGCGACTCTCCAGATGGACGTCGGCGGCGGCCACCACGCATGGTGACCGCCGCCGCTGAACCCGAGATCAGCCGATCACGATTCCGGGCATGCCGCCCGAATGGACCGGGGGTTCGGCCGCCCGGTGCGGCGCTGTGGTCGCGCCGGACCTGGCCGCCGCGCCCGAACTCGGGTCGAGGGTGAACTGGACCGAACCCGAACCGAAGGTGCAGTTCCCGGAATCGACCACGTCGTTCAGGTTGATGGTGTAGGTGCCGGGAGTGGTGTATGTGTGATCGAAGGGCCACCGGGTGCCGTCCGGGCCGCCGGTGAAGTTCTCCACCTGCACCGCACTGCCGTCACCCCAGTCGATGTTCGACGTGAAGGTGCAGGCCGATGTGTCGCCCTGGCTGACGAACAGGACCTCGGCGGTCGGATCGGTGCTGTCGCACGTGGTGATTCCCGCGAAGACACACTGGGCGGTCGACACGACGGTCAGCGTCAGGGTCGCTGTGCCGCTCACGCCGAGGGTGTCCGTTGCCTGCACGATGAAGCTGCTCGTGCCGCTGACCGTAGGCGTGCCCGAGATCTCGCCCTGGTCGGACATGGTCAGCCCGCTCGGCAGACTCCCGCCGGTCAGCGACCAGGTCAGGGGCCCGGTGCCGCCGGTGGCCGCGAGGACCGTGTCGTAGGGCTGGCCGGTGTCCGCCGTCGGCAGGCTCGTGGTGGTGACGTCCACCGGGCAGCTGGTGTAGAGCGTCCACGGACCCAGCGTTCCGTTGACCGATCGGGACGTCAGTTTCTTGAAGAAGAGATTCAGCTGCGCGTTGACCGAACCGTCGATTTCCGCGGTGAGCGTGGTGCACGTCTGGCTGTTGCGGGTGGTCGACGTGGCGACGAACTTCGGGCCGACGTTCACGTTGACACCGGCGATGTCCAGTATTTTCACCGAGATGGCAGCACCGAACGCCAGCGAGGCCTGGAGTTTCGCGCCGATGTTCGCCGTCGTCACGTGCTGCGCGCCATTGTTGATCATCTTCAACGACAGGTCCGGATTCGTCTGAAAACCGATGGTGCGATAGAAATGTTCCGCCACATCGAAGTCACCGGCCGCGCTCGCGGTGAACGTCAGCGTGGGCGCCACGGTCACGGTGATCGGGACACCGGCGGCCAGGAACGTCCACTTCAGTCGGAATGCCTTCTGGAACGCTGAGGTCAGGGTGCAGGTGACCTGACCGCTGATCTTGCCGGAGAACTCCACCACCGGCTCGGTGCTCATCGTGAACGAGACGAACGGGGTGGTCGTCAGGCCGAGATCCACCTCGGCGTCCACCGACGTGTTCTCGAACGTCAGGCTCGCCACCGCGACCGCGACACCGCTGGAGTCGCAACTGAAGGCGCTGGCGAAGTTGAACTCGCCGCCCGAGCCGCTCGCGGCCGTGCCGTGCGGGATCGAGCCACTCTCCCCGGTCGACGTGAGTTCGAGATCGGCGGGGCCGCTGTAGCCGATGCTCATGTTGTCGTAGAGGCTGTCCAGCGCGACCGGGGTGAGGGTCACGGTGGTCGTGCCGTCCTGGTTGGCCGTCACCGCGGTGATCGTGCCGGTGGCGCCGTCGGTGAACGCGCCGCCTGCCTGGACCACAACGGACGCGCCGACGGCCGGCAACGTCACACCCGCGCCGAACACCACTGTCGTGCTCGTCGCGCCGGGCGTGATCGACGTGACCTGGCCGGCCTGGAAGACATGCGTGCCGGCGGCGGGCTGGTCGGAGACGTGGTCGGTCACCGGACCGGCCGAGGTGAGGTCCGCCGTGAAGTAACCGGCGACGTCGAAGATCAGATCGGCGCCGTTGAGCGTGTAGAGATCCAGCCCACCACCGCTGCCCAACGGACTGGTGGTCAGCGTGGCCGCGGTGTCCCCGACCCCGGTCACGTTCACATTGGACGCCAACGGTCTGGTGACGCCGGCGGGCCACACCGTCACGAACCCGGACGCCGCCGTGTCGGTGACCGTGGTGTTGCCGACGACCGCCGCCACGTCAACGGTGCCGATCGGACCGCGCCCGGTGACCTGGAGCGGCACGGTGGCGCCGATGCCGGGCTTGCCGCCCTGGTAGCCGGTCTGCGAGGTGCCGCCGCGCGTATCGAGCAGCCGGGTCGGCTGTGCCGGCACGAACAGGCCCGCCGGACTGTCCGTCGCGGTGTCGTCGGTGAAGTAGCCGTCCACGTCGACCACCACGTCCGCGCCCGCGAAGACGTACACGTTCACCGTTCCGTTGGCGCCCACCGGAACCCACACCGCGTTCGCCCGTGTCTCGTTCGCCACGGTCACGTTGAGGTTCGACGCCAGCGGCCGGCTCAGTCCCGAAGGCCACGCCGTCAGGAAGCCCGGCCCGGTGGCATCGGTCGCCGTCATGTTCAGTGCGACAGCGGAAACACCGCTGCCCGGCACACCACCGACACCGGTCACCCGGACCGGAACGACCGCGCCGGCACCGGGTTTGCCGCCCGTGTAACCCACCTGACTGGCCGTACGGGTGTCCAGAATCCGCGCCGGGGTCAGTGAGACCAGCCGACCGGCCGCCGCCGACGTCGCCGAGGTGAAGTAGCCCTGCACGTCGGCCACCAGGTCGGCGCCG
>DASXXM010000010.1:0-5685 GCA_036503065.1 Pseudonocardiaceae bacterium | reverse complement strand
CCGGGCAGGTGCAGGAACTTGACCGCGACCCGCCGGCCAAGGTGCTTGTCGTGACCGCCGTACACGGCGCCCATGCCGCCCTGGCCGAGCGGCAGGTCCTCGAGCTCGTATCGGTCGGCGATGAGCATCCGTCCTCCCGGCTCTCCCGGCGGGTCCGCCGTTACTGCGTGGCTGACTTACTGAGCGGGCCGGAGGTGACCGGCGATGAGTCCGTCGAAGCCTAGCCGGACCAGCGTGCCACCCGCCGCGACCGCGGCCCGCAGCACGTCCTCCAGCTCGGTCAGCCTGCGGAACGCGTCCCCGTAGGCACGCTGTTCGGCCAGTGGCAGCCGGGGCACCCGCAGCCGCCGCGCGTCCACCCGGCTGGCGCCCGGATGGGTGTCCGCGGACCGCAGCAGCCCGGCCAGGTAGTCAGGGTCCAGCCGCGCCGGATCGACGCGGTAGCGCGTCAGGTACGGGCCGAGTACCGCGCCGCCTTCGGTCATCACCCGGGCGGCGCCCAGTACCGACGCCACCACGTCACCGACGCGGACCGTGACCTGGCCCGGTTCCGCCGCGGTCCGGCCGGACGGCGGCCGGCCGGCCGCCAGGTCGTCCGCGGTGAGCAGCGGCAGGTCGCCGGCATCGGTGGCAGAATCGTCGGCTGCGGTGCGGGCCGGGGCGTGCTGGATGCCGATCAGCTCCGCCCTGGCCAGCTCGCCGAGCGTGGTCGTCGGCAGGTCCCTGCGCTGCTCCAGCGGCACCAGGTCGGGCGGGTCCGGTACGGCGGCGCGCAGTTTCGTGAGGGCGGCGGCGAACTCGTCTGCGAGCTGCCGGCCGTCCGGCCGCCTGCGCCGGGCCGGGCTGACGTCCACGTCGTCGTCGAGCAGGTCGATGATCGGCACTCGGGTTTCGCCCGGGCTGTTCCGGTCGGTGCCGTCCCAGTTGGTGCCGTCGGGATTGGCGAGGTGGTAGCGGCACGCCGGGGCCACCGCGGTCAGGTCGTGCTCGGCGGACATGATCAGCAGGTGCGACGGCGGCCGCTCCCCCGGTCTCGGCTGGCGCAGCAGCCAGAGGTCCGGACCGGCCGAACCCAACGAGACGACCGCGCGCAGTGCGCCCGCGCGCAGCAGGTTGCCCCGGATCCGCTTGCCGGGCCGGCGGCTGGCGGCGGCCTGCGGCATCAGGATCGCCACCAGGCCGCCCGGCCGGGCGTGCGCCAGGCAGTGCTGGACCCAGGCCAGTTCGGACTCGCCACGGGGTGGCAGCCCGTGCACCCAGCGCGGGTCGCCGGTCAGCTCGGCATGGCCCCAGGTCCGCTCGTTGAACGGCGGGTCGCACAGCACGGCGTCGAACACCTCGCCGGGATAGCCGTCCTGCCGCAGTGCGTCACCGGCCACCACCGTCGCCACCCGGCCAGGGGCCAGCCGCAGCCGAGCCGCCGTGATCATCGCGCCGCTGTCGCTCAGCTCCTGGCCGAGCTGCTGCCGGCCGCGGGACGCCAGCAGCAGCGAACCGAGCCCACAGGCCGGGTCGAGCACGGAATCGGCGTCAGCGGCCAGGTCCGCCATGAGTTCGGTGATGTCCGGCGGGGTGACGGCGAGTTGCCGTGAGTGCGCTTCCAGGTACCGGGTGCAGAGGATCTCGAACGCGCCGGCCGGACCCTGCTCGGCCGCGAACTCGGTGACCAGGTCGGTCAGCGCCGGATCTGCCGACACGCGGCGCCAGTCGCCGCTGGGCATCATCGGATCCATCGACAGGCGGCGCCAGTCCCCGGTGCGGGTCGCCGGGCGCAGCGGGGTCTGGTTGACGTCCGCGAGCAGCGCGCCTGCCAGGGCGACCAGTTCACCGAGGCGCAGGTCGTCGCCTGCCGCGCGCAGCCACTGCCAGGTCCGGTCCGCCAGCGAGACCCGGTAGGTCTTTCCGTTGCGCCGCAGCCACTCCTCGATTTCGGGCAGCGAGAACAACGGGCTGGACGCAGTGCCGCCGACCGGCTGGGGGAAGTCCTCGTGCCGGCGCCGCCAGTTGCTCACCGCCTGCCGCCCCACGTCGACCAGCCGTGCGATGTCGGCCGCGTTGACGGTGGTGTTCTCGTTCATTCCAGCGATCATACTGCATCATCGATCCACAGGCATTTTGCTTGTGAACCGAGTCAACCACTGATTTACTGGAGCCATGAGGAACCGCCAAGGGCTCGGACTCCGGTACGCCATCGGCTCGGACACCGGCATCGCGCGTCCGGTCAACGAGGACTCGGTGTTCGCGAGCCCGCGCCTGCTCGCGGTCGCGGACGGCATGGGCGGCCACGCGCACGGCGAGGTGGCCAGTGCGGTCACGGTCGGCATCCTGGCCGAACTGGACCAGCACCTGCGCACGACCGGCGGCCGCGCCGCCGCTGCCGATCCGCTGCCGCTCCTTGGCACGACGGTCGCCAGGGTGCAGCGCCGCCTGACCGACCTGGCCGATGGCGACGCGGAGCTTACCGGCATGGGCAGCACGCTCACGGCGTTCCTGTGGACAGGTGTCACGTTCGGCATCGCGCATGTCGGCGACTCACGCGGTTACCTGGTGCGCGACGACACACTCAGCCGGCTCACCCGGGACCACACCCTGGTCCAGACCCTGGTGGACGACGGGCAGATCTCCGCGGCGGAGGCCGAAACCCATCCACGCCGCTCAACCCTGATGCGCGCGCTCCAGACGGGCGGCGCGGCCGAACCGGACCTGTCGGTACACCAGGCGGCGGCCGGCGACCGCTACCTGCTCTGCTCCGACGGTGTGACCTGTGTCGTCGGCCCCGACATCCTGCACGAAGCCCTGACGACCATCCCCGACCCGGCCGCCGTGGTCGCCCGCCTGATCGACGAGGCGAAACGGCTGCACAGCCCGGACAACATCAGCTGCGTCGTCGCCGACGTCGTGACATCCGGACCCGGCGGACAGGTCCTGATCGGCGGTGCCGCCACGGTCGGCCAACCCCGGCCCGGTCGCCTCCCCCGCTGGGCACGACACCTGATCCGGCGGTAGGGCTCCTTACTGAGCGCGACGACCGGTCAGGCGATGGGTCCGCGCGGTGTCTCGAACTCGGCCAACTCGGCCGCGCCCCGGTCGAGGTCGGTCCACCGGTCCGGTCCGCGCAGCACCGCGACCGACGACGTCTTCAGCTCGGCGCGGTCCCCGGTGAGCACGTGCACGAGGTCCGAGAGTCCGGGATTGTGGCCGACCAGCACCACTGTCCGCGCCGTGTCGGGGAGTTCGCGCAGGACGGACCGCAGGTCGTCGACGTCGGCGTCGTAGATCCGCTCGTCGAGCCGGAAGGCCGGGGTGCCGTCGAGTTGGGCGGCGGCAAGGCGCCAGGTCTGGCGGGTCCGGACCGCGGGCGAGCACACCGTCAGGTCGATGCCGGGCACGTGGTCGCGGAGCCAGCGGCCGACGGCCGGCGCGTCCCGCTCGCCGCGTTCGGCCAACGGCCGGGCCGCGTCGGCGACACCCGCCGGCCAGGCCGACTTAGCGTGCCGAAGAACCACCAAAGTGTGCCCTGGCTGGACCATGCCGCCCACGGTACTGATCGTCGGCGTGCGCGTTCGTCGCGCTCAGCTCGATGCGGACGCGTTCGGTGTCCCGGTCGTCGGCCGGGACGAACCGGTCGCGGTTGCCGCGGTGGTGGTGATCCACGACGAAGCCGATCGCACTCACGGCCAGGAGGAAGATGATTGTCGCTGTCATGGCACTAACTATGCGCTCGTAGACATCCCGCCAACAGTGGCAGCTCTGACATTGCACAACAAGATCCTGCCAAGTAGGGTGGTGGCATGCTGCGGACCGTCGCCGTCGTCCTGATCGATGGCATCGCGCCGTTCGAACTGGGTGTGCTCAGCGAGGTGTTCGGCATCGACCGAACCGAGGAGGGCGTGCCGGCGTTCGAGTTCCTGGTGTGCGGCGAGCGCCCCGGCGAGCCGCTGACCACCGGCATCGGCGTCACGCTCACGCCACACCACGGCCTGGCCGGCCTCGCTCGTGCCGACCTGGTCGCGGTGCCCGCGTTCGACGTCCGGGTGGACTACCCGCCTGCCGTGCTGGCTGCCGTGCGTGCCGCCGCCGACCGTGGCGCCATCGTGCTGTCGGTGTGCAGCGGCGCCTTCCTGCTCGCAGAAGCCGGCCTGTTGGACGGCAGGCGGTGCACGACGCACTGGCGGCACGCCGCCGAGTTCACCAGCCGGTTCCCGGCCGCCGACCTCGATCCGGACGTGCTGTTCGTGGACGACGGCAACATCATCACCAGTGCCGGCACCGCCGCCGCCATCGACGCCTGCCTGTACCTGGTGCGGCGCGAACTCGGTGCGGGCCCGGCCAACGCGATCGCCCGCCGGATGGTCGTCGCGCCGCAGCGCGAGGGCGGCCAGCGGCAGTTCGTCGAGCTGCCGGTGCCCGAGTGCACCGGCGACAGCCTGCAACCGGTGCTGGTCTGGATGCTGGCCAACCTGCGCGACGACCACACCGTGGCCGAACTGGCCAGCCATGCCAACCTGTCCGAACGGACCTTCGCCCGGCGGTTCGTCGCCGAGACGGGCACCACACCGCACCGGTGGCTGACCATGCAACGCGTGCTGCACGCCCGCAGGCTGCTCGAGGAAACCCGACTCGGCGTCGACGACATCGCCGACGCGGCCGGTTTCGGCACCTCGGCCCTGCTACGCCACCACTTTCACCGGGTCGTCGGCATCGCCCCGAACGACTACCGGCGCACCTTCGCGCACCAGTGACCATACTGGTGCGCGTGGAACACGTGATCCTGCTGGACGGGACGGGCAACGCGATCGGGACGGCCGACAAGGCGACGGTGCACCATATCGACACGCCGCTGCACCTGGCGTTCTCCTGCTACCTGTTCGACCGCGACGACCGGCTGCTGCTCAGCCAACGCGCGTTGGCCAAGAAGACCTGGCCCGGCGTGTGGACGAACAGCTGCTGCGGCCACCCGTCCCCCGGTGAGGACATGGCCGACGCGGTGCGCCGCAGGCTGCGCGACGAACTCGGCGTCGGCGTGACCGAACTCAGCCTGGTACTCCCCCGGTTCCGCTACCGCGCGGTGATGGACAACGGGATGGTGGAGAACGAGATGTGCCCGGTCTTCCGCGCCCACACCGACGACCGGCCCACCCCCAACCGTGCCGAGGTCGAAGCCATCCGCTGGACACCGTGGGACGAGCTCATCGACCAGGTCGCCACCGGCGAGCAACCGATCTCCCCATGGTGCCGACTGCAACTGGCCGAACTGGCCCCACTCGGCAAACCCGCGGACTGGCCAACAGCCGATGACCGCGACCTACCGCCGGCCGCCCGCCACACCACGGTCTGACAAGCATGCGGATCACGCCATTTCATCGGTGTGGACGACCGCGCTGTTCGGGACCAGCGCGGCGATGCGACCGCTGAGCGTGGTCTTCTCGCCGGCATCGCGGCCGTCCACAGCCACCATGACCGGAGGTGTACGCCGCCGGAGCAGCGCATCCACCGAAGAGCCCAACGGAACCGCCTGCCATGGCGCCCCGCTGGGCTCTTCGTGCGCAGCCTCAGCCGTTTCGCCGGCTGAGGCCCGCGGTTACTCGGCTTCCTCGTTGTCGTCCTCGGGCGCGGCGTGGTCGGCCACACCCGGCGTGGGATCGCGGGACATGTCGATGAGCGGGTGGCGCAGAGCGCCGTCCG
>DASXXM010000009.1:0-8749 GCA_036503065.1 Pseudonocardiaceae bacterium | reverse complement strand
TTGCGCCTGCGGTGCACCGACCACGTAGAGCAGGTCGGTCATGCCGCGTTTGTCGATCCAGTAGCGCACCGTCGCCAGGTCGGTCACGTGGTAGCCGTAGCCGCCGTCGCTCTTGCGCAGGATCAGCGGCAGCGGTTCGCCCTCCCGGTTGGTGAATCCCGGCGGGAACAGGCACACCGCACCGTCGCTGAGCCGGGTCAGGCCCTTGCGCTCCAGGTCGTCGATGGTGTCTGCCAGCATCGGGTTGTAGAAGCTCTCGCCGTAGATGTCGTCGGCGGTCAGTTGGACGCCGAGCAGGTCGTAGACCGCCGCGAAGTGCCGGGCCGACTCGTCCACTAGGCCCTGCCACAGCCGTAGCGTCTGTTCGTCGCCGCTCTGCAGCGCCACCACCCGCAGCCGCGCGCGGGTGGCGAATTCCGGGTCGCTGTCGAACTTCTGGCGCGCTTCCTGGTAGAAGCCGTTGAGGTCGTTGATGGTGTGCGTGCCGCCGTCCCCGTCGGCGTCGATCAGGTGCTCGATGAGCATTCCGAACGGGGTGCCCCAGTCGCCGATGTGGTTGTGCGGCGTGACCTCGTGCCCGGCGAACCGCAGCAGCCGCAGCAGCGCGTCGCCGATGATCATCGTGCGCAGGTGCCCGACGTGCATCTCCTTGGCCACGTTGGGGCTGGAGTAGTCCAGCGCGAACCGCCGCGGCCGGGCCACGGTGGGCACGCCGAGCCGTTCGTCGCCGACCAGCGCCGCCACCGCCGTGGCCAGCCAGTCCGGCCGCACCACGAAGTTGATGAAGCCGGGACCGCTCACCTCGGGCGGTTCGAGGAGATCGCCCGCGTCCAGCGTGGCCACGATCGCGTCGGCGACCTGCCTCGGCGTCCGTCCGACGGTCTTGGCCAGGCTCATCGCCACGTTGCACTGGTAGTCGACGCCGGGGCGGGTGGACGGCCGGATCAGCGTGTCGTCGAGTGACACCTCGACGTCCAGTGCGGTGCGCAACGCCCGGACCACCCTGCTGCCGATCTCGGTCCCGATATCGCCTGCCACTAACGCATCGTAGTCGGGGGCATTACCGGTGGGCGCCCGCGGTCTGCTTGAGGTACTGCTGGCGAACCGCGGCCTGATCGGGCAGGTCGACCGGGGCGAGCGCGAGGCCGGTGGCACGGTGCAGGATGTAGTCGGCGAGCGACGGGTTGCGGGCCAACGCCGGGCCGTGCATGTACGTGCCGATGATCCGGTCGGTGAGCGCCCCTTCGCCCGCGACCCCGGCCGCGTCCGGCGAGCCGTTGCCGGTGCCCGTCCGGACCTGCCCGAGCGGGTAGGTGCCGGGCCCGAGCGTGGTGCACCCCATGTGGTTCTCGAAGCCGGTGAGGACGTCGACGCCCGGCACCGTGCACGTCGAGACCACCTCGCCGACGGCGCGGGCGGGCAGCGGCGCGGTGACGAGATCCAGCAGGCCCAGGCCCGCGCTGACCCGCCCCTGCTGGTCGGCCATTGACCGGCCGAGGATCTGCAGGCCTGCGCAGACCGCCAGGGTGATCGCGC
The DNA here is from genome assembly GCA_036503065.1 of Pseudonocardiaceae bacterium. Lineage (GTDB taxonomy): Bacteria > Actinomycetota > Actinomycetes > Mycobacteriales > Pseudonocardiaceae > DATEPR01. Next base: position 7,213 of record DASXXM010000009.1, on the reverse strand, counting down.
TGGTGCCCAACGCGGTGATCAACGCGCGGTTGCGGGCGAGCCAGTCCGCCGCGAACAGCTGCGCGGTGTCCTCGCCGCCGCCAAGCAGGTAGATGTCGCAGGTGGTCGGCGGCGCGGTCTGGGCCGTGACCAGCTGGATCCGGGCGGGAATGCCGCGCCACCTGGCTCGCTGGGCGAGGATCGTGGCGTTGCCGACGTCACCGTAGGTGCCCAGCACGTCGGGCAGCAGCACGCCGATCGACAGTTCGGTCATGATCCGTACCCTCCGTTCGCGGCGGGCGCGGGCGCTGCCGCGAGTGCTCGCCGCAGCTGGTGGAACGCGGTGTAGTTGGCGACCACGTCGACCTTGCCCGGCGGGAGCATCTCGATCGCGGCGAGCGGGTCGGACACGGTGACGTGCTCGATGCCCGCGTAGGACAGGCGGAGGCCGATGTCGGCGCCGTGCTCGCCGGACACCGCCACCGCACGGTTGCGGACCTGCTCGAAGGGCACGTCCCACAGCCACGACGTGTCGCGGCCGTCGGCGCCCCGCGCGTTGATCATCACCATCAGGTGGTGCGACGGGTCGATCAGCGCCAGCGTCTCGGCCCAGCCGGCCGGGTTCTTCGCGAGCAGCAGTTGCAGCTCGTGCGGCCCGCGCCGCACGGTGCTGTAGCGGCCCTCGACCTGGTCCACCGCGCCCATCGCCGCGGCCGCGGCGCCCGGCTCGACGCCGAGCACTGCCGCCGCGGCCATGGCCATCACGGCGTTGCCCAGGTTGAACCGCCCCGGCAGCCGCAGGTGCACGGGGATCCGGGTGTAGCCACTGATGGCCGCGCCGTCCGCGGCCGTCCAGGTGGGAATCGGCCTGGCCAGCCCACACGTGCACGCCCACTGCGCCTGGTTCATCGAGAGACTGCGGCCGCATCGCGGGCAGACGGTGACGTCGCCGGTCCAGCCGACACCCGCCGACACCCACAGCGGGTGGGCCGCGGGATGCACGGCCCAGACCACCATCGGGTCGTCCGCGTTGGCGATGACGGTCGTGTTCGGGTGCTGGACCAGGGCGTTGGACAATCGGGTGGCGACGTTGCGCACCTCGTTGCCCCGGTCGAGCTGATCGCGGCTGAGGTTGAGCAGCACCACCGCGACCGGGTGCACGGCCTTGGCCACGTCGCCCAGGTGCAGCTCGTCGACCTCGATCACCGCGAACCGCGCGGACCGGTGCGCGGACAGCGCGGCCACGATGCCCTCGGACATATTGGCCCCGGCGCTGTTGTGCGCGACCGGCCCGATCGTCCGCAGCGCCGCGGCGAGCAGGTGGCTGGTGGTGGTCTTACCGTTGGTACCGGAGACAAGCACGACGGCGAGGTCGGCCGCCAGCTTCGCCAGCGCGGAGTGGTCCAGCGCCAACGTGACGCGGCCACCGATCATCGACCCGCCGCCCCGCCCGAGCTTCGGCGACAGCCAGCTCGCGCCCCGACCCGCCTGCACGGCGATGTCCAACCGGACGTCCCGCTTTCGATTTCGCCCGTCCACCCTCGACCTCTCGTGGTTGCCGCGGTTGTCGAGGATAACCGGCCGCACACCGTCACGACGTGCAGGGAGGCCGGCGTCGGTACACGTAGTGGCTCGCGTCACATGGCTTCTGTTGTCAAGTTGCCACAGATTTGCGCCGGATAGCCCATTTGGAGGCGTAGCGCCGGGGGTGTCAACATCAAGTGAGCGAAGTCACCGCACATCGATTGATGAGGCCATTGTGGGGCCTTGAATAACTGTCTTGGTGTCGCGGTTGTGCTCCGAGTGCAAGAAAGATTCCGAGTGCTCTGGAGGACATTGTGGAGATGGGGGAGGCGCCGGTTTCGCCGGACGCCGACAGACCACGTGCAGGCGCACGCACGGTCCGCACTCCGTTCGCCGACGCGTTGCAGCGCGTGACCGCGAACGCGGCCGGTTCGCTGCACGCCCTGCCGTTGTCCGGCGGACATTCCGTGGCCGGTTCCGCGCTGCGAGACAAGTTCCTTGCCCTGACCGGAGCGGACTACCTCGCATCGGAGGTGTCGTATTCCGCTCCCGCGCTCGACTCGTTCTTCCGGCCGCGCGCCTGTCTGGCGCAGGCGCAGCGGTTGGCGGCGACGGCGTTCGACGCCGACGCGACCATGTTCGTCACGGGTGGCACAACCCTGGCCAACACGATCGCGCTGGAGACGCTGATCCGCACGGCGGACACGGCCATCGGCCGGCCGGTGCGGCTTTTGGTGGACCGCAGCAGTCACCAGTCCATCCACTTCGCCGTGGACCGCCCGGACGTGGCGACCACGTACTCCCGGCAGCGCTCCGACGAGCATGGCCGCAGCTGGGCCGACCTCGACGACCTGCTCGACCGATACCGGGCAGCGGCGGCGGCCGGGGTGCCGTTCGATGCCGTCGTGCTGACGGCCGCCGGCTACGACGGCACTCGCATCGACGTGCCCGGTGCGCTGGCCGAACTGCTTCGGTACACCGACACGGTCAGTGTGCTGGTGGACGAGGCGTGGTCGGCCATCCACTACTTCCACCCGACACTGCGCGCCGGCACCGCGCTGGTCGGGGCGCGAGCGCTGCGCACCGCACACCAGGACAAGCGATTACGCGTGCTGGTCAGTCACTCGGCGCACAAGTCGATGAGCGCCCTCCGGCAGGCCTCCTACCTGCACATCCTGGGCGACCAGACATTCATCGACGCCGCGGGCTGCGCCCTGTACCGGCATCACACCACCAGCCCGAGCCTGCCGATCCTGGCCAGCCTGGACCTCGCCCGCGCGCAGGCCGAACTGGAGGGGGAGGAACTGGTGGAGCGGTCGCTGCGGCACGGCCGGGTACTGCGGGAACTCGTCGCGAACGATCCCCGGCTGGAGTCGTTCACGATCGTCGAGTCCGCCTGCGGTGACCGATGGGCCACGGCCGACCCGACCAAGGTGATGCTGGGCGTCGACCCCGCGCTGATGAGCGGCGAGGAACTGCGGGTGCGGCTGATCCGGGACTACGGGTTGTATGTCGGCCGCTCGGTGCGGTCGGGCTTGTTGCTGCACCTGCATATCGGCGTCACAGCGGAAGTGTTCGACCAACTCGTCACGGCGTTGTGTGAGATCGCGCTGGACATCGCGCCCCGACCGGTGCCGACACCGGGCGGAACCGGCGGTGGCGGCTTTCTCGTCGCGTATCCGCCGGGCATTCCGCTGACCGTGCCCGGCGAGCGACTGCAGCCAGGACAGGTCCGGCACCTGCGTGAGCTCACCGGCGCCGGCGCCGCCGTGTTCCAGGTCTGAATGTGGCTTTGGTCACCATCGACCGCCCTCATTGCTATTTCCAATAGGGCCATCCGGGGCGTGGACGGATGCACGCACCGGTTTTGTTGGACGGGACGTAACGCAATGTCGGGGCAAACTCGCGGCGACGTTCCGAATGTAGTGCACACAACTACGCTCATATTACGTGGAGGCTTGCACCGTTATGATCAAACACGGCACTATCGCCGCGCATGCCGCTGCCCGGCCGTCGGACACCGCGCTCGTCGATCTCGTCGCGGGTCACAGGGTCAGCTGGGCGCAGCTGTCGGACCTGGTCGCACACACCGCGACCGGGTTGACCGGCCTGCTGACCGCGCAACGCGGTCACCGGCTCCGCGCCGCGTTCCTGGCCGAGAATCGGTGGGAGATCGCCGTACTACAGGGTGCCGCGGCCACGATCGGGTTGCCGCTGGTGGGTGTCGACGACTCGTTGCCCGTTGCGCACATAGCCACGTGCCTGCGCCAGATTCAGCCCGCCGTACTCATCGTGTCCGCCGCCAGGTGGGAACTGGCGAACGCCGCGCTCGAGCTGCTCGCCGAGCGGACCGAGTTGGCGACCAGACCAACATTGATCTGCTTACCGGACAGCGTCACCACGTCCGGTAAAGCGCCGGAGAACCGGTCGGACGTGGTGACGTGGCAGTCGCTGGTCGACACACCGGTGGACACCGCGTCCTGGGTCACGGTTCCGTTCGAGGGCCTCGGTTTCACGTCCGGCACGACCGGTGCGCCGAAGTTGGTGCTGCGGTCGAAGTCCTTCGAGGCACGTCGGCAGCAGGACGTCACGGACTTCTTCGGCATCACCCCCGATGACGTCTACCTGAACACCGTGCCGCTGTACCACGCGTCGGGGCCGGGCTGGGCCAAGATCTTCCTGACCCATGGCGCCACGGTCGTCGTGGTGGGCCAGAACGACCCGGCGAGCGTCCTGCGCGCCCTGACCACCGAGGGTGTGACCGCGACGCTCGCGGTGCCACCGACGTTGCAGGCGCTGTTGGACCACATCGACGCGCAGCCGACCGTGCCGCCGGTGGCGTTGCGTTGGGTCGTCACGGGTGGCCGGCACGTGTCCGGCGGCCTGATCGAGCAGAGCCGTCGGCTGCTCGGCGACGTCCTGCACGTCTACTACGGGACCACCGAGACCGGCCTGAACACGCTGACCGTGGCCGACGAGCTGACCACGCACCCGACGACAGCCGGACTTCCCTTCCCCGGCAACGACATCGTGATCCTCGATGAGGAGAACCGGCCGGTGCCGGCGGAGACCGTCGGCCGCGTCGCGATCCGCAGCTACATGCTGGCCGACGGATATGCCATGGCACCGGCGCCCATGGTCGACCTGGACAGGGGCGACAGCGTCTGGGTGACCGCGGACAGCGGCCGGCTGGACACCGGCGGCCGGCTGCACCTCACCGCCCGCGACCTGCCGGCCAGCGCGCGGCATGTGGACGTGATCGGCCTGGAGTCGCACCTGAAGGCCGTGCTCCCGGTCGCCGACACGGTCGTACTGACCAGCCACGAACAGGACGGGCCACGGGTATGCATCGCCTACACGATCGATCCCACCCAGCCGGTGACGGCGGACGAGGTGGCCGCGGCGGCGGCCGGTTTCACCGCCGGTGTGCTCACCCGGGTGCGCCAGGTCCCGACCGTGCCCTACAGCCCGACCGGCAAGGTCCGGGTCACCAACCTGCGTGAGCTGATGCGTAGCTCCCGCACCGAGAACGCCGTCGCGACGGCCTGATGCGGCCACCTCGCGGCGCGAGTCAGCCGCACTGTGTTCGATGATCCGCTCGCCGGTTCGCTGATGACGCAGTCCCTACGACAGCACGACCTTTGTGTCCGATCGGTGGGCGCCGCCCGGCGCCCGCTCTCTTCCTCACACCACATTGGAGTTCCATCACAATGGCCACCAAGTACTCACGTGGCGTCCTGTTGTGCCTGATCGCGACGGTGTCGTGGGGCGGCATGTTCCCCGTGATGACCGCCGCGCTGCGTAGCATCGACCCGTTCACGTTCACCTGCATGCGCTACGGCATCGCCGGGCTGGTGTTCCTCGCCGTGCTGCTGCGCACCGAAGGCCGCGCGGGACTGAACATCAAGGGGCAGCGGCCGGTGCTGGCCTGGGCGTTCGGCACCGCGGGGTTCGCCGGATTCCAGTTCCTGGTCTTCCTGGGCCAGAAGCTGCTCGGCGCGGAGGGCGCGCTGATCGCGTCCATCATGATGGCGACCATGCCGATGCTCGGCTTCCTGGTCAACTGGGCGGTGCGCAGGGCGGTCCCGCCGAAGGGCGCGCTGGTGTTCATCCTGATGTCGTTCGTCGGCGTGGTCCTCGTCATCACCAAGGGCAACGTGGCCGGCCTGTTCGGCAACCCGAGCGCCTATCGTGCCGACCTGCTGATCATCCTGGGCGCGCTGTGCTGGGTCATCTACACCGTGGGTGCGGCGTTCTTCCCGAAGTGGTCCCCGGTGAAGTACACCACCGTCACCACCGGCCTCGGCCTGACCAGCGCCGTGGCGATCACGGCTGTGCTGCTGGGCGTCGGCGCGATCAGCATGCCCGGTGCGGGCCAGGTCGTCGGCATCCTGCCGGAGTTGGCCTACATGTCCCTGGTCGCGGGCTTCGTCGGCGTGCTGGCCTGGAACTACGGCAACAAGATCCTGACCCCGCTCAACGGCGTGCTGTTCATGGACGTCGTCCCGGTGACCGCGTTCATCATCTCCGCGCTGACCGGGAAGGTGCCGGCCACGATGCAGATCGTCGGCGCCGCGATCACCGCGTCCGCGCTGATCTGCAACAACCTGTACCTGCGCCACCGCATGACAGCGGCGCCGGCACCCGTGGTCCCCGCCGCGACCGCGGCAGTGACCGAAACGGTGTCCGCGGACGCCTGATTCGCCGGTACCACCACAAGGTGGTCGTGATCCTCGGATCACGACCACCCTTGTCCGGTGTGTGCGGTCGGTTCATCACGGATAGTGTTGAAGACGTTGAAGCTGGCTGGATGTAGGCCGACCTGAGCAGGAGACCTCAGTGACACAGAACACCACGTTGCGGCAACTGGTCGGGCTGGGCGACCAACCGGCTCGGTTGGCCGACTCGACCCTGATCATGATCGACTACCAGAACACCTACACACGTGGCGTGATGGAACTGGAAGGGGCCCAGCCGGCGCTGGATCACGCGGCGGAGTTGCTCGACCGCGCCCGTAGCGCCGGGATACCCATCCTGCACATCGCACATGACAGCGGGCCGGGCTCGTACTACGACGTGCAGGCGGAGATCGGCCAGATCGTGGACCGGGTCGCACCGCGTGCGGACGAACCGGTGATCGTCAAACACTTCCCGAACTCCTTTACCGGCACGGATCTGGACCAGCGGTTGAGGGCCGCACCAGGACGTGACCTGATCCTCGCGGGATTCATGACCCACATGTGCGTGAACTCCACGGCTCGGGGCGCGTACAGCCTCGGCTACCGGCCGGCAGTCGTAGCCGCGGCGACGGCGACCAGGGCGTTGCCCGGTCCGGACGGCTTGCCCATACCCGCGAGTGTCCTGCACGCCGCCAGCCTGGCCGCGATCTCCGATCTGTTCGGCGTCGTCGTGCCAACCGCCGACGTCATCCCGGACTGATATGACGTGCGACACAACCTGTCGCACCAACAGTTGGCCCGCTGTGGTGCACGGCGATGCCGTGCACCACAGCGGTCGTGGCTAGAAGGCGGTCGGCGGTAGCGTTCCGCTGTCGTCGCCGCCGGTTGGCGTGCCGCCGGTGAACACGACCGGATCGTCGGTCATCGGGATGTGACCGCCGTCGACGTCTTCGGTCGCAGTGGCCATCGGCTCGTCGAACGCCGAGCCGTCGGACGGGGTGAGTCCGAGCGCGAACGCGGGCACCGCTCGT
>DASXXM010000008.1:0-21930 GCA_036503065.1 Pseudonocardiaceae bacterium | reverse complement strand
TGCTCTGGCGGCGTACGGGTCCGACGGTGAGTACCGCTGTCGTGCTGGAGGTGATCGTGACGCCGGCCGGCTGCCGGTCCGTGGGGCTGGGGGCGTGTTGCGCGACCGAACTGAGCCTCATGGTCGTGGACCCCATTTCTCGCGACCGTTCGCCACGTGTCACCTGTGCCATTCGCGCGCTCTGTGTTTGTTGCTCGCACATCGTGGCCGACTTGGCGGGGACGCCTCTAGGGTCTTTGGACACCTAGGGTCACACTTTCACCCAAACGGGTGAGGAAGTTGATCTCTAGGGGCGTGATCTCACGCGCAATCGTGACTTTAAGTAGTGGACGAGTAGATCAGGGCTGGGTTCTGAGGCGGGCGGCCTTGGTGGTCAGGTAGTTCCGTTCCGGGATGCTGGTCGTGCGGCTCGCGGCGGCGCGGTAGTGGCGCAGTGCCGTGGCGGTGTCGCCGGCCATCTCGAGCAGGTGCGCGCGGACGGCGTCGAGTCGGTAATGGCCGGCCAGGCGTTCGTCGAGTGCGTCGAGCAGGGTCAGGCCGGCCTGTGGTCCGGACACCATGGCGGCCGCGATGGCTCGGTTGAGGGACACCATCGGGTTGCCGGTCATGCGTTCCAACAGGCCGTACAGGCCGAGGATCTGCGGCCAGTCGGTGTCATCGACCCGTGGCGCGTCGTCGTGCACGGCCGCGATGGCCGCCTGGAGTTGGTACTCGCCGACGGCGCCGCCGGCCACCGCGCCGAGGATCAGGTCGTTGCCTTCTGCGATCAGGTCGTGGTCCCACCGCGTTCTGTCCTGTTCCGCCAACGGGATCAGCTCCCCGTCCGCCGTGGTGCGGGCGGGGAGCCGGGCGTCGGTGAGGAGCATCAGCGCGAGCAGGCCGGTCACCTCGCCGTCCGCCGGCAGCACCCGGTGCGCCAGCCTGGCCAGGCGGATCGCCTCGCCGGACAGCTCGGTGCGGTGCAGGTGGTGGCCCGCGCTGCTGGTGTAACCCTCGTTGAACACCAGGTACAGCACGCGCAGCACCGACCGCACCCGTGCCGACCGCTCGTCGGCGGCGGGCATCCCGAACGGCACACCGGAGGACTTGATCCGTTGTTTCGCCCTGCTGATCCGTTGGGCCATGGTCGCTTCCGGCACCAGGAACGCGTTCGCGATCTCGGCCGTGGTGAGTCCGCCGACCGCCCGCAACGTCAGCGCGATCGCCGACGCCTGCGTCAGCGCCGGGTGACAGCACAGGAACAGCAGGGCCAACGTGTCGTCCTGATCGGTGACGCGCGCCGCGGACGGCTCGCGCAGTACCGCGACATCCTCACGGCGGCGCCGGGCGTGCTCGCTCCGCAGTTGGTCGATCATCCGTCGCTCGGCGGTCTGGATCAGCCAGCCGCGCGGCGCGACCGGAACGCCATCGTCGGGCCAGTGCTGCGCGGCCGCGAGCAGCGCCTCCTGCACGGCGTCCTCCGCGGCGTCGAAGTCGCCGAACCGGCGGACGACCGCACCGAGGACCTGCGGCGCCAGTTCGCGCAACAGGTCCTCGATCGGCGGTTCGGTCACAGATCGATGCTCGGCGCGCTCATCACCTGCCGCACCTCGATCGGCTGCTGGATCGGCACGCCGTTCGGTCCCGGCGCGGCCGAGACCCGGGCGGCGATCTCGACGGCACGCGCCGCCGACTCGACGTCCACCATCCGGTAGCCGGCCAGCAGTTCCTTCGCCTCCGCGAACGGTCCGTCGGTCACCACCGGGGAGCCGACGCCGTCGAACGTCACGAACTTGGCCAGCTCCGGGCCTGCCAGGCCCTGGGCGTCCACCAACTCGCCCTTGTCGAGGAGCTCCTTGTTGACCGTGTGCTGAAAGTCGATGTGGGCCTTGATGTCCTGGGGCGCCCAGTCCGACATGGGCACGTCGCAGCCGATCCCGCCCTGGTAGTTCTGCAGCAACAGAAACTTCATGTCCGGTTCCTCGTCTCCCGTGGCGCCCGTGGTGGCGCCGTCATCCGTTGAACGGAGCGGGCGGCGCGTTCTCGACATGACTGCTCAGTCTCGTCCCTGCCAGGTGCTGACGCACGCTTCGTTGCCTTCGGCGTCGGCCAGGACCCACCATGCCGGCGCGTGCGCATCGGACACCAGGACGCCGCCCGCGTCGAGTGCGGCGCGAATCCGGGCCGGCGCTTCGTCGTGCGGGACGGAGACGTCGAAGTGGATCCGGTTGCGTTGCGGGCGCGGTTCGGTCATCTGCTGGAACCAGATCGCCGGGCCCTGCCCGACCGGGTCGGCCAGGTCGCCGTCCTCGCCGACGTATGCCAGCACCGCTCGCCAGAACGGCAGGATCGCGGGGATGTCCAGCGCGTCGATGCCGATCTCCAGCAGCTGCACCGACCGGCCGCGCGGTCCGGGCACGGCGGCTGGGACCTGTTCGGCCAGAGCCGTCGAGATCCGTTCGGCCAGCGCCAGATCGGCGCCGAGGATCAGGTCGACGCGGTCCGGTCGCGGGTCGACGCGCAGTTGTTCGTCCGCGCTCGAGCCACCGGCCGCGACCGCGGCTGCCGCGATCTCGATCGAGTGATTCAGCGACGTGCTGGGTACCGACATGCACAGGGTGCCCAGCACGTAGCGCCAGCCCAGTGAGTCGGCTCCGTCCGAGATTGCTTGGCGGGTAAGTGACACATCACGCTCCATAGAAGTCAAATCGGCTGTCCACAGCAAATCGGGTTGTCCACAGGCTCTCGGCAAACCCCCCTTTTGGGGCTTGACAAGCGGTACTTTGGAAAGGGGACGCCCCCCGGGAGCGGTGGGGGCTGCCTCCGTGTTGGCGAGGTGGTGAGGGTATCCGCCGTCGGTGACAGATTTCGGCGCCGTGCCAGGATGATCGGATGAATCCGTTGCGAATCGGTGTGCTCGGTGCGGCTCGGATCGTGCCGAACGCGTTGATCAAACCGGCCAGGGAACGCGAGGACGTGGTGGTTGCCGCGGTCGCGGCTCGCGATCGGGTGCGTGCGCGGGCATACGCGGCCAAGCACGGCATTCCGACCGTGCACGACAGCTACGACGCACTGCTGGCCGACCCGAGCCTGGACGCGGTCTACAACCCGCTGCCCAACGGCCTGCACGGCCGCTGGACCATAGCTGCGCTCGACGCCGGCAAGCACGTGCTGTGCGAGAAACCGTTCACCGCCAACGCCGACGAGGCCAAGGTCGTGGCGGACGCGGCAGTGAAGTCCGGTCTTGTCGTGATGGAGGCGTTTCACTACCGCTATCACCCGGTCGCCATGCGCATGCTGGAGATCGTGACGTCCGGCCAGCTCGGCGCGCTGCGGCACGTCGAGGCCAGTGTCTGCTTCCCGCTGCCCCGGTTCCACGACATCCGCTACCGGCTCGACCTGGCAGGCGGCGCGATGATGGACGCGGGCTGTTACGCGGTGCACATGGTCCGGCTGCTCGGCGGCGGCGAGCCGGAGGTGGTGTCCGCGAAGGCGGAACTGCACGGCGCCGACGTGGACCGCGCGATGCGTGCCGAACTCCGGTTCGCCGCAGGGCACACCGGCCGGATCAGGTGTTCGCTGTGGTCGACGGACCTGCTGCGGATCAGCGCGCGGGCGGTGGGGGAGCGCGGTGAGCTGAAGGTCCGCAATCCACTCGCGCCGCAGGTGGGGCACCGGATCTCGGTGCGCACGAATGACGGCCGCCGAACCGAGCACCTGGCCCGCAGGCCCACGTACGCCTACCAACTTGACGCGTTCGTCGGCGCGGTGCGCCACGGCGAACCGGTGCTCACCGACCCGGCCGACGCGATCCGGAACCTGAGCGTGATCGACGCGGTCTACCGGGCCGCCGGGCTCCTGGTGCGCCGGCCGAGCTGACCGGCGGCCACAGGTTCCCCTCACGGTCGGCACAGTCGGCGCACAGTATCCGCTTGCAGGCTGGTCGACATGGACCAGCAGACACCGAGGGACGCCAGGGAGCGCGGCCTGCGCAGGGCAGGCCTGATCACCGCGATGCTCGCCACGGCGGGCGTGGTCGGATCGGGCACGGTGGCGGTGCTCGCACATGCGGACACCGTGGCGAAGAGCGGCACGTCGACGGCGACCAGCACGTCGACCGGCAGTACGTCAACCGGCAGTACGTCAACCGGCAGCACGCCGACCGTCAATGCGGGTAGCGGGTCGATCCCGCAGGCCCAGTCGTCCGGGTCGTGATCGGCATGGCGACACTGGACCTGTTGCCGCTCGGTCCGGACACCGCGCAGTGGCCGATCTGGAGCACCACGGCGCGCATCGTGGTCCGCGACCCGGGCACGTTGCCGGCGGCGCGGCGGATCGTGGACTCGGTGCTGGCGGCCGTCGAGGACGCGTGCAGCCGGTTCCGGCCCGACTCCGAACTGCGCAGGCTCGAACTGGCGCCCGGCCGGCCGACCGAGGTCAGCCCGCTGCTCGCGGCGCTGATCGACGCCGCGCTCACCGCGGCCGAGTGGACCGGCGGCGACGTCGACCCCACGATCGGCATCGCCATGGCGTCCCTGGGTTACGACCGGGACCTGGCCGTCGTCGACCCGGACGGCAGCGCGCCGGTGGTGGTCCGGCGAGCGCCCGGCTGGCACCAGATTCGGCTGCACGGTGAGGAAGTGACGATCCCGCCGGGCGTTCGGCTGGACCTGGGCGCGGTCGGCAAGGCGTTCGCGGCCGACCTGTGTGCCACGCTGGTTCACACATTCTGCGAGACCGACGTGCTGGTCAGCCTGGGTGGCGACATCGCGACCGCGGGCAGTGGCCCGGACTGGCAGGTGCTGGTGTCCGACGGTCCGGACCAGCCGCGCTGCACGGTCGCGCTGGCCGCCGGAACGGCCATGGCCACGTCGAGCACGATCAGCCGCCGGTGGCGACGCGGTGGCAGGCTGCTGCACCACGTGCTCGACCCGCGGACCTGTCAGCCGGTGGATCCGGTGTGGCGCACGGTATCCGTGGCCGCGCCGTCCTGTGTGGACGCCAATACGGCCAGCACGGCCGCGCTGGTGCGGGGGTTGTCGGCGCCTGCTCGGCTGGACCGGCCGGGCCGGTTCGTCGCGGCGGACGGCTCGGTGCGCACGGTCGGCGGTTGGCCGGAGGACGGATCATGACGAACGCGTTGTGGTACCTGGGCCGTGGCACCGGTGTGGTGACGTTGGTGCTGTTCAGCCTGGTCGTGGCGCTGGGCATCGCGACCCGGTCGGCCCGCCCGGTGTTCGGCCTGCCGCGGTTCGCCGTGACCTGGGTGCATCGCGGTGCGAGCCTGTTGTCGTTGGTGTTCCTGGCCATCCACGTCGGCACGATGCTGCTCGACCCGTACGCGCCGCTGCGGCTGGTGGACGTCGTGCTGCCGTTCGCGGGCCCGTACCGGTCGTTCTGGCTGGGGTTGGGCACGATCGCGGCGGAACTGCTGGTCGCGGTGCTCGTGACCAGCCTGCTGCGGCAGCGCATCGGCCGCCGCGTCTGGCGGTTCGTGCACTGGGCGGCCTACCTGTCGTGGCCGGTGGCCGTGGCGCACACGCTCGGCACCGGCACGGACAACGGCAGTCTCTGGCTGTGGCTGGTCGCCGCGGGCTGCGTCGGGCTCGTGGTGGCCTGTGTCGCCTGGCGGCTGTCCACCGGATTCGCCGCCCGGCCTCGCGAGGTCGTCACAGCAGAACTGGCCGGTGTCCGATGACGGCCACAATGATGCACCCCGGACCGTTGCTGTCGCTGGCCGCGGCCGGCCTGTCCGAACACGTGCGACGAACCGGGCAACTGCCTTGGCAGGGACCGGGCGGCCGGCTGATCGGGCTGCTGGAGCGGGCCGGGCTGACCGGCCGGGGCGGTGCCGGCTTCCCCACGTGGCGCAAGCTGGCCGCGGTCGCGGTCGGCGAGCGTCCGGTGGTGATCGGCAACGGCGCCGAGGGCGAACCGGCCAGCGCCAAGGACCGCACCCTGCTGACCAGGGCGCCGCACCTGGTGCTGGACGGCCTGCAACTGGCCGCGGAGGCGGTTGGCGCCGACGACTGCTATCTCTACGTGCCCGCCCGAATCGCCGACCGGGCGCGACAGGCGTTGGCCGATCGGGCGGGCCGCGACCGGTTCGCGGTGACCGTCGTCGAGGCGCCGGACACGTTCGTCGCGGGCGAGGAGTCCGCCGTGATCGCCCGGATCGCCGGTCGTCGGGCGTTGCCGACGGACAAGGTCGACCTGGTCGTGCGGTCCGGGCTGCGTGGCAGGCCGACGCTGGTGCAGAACGTGGAGACCCTGGCCCACCTGGCCGTGATCGCCCATCGGGGCCCGGCCGCGTTCCGCCGGTCGGGCACCGAGGCCGAACCGGGCTCGTTCCTGGCCACGATCGGCGGCGCCGTCGCCACGCCCGGTGTCTACGAGGCGCCGTACGGCATTCGCCTCGGTGGGCTGCTGGAACTGGCCGGTGGCCCGGCGACACAACCTGGGCGGGACGGTGGGAAACAACCACTGTCGGCGGTGCTGGTCGGCGGTTACCACGGTGCCTGGCTGCCGATCGCGGACGCGGTGTCCGCGCCGATGTCCCGGGCCGGCCTGGCACCGTTCGGCGCGACACCGGGTGCCGGTGTGGTGCACGCGCTGCCCGCGTCGTACTGCGGACTGGTCGAGACGGCCCGGATCACGGGTTACCTGGCCGAGCAGAGCGCACGGCAGTGCGGGCCGTGTCGCAACGGCCTGCCGATGATGGCCACGACGTTGCACCGACTGGCCGCGGGCGAGCGGGATTCCCGACTGCCCGACCAACTCGCGCGACTTGCGGCGCTGGTGGTGAACCGGGGCGCGTGTCATCACCCGGACGGCACGGTCCGGTTGGTACGCAGCGCGTTGCGCGTGTTCGCCGCCGAGATCGACCTGCACCTGGCCGGCCGGTGCTCCACAGTGGAGGGACGTCGATGAAGCTGCGCGTTGACTGGACCGTGTGTGACGGTCGGGGGACCTGCGTCGAGTTGCTCCCCGAGGTGCTGGATCAGGACCCGTGGGGCTACCCGATGCCGAAGGACGGCAGTCGAGCGCCGGAAGTCCCACCGGAGGCGGAGCCCTACGCGCGGCGGGCGGTTGCCTACTGCCCGCGACTCGCGCTGCGCCTGGTGCCCTCGGGCCGATGAGCCATGGGGCTGGTGCCCGGCCGGGACAGGGTGGCCGGGCACCAGCGATCAGGGCACCTGCCGGCCGATCGCCGGCAGGTCGTCGACGATCAGGTCAGCAGGTCCGGGCTGAACAGGACAGGCAAGAAACGCGACCGGTCGGTACCCGGCGGGGCCAGGCCACGAAGCACGGTCACCATGAGGATCACCGCTTGCCGGAGTGCTTGGCACCCTGCCAGAGGGTGTCGTCGCCTGCGGCGCGGTCGATCGGGAACAGCCTTTCCAGGTTGGTCAGTAGCTCGGACATGTCTCTATTGTGTCGAAAGCCACTGACAATTTCGCGTGAATTTCGCCCCGAGCGGACGACATGCCGAACGTTGCCGTCGGCAACAAATTTGCTTGCGATTGTACGCAGTCGAGATCGACCATGCCACTCAATTACACGGATTCGGGATTAATGACGGACGGTGTCCGATTCAACACGCCGAGTCCCGCCACCGCCCTGCTGCGCCGGGCGTCGTCCTGGCTGACCGGCCGGTCCGGCCGCCAGCCCGAACTGAACACCACACCCGGCTCGATCAGGTCGTAACCGTCGAACAGCGCGGTCACCTGCGCGGGCGTGCGCAAGTGCAGCGGGTGCGTGCTGTTGGTGTACAGCGCGATGGCCTCGCTCACCGCGCCCGGCCAGAACTCCGGCGTCAGGCTGTGCGCCAGCGCCAGGTAACTGCCCGGCGCGCAGGCCGCCCGGTAGGCCGCGACG
Organism: Pseudonocardiaceae bacterium; assembly: GCA_036503065.1. Classification (GTDB taxonomy): domain Bacteria; phylum Actinomycetota; class Actinomycetes; order Mycobacteriales; family Pseudonocardiaceae; genus DATEPR01. The sequence continues at coordinate 14,073 of DASXXM010000008.1, read as the reverse complement.
ATCCCGGCCGGGTCGTCCGCGTCCGGGACGAACGGCAGCACCTGCAGCATCAGCAGGCCCAACGGCTGGCCGAAGTCCAGCAGCCGGTGGGTCTCCTGGTGCGACAGCACCAGGTCCGAGTCCCGCACGTCCGCGTGGATCACGGCAGCGTTGTCGTTGCCGGCCAGCAGCCGCCGGGACTGGGCCACCGCCACCGGCTCGTGGTCCACGTACACCACCCGGCAGGCCGGATTGATGCCCTGCGCGATCTCGTGCACATTCCCGACCGTCGGAATACCGGAACCGAGATCGAGGAACTGTTTGATGCCGGCCTCGACGACCAGGTAACGCACCACGCGTTGCAGGAACGCCCGGTTGTCCCTGGCGAACGTCCTGGTTTCGGGCAGCATGGCCAGCACCTTCTCGGCCGCCTCGCGGTCCACCGCGAAATTGTGCGCGCCACCGAGGTAGTAGTCGTACATCCGGGCCGGATTGGCCTTGCTCAGGTCGATCCGCTGCGGCACGTCGAACCGGCCCGACCGCTCGGCGTCCCGGCCGCTCTGCTGACTGTCCACGTAGCGCCTCCCGGATATCCCGGCCGGACCCTAGCGTGCCGCGGCCAACTGGGTCAGCTCCGCGATCGCCGGCACGTCGGCCCATTCGCGCAGCCGGTCCAGTTCGCCGCGGACCACGGCCGCGTCCGCGGCACCGGCCAGTTCCAGCGCCTCGAAACCGACGGACGCGGCCAGTTCCAGCTCGCCGCACCTGGCGTGCGCCAACGCCAGTTTCGCCGTGTGCACGCCCTGCTCCCAATGGCAGACGAGGCCCCAGTTGGGCCGAATGTCGTGGTACTGGGCGATCGCGTCGCGCGGCCGGTCCAGCGCCAGCAGGCAGGCGGCCCGTTGCAGGTCCGCGTGGTGGCGGGTGTAGCAGTAGCCGATCTGGTACTCGTCGCCCGCGATCGGCTCGAACTCCTCGGTCAGCGTGACCACCTGGTCCAACCGGGACAGGCAGGCCGTGTCGTTCCCGGCACGTGCGTGGCCGCGGGCCTCCTGCTGCAACGCGACGGCCCGCACCCGTCCGGTCACGCCCTGTTCGCGCTGCGCCGCCCTGGCCAATCCGATCACGCGGTCCGCGTCACCGTCCACTTCGGCCAGTTGGCTCATCCGGACGAACGCGTAGGCCACGATGTCGCGGTCGTCCGCTGCCTGGCCCTGCTCCAGCGCCCGCGCGGTCCACTGCCCAGCACTTGCCAGGTCGCCGTTCTCCTCGTGCAGCCAACCGTAGAACTCCGCATAGAGCGCCGCGATCCGCAGCATGTCCCTGCGCAACGCACCGCGCGCCGACCGGCGCAACCGGTCGGCGAGCTGGTAGAGCTGGCGGACCACCAGCATCAGTGGTTCTGACCGCCGCCAGTTGTCCGCGTCGTTGAGGATCCGCCGCGTGATCATCAGGTGGCTGACCAGTTCCGGCGCCATCGGGTCGGTGCCGACCAGTTCGTCCGGCACGCCGAAGAGCGGTGCCCGCCCGACCGGTGCCGGCGTCGTCGGGTCGGCCAGGCCGAGCAGGCGCGACGGGATGCCGAGCAGTTTGTGCAGGGTGCGCAGAATGCGCAGGTCGTAGGCCAGGTTGCTGCCCGACTCCAGTCGGGAGATCGCGGACTGGGAGAACCCGGCCAGCGCGCCGAGCTCCTCCTGCCGCAGGCCGTGCGCCTTCCTGGCGATCGCCACCACGGCACCCGGCGCGCCCGCCGCGACGGCCGCCCTGACCTCCCAGGACTGCCAGAGCGAAGCCGGCAGCGGCGGCAGTTCCGGCACCCCGGCGTGCGGCAGGTCCATGGGGACATCGTGGCATTCGGAACCGGTTTCGGAATTACCCCGTTCGGCTGGCCGGACCCGGTTGGTTCATGATGGTCGCGGAGGCTTCAGTCGATCCAGGAGGAACAACCGCATGGAGTTGCGCAAGCCCGACGTCGACCAGGTGCCCGGCCCGCCGCCGGCCGACCTGGTGGTCACCGACCTCGCCGTCGGCGACGGCCCGGAAGCCACGCCCGGCCAGACCGTGACCGTGCACTACGTGGGCGTCTCGCACGCCAACGGCGCGGAGTTCGACTCGTCGTGGAACCGCAACGAGGCGTTCAGCTTCCCGCTCGGCGGTGGCCGGGTCATCGCAGGTTGGGACCGTGGCGTGGCCGGTATGAAGGTCGGCGGCCGGCGGCAGTTGGTCATCCCGCCGCACCTGGCCTACGGCGATCGGGGCGCGGGCGGCGTGATCGCGCCGGGCGCCACGCTCGTGTTCGTCGTCGATCTCCTTGGTGTCAAGTAGGCGGCCGCCAACGGCTTTATCAGGAACTTGACAGGCACACCGGGTAGTCTGAGCCGTCGTGCCGGTTCGGCTCCGATGCGTGTCAGCCTCCCGCCGCATCGCTATCGACCCCCTGCTTCGGGCAGTATCGGTAGGGGAACTGGCGAGGGGAAGTGAGCATGGAGCAATCCGGACGGCGCCGTGGGCAACAACCCCCGCGCAACGAGGGCGACCCGCCGCGCTGGCCGGCCGGTGACCAGCGCAGGCAGCAGCCCCCCGGGAACGGGCGGCGGCCACCGCAGGACGAACCGGCCGACGGCTCGCAGGACACCTTCGAGAACGGCTGGTTCGGCAAGCCGACCGATTCCGGCAGCACTCGAGCATCGCGGCCGTCGGCCAACGGCCACGTCAACGGTCAGCAGAACGGCCGCGTGAACGGCAAGCCAACCGGCCGCACGCCGGGCGAAGCTCCCGGTCGGGTCAACGGCAGTCGCAACGGCATGCCACCGGTCGCGCCACCCCGTGCCGGCGTGCCGGGGCAGGCCGACCAGGGCAGCCGTCCCGCCATGCCGCCGGTCACCCGATCAGGTATGCCGCCGGTGGCCCGAGGTGGCCGGCCGCCGGGTGCTCCCCCCTTCGACCAGGACGCCTTCGACGAAAGTCTCACCGACCCCGGCCCGTTCGGCCGAATGGCGTTCGAGACCCACCCGCCGATGCGCCCCGCAGGCGGTACACCGGCCACCGAGAAGATCGACACCGACGACGTCGACCCGCCGGACGACGACCTGTTCACCGATGAGGACCGCGCGTCCAAGCCGCCCCCGAAGACCAGGCGGAAGCTCCCGTTCTGGATCGAGCTGCCGATTCTCGTCGTGGTCGCGCTGCTGCTGACGTTCGTGATCCAGACGTTCGTGGCCAGGGTCTACGTGATCCCGTCCGGCTCGATGGAGCTCACCCTCCACGGCAACAACGGTTCCGGCGACCGAATCCTGGTGGACAAGGTCGTGTACGACTTCCACGGCCCACGCCCCGGCGACGTCGTCGTGTTCAAGGGCCCGGCCGGCTGGGACCAGACCGAGTTCTTCGTGAACACGTCCAGCAATCCGGTCACGCACTGGCTGCACCAGATCGCGTCCTCCATCGGTATCGCGAAACCGGACGAGTACGACCTGGTCAAGAGGGTGGTCGCGGTCGGCGGCCAGACGGTGGCCTGCTGCGACGCGCAGCACCGCATCGAGGTCAACGGAAAGCCGCTGGACGAGCCCTACGTCTACTGGCAGCCCGACCGTGGCGGCCCGGCCCAGCAACTGCAGTTCGGTCCGATCAAGGTGCCCAACGGCGACCTGTGGGTGATGGGCGACAACCGCAACAACTCGGACGATTCCCGCTACCAGAACGGCGGTGGCATTCACGGCGTCGTGCCGGTGGGCAACGTGATCGGCAAGGCCCGCACGATCATCTGGCCCCCGTCCCGCTGGCGGGGCATCGGCGACCACAATCCGCAAGCGCTTGCGGTGGCAGCGCCCGCGCCGAGCTGGTTCAACTCCGTGCCGGCCACCGGTGTCGGCGTCCTGATCAGCCTGCCGACGCTGTGGTTCGGCCGCCGCTTCGGCGCCCAACTGCGCGCCGCGGCCGGCATCCCCGCTCGCCGCCGCAGGCGCTCGGCACCGCCCGAACAGGGCCTGTGATCGGTCGGCTGCGGTCTGTTATCTTTGTATACAGCTCCGCAGTCGTAGGTCAGGCCAAGAGCAAGCCGGAGTTCCGCTCGGGGTGAGCCCCGGACTGCTGTTGGCCATGATCGTGGAGTAGGGCTTCGGGTCGTCCGGATCGGGACCGGCCGACCCGAAGCATTCCCTCCGGCGAAGTGTGTTCGCGGAGAGCGCGAACCCTTGTCGCTCATCGTGTCTTCTGGGGGGCGACCCCCAGACCCCCGGGGCCCGAGCGCTGCGCGCTCGGGCCGGGGAGACCCCCAGAACCCCCACGGGCGCCTGGCGCCTGGCGCCGGGCGCCTGGGCGTAGGTGTCACTTTGCTTTTGGTCTGTCGGAATTCCTTGGTGTTCGTTCCTTTTGTCCGGGATTCTTGGGGGTTCAGTCGGCCGTCGTCCTGTGGATGCGGATCTTCCCGTACTTTCGCTGCCAGGAGGCGGGCGAATGGCGATGCCGTCGGACGACGGGGTGGGGCTTCGGTTCACTGTGCTCGGGCCCGTTCAGGTGCTGGTGGACGGCGAGCCCGTGGTCGTCGGCGGGCCCGGCGCCCGTGCGCTGCTCCTTCTGCTGATCCTGCACGCCAACCAGGTGGTCTCGGTCGACCGGATCGTGGACGGGATGTGGGGCGACGACCCGCCCGCGACCGCGCGGACCATCGTGCACGGCTACGTCTCCCGGTTGCGCCGGGTGCTCGAACCGCACCTGGGGTTGGCCCAACTGCTCACCCGCGCGCCCGGCTACCAGCTGCGGGTGGACGAGTCCAGAGTGGACCTTTTCGAAGCACGCCGGCTGTGGGACGCCGCCCGTGGCCAGCCGTCCGCCCGGCGTGCCGAACTCCTGCGGACGGCCGCGGGCCTCTGGCGGGGGCCGGTCCCGGTCAACCCGCCGACCGACGCGGTCGCCGTCGAACTGGCCGAGCTACGACTGGTGATCATCGCCGAGCGGATCGAGGCCGACCTGGAGTTGGGCCGGCACGCCGAACTGATCGGTGAACTCCGCAACCTGGTGCGCGAGCACCCGTTCGACGAGGTGCTCGTCGGCCACCTGATCCGCGCGCTGTACCGAGCCGGCCAACGGGCCGACGCCCTGGAGACCTACCGGACGTTCCGGCGGCGGGTGGCCGACGAACTCGGCATCGACCCCGGTCCACCGCTGCGCGAGCTGCACGAATCCCTGCTGCGCGACGACCCGACCCTGCGCGAGCCGGACCAGGGGCCGGCCGACCCGGTCACCGTCGTGCCGGCGCAACTCCCGCCTGCCGCGTCCGCGTTGACCGGGCGGGATCGGGAACTGGCCTGGCTCAACCAGTTGGCCGACGATCAGGACGCCGTGGCCAGCACGGTCGCGGTGATCACCGGTGCCGCCGGTGTCGGCAAGAGCGCGCTCGCGGTCACCTGGGGCCACCGGGTGGTGCGTCGGTTCCCGGACGGTGTGCTGTTCGCCGGCCTGCGCGGCTTCGACCCCAACCGGCCGCCGCTGGCCGCCGCCGACGTGCTGCCGCGGTTCCTGCTCGCGCTGGGCGTCCGCCCGGCGGAACTCCCCGACGAGCCGGGCGAGCAGGGCGCGCTGTACCGGTCGCTGCTGGCCACCCGGCGGGTGCTCGTGGTGCTGGACGACGCGCGCGACTCCGAGCACGTCCGGCCGCTGTTGCCCGGCGGCAGCGGTTCCCTGGTGCTGGTCACCAGCAGGCGGCGGCTGGACGGCCTCGTCGCCCGCAGCGGCGCCCGACCGTTGCCCCTGGAAACGCTGGCCGCGGGCCCGGCCACCAGGCTGATCGTGGATGCGGCCGAGATGGCCGGGGTGCCGATCACCGGCCGGCAGGCCGCCGACCTCGCCCGGTTGTGCGACCACCTGCCGCTGGCGTTGCGGGTGGTGGCGGCACGCCTGGCCGTGCCGTCCGGTGTGGACGAACTCGTGCTCGAACTGTCCGACGAACGCACCCGGTTGGCCGCGCTGGACCTGGAGGACGCGGACACCAGCGTGCGTGCCGCGCTGGACATCTCCTACCGCGGCCTGCACCCGGCGATCGGCGGCGCGTTCCGCATGCTGGGACTGGTGCCGGGGCCGACCGTCGACCCGCACGTGGTGGCCGCGCTGTGCGGCACGGACGTGGCGGCCGCGCGCCGTCGGCTGCGGTCACTGGCCGAGGCGAGCCTGCTCACCGAGGCCGGCGCCCACCGGTACGTGATGCACGACCTGGTTCGATTACACGCCAGGGATCTCGCGGTGACCGAACTGTCCCCTTCGGACACCGAGGAGGTGCTGGGCCGGCTGTTGGACTACTACCTGAGCGCCTGCGACCAGTCCCGCAGGTTGCTGCATCCGCCACGCGACGACCTGGACTTCCGCGCCCGGCACCCACGGCTCGCGCTGCCCGCCCTGGTGTCGGCGGGCCAGGCACTGGAATGGTTCGACGCCGAATGGCCCAACCTGTCGGAGTTGTTGCGCGCCACGGTGTTGGCCGGCCGGCACCGGCACGCGTGGCAGTTGGTGCTGCTCACGTCGCACTACCTCACCACGCGCAGTACGTACGCCGACTGGTCGCACTGGGGCCTGACGGGCCTGCAGGCGGCCCGCGCCGTACGGGATACCGAGGGCGAGGTGCTGATGCTGATCGTGCTGGCCACCGCACGCAGCCGCTACGGCCGAGCCGCGGAAGCGTTGGAGGACGCCCAGTTGGCGCTGCGGCTGGCGACGGAACTCGGCGACCAGCGGCACATCTACGCGGCGCTGGGCAACGTCGGCGGCTGCCTGTACGAACAGCGCAGGTACCTGTAGGCACTGCACTGTGACCAGGAGTCCTACCGCCTTGCCGTGCAGACCGGCGACCTGATGGCCCAGGCACACGCGCTGAACAACATGTCACAGGTGGAACGGGAACTGGGCCGCCCGGCCGAGGCCATCGCCCACGTACGCGCGGCCGTGGCCCTGTTCGACGAGATCGGCGATGTCGGCTACCAGCGTCTTGCCGGCAACAACCTGATCGAGCTGTGCCTTGAGCAGGATCATCTGGACGAGGCGGAAGTCCTGGCCCGCCAGGCACTCAACGCCATCGGCGCCGGCCGCCCGGACCTGCAGCACGCCTTCACCCGAGAGCTGTACGGTCGTGTGCTGCTGGCCCGCGCGAACCCCACCGCACTGGACGAACTGCGCGCCGCACTGGTCTGGGCGCAGCGGTTGGACAGCCCGCGCGCGCCTCATCTCGCGGACCTGATCGCGACGATGGACGCCGGCCCCAGCCGGTCGGCGCTGTTCGTTTAGTGGACGGTTAGTCGGCGTGCAGGCCGGCCTGCCAGGGTTGTTCTTGCGTAGCAAGGCAGTCGCGCTGAACGCTGGCGTGGTGCCGGGGGGCACGGGGAGTGGGAGCACTGCTACGCAACGGGACCGGCCGGCATCCTGGGGGAGGTGCCGGCTGTGTCGCGTGTCCGGCCGCCTGTCTCGGACCTGCCGATCAGCCGGTGCCGTCGGCGACGGTGTCGGTCAGCGGAGTCAGTTCCGGCCGCTTCGGTGGGATGCCGTCACCGGACGAGCGCCCTCTCAGATGGCGCCCCAGCCACGGCACGAAGTGCTGCCGGGTCCACTTCACGTCCGCCCGGCGGCGCGCCAGCCACGCGGGTTCACTCGACACCGGCCATGGCGCCTGCCAGTCCTCGTCGACGGCGAGCCCCAGTACCTCCGCCGTCCGCAGCGCGACCCTGTGGTGGCCGGCGGGGGTCAGGTGCAGGCGGTCGTCGCTCCAGGCCTGCGGGTGGTTCAGCGCGGTCATCGACCACAGGTCGACCATGCGGCAGCCGTGTCGGTCGGCGATCGACCGCAGGTGGCCGTTGTAGGCCGCTATCCGGCCGCGCACATATCTGAGCAGCGGCGTGCGTCCGGTGTCGAAACCGGTGAAGATCACCACGTCGCTGCCTGCCGCGCGTAGTTGCGCCACGGCCCGTTCGTACTGTGCGGCCAGCGTGTCCGGGTCGCCGCCGGGGCGCAGGATGTCGTTGCCGCCCGCGGCGAACGTGACCAGGTCGGCGCCCGCGGCCAGGGTCGCCGGCAGCTGGTCGGCCAGCACTTGGCCAAGGCACTTGCCGCGCACCGCCAGATTTGCGTACCGCAGGCCGGGTTGGTCTTTCGCCAGCAACTCGGCAAGGCGGTCGGCCCACCCCCGGTACCGGCCGTCGGGGCCGGGGTCGTTCAGACCTTCGGTGAAACTGTCACCGATCGCGATGAAGCTCTGCCAGCCGTGCACAAGTCCTCCCTTGCTCGTCCTGGTGACCGGACGCTGGGTCGTCACCTGGCGAACCACGGGATTCTGTCAAATTTTCCAGGGTGGACGCCACTACTTTGGGCTTGGGCCGAACGTGTCCGCGCTGGTCGGACACTCGCGAAGTGGCCATTCGCACATCGCGGGCGGTTGTTCGGCGGGTTATTTACGCCATAGTCTGGCACACTGTTAGAAGTTCACTGGACGTCCGACGGATGGCCCAGTATTTTCTAATGGTCTGGACCAATCGGGAGGACCGTTGGATACCGTCGTTGCCGCACCGCGTGCCCTCGTCGACCGCGCGATCGTCGGCCCTGTTCAGATACGTGTACGGGATGGCCGGATCGTCGAGGTGCGAACCGGGTATCCCAGCGAGAACGGCAATTCCCACTATGTGGACCAGCTCGACAGCGGTGTCCTGACCCCCGGTCTGGTGGACATCCAGATCAACGGCGCGGTCGGTGTCGACTTCGCCGAAGTGGACGACGAGGGCATGCGCCTGGTCGCCAGCTCGCTGCCGAGCACCGGCGTGACCAGATTTCTGCCCACCCTGATCACCGCACCCGTCCCGGTGGCCCTCGCGCAGGCCAGGGCCGTGCTGGCGGCCGCCAGGGCCCTGCCGGCCGACTCCGGCGCCCGGCCGCTCGGCGTGCACCTGGAGGGACCGTTCCTGTCCCCGGTACGGCACGGCGTGCACGATCCGGCGCTCATGGTCGACCCCACCCCGGACCTGATCGACGAGATCCTGGCCGACCAGGTGGTCGCTGCCGGCCTGCGGATGGTCACGCTCGCCCCGGAACGGCCCGGCGCGCTGGCTGCGGTCCGTCGCCTTGCGGCGGCGGGCATCCTGGTCTCCGTTGGCCACACGGACGCCACCGCGGCCCAGACCCGCGCCGCGGCGGACGCCGGTGCCCGCATGATCACCCACCTGTTCAACGCCCAGCGCGGCCTCGGGCACCGTGAGCCCGGCGTGCCCGGCGCCGCGTTCGCCGACAACCGGTTCACCCTCGGCCTGATCGCCGACCTGGCCCACGTCGCGCCGGACGTGTGCGCGCTGGTGTTCGCGGTGGCCGCGCGGCGAGTGGCCCTGGTCACCGACGCCGTGGCCGCGGCCGGTATGCCGCCGGGTCGCTACCAGCTCGGCGGTGCCGACGTCCTGCTCACCGACGACGGCGTGCCGCGCTCACCGGAGGGCACCATCGCCGGTAGCGCGCTGACGCTGGACCGGGCGGTGCGCAACATCGTGTCGATCGGCGTCGACCCGGCCGTGGCGCTGTCGGCCGCGACGGTCGTGCCGGCGGACACGATCGGCGAGACGTCGTTGGGCCGCCTCGCCCCCGGCGCGATCGCCGATCTGGTGTGGTGGAGCGACGACTGGCGGCCGCGCAAGGTCTGGGTCGCCGGCGAGGTGGTCTTCGACGCCGACGCCACCTCCGGCACCACCCCGAGCATGGTCGCCGCCGAAGTGCCCGCCCCCGGCACCGAATCCGTCCCGCTGCCTACGCACTGACAACGCGAGCACCACCCAGAACCGCACCAGGCGGCTGAAGTGGAGACGATGGCGCTATCCGTTCAGTGGAGCTGACGGCTCACCGCTCGGTGGCGTGCTCTTCCAGTTGCATCCGGAGAACCGATCGGGCTGGGATCTCAGCGGCGGGATGGATCTCGATGCCGCCGTCCTCGTTCAGCACGACCTGCCGACCGGGATAGCAGCGGCGGGCGGTCTGGACGTCACGCTCGTCGAACTGGCCGACGAAGATCGGAATGCCCCGGCTGAGTTCCACTTTCTCGGCACCGGTCGGCCATCGATGTCCCCACGCCTCGACAGTGAATCCGTCGCCTGGTGCAGGCAGGTCGGGGCCGATCGCGGTGCGTGTTGTTCGTTCGTTCTCTGACACGAAGTGTGAGCATAGGGTCGGCCGGGCACCGCCGCCGGTTGAAGTTCAGCGGGTGCGGGTGACCTTGCTCAGGCCGCGGGGTTGGTCCGGGTCGCCGCCCCTGGCCAACGACAGCGCGAGCGCCAGGCGTTGGATGGGCAGGATTTCCAGGATCGGGGCCACTTCCTCGGCGCTTTCGGCCACTACCAGGCGCGTCGCCGCCGGGACGTCCGCCGCTGCCGAGCCGACCGCGAGCACGTCGGCGCCTCGGCCATGGACGACCTTCAGCACGTCTCGCATGGCGTCGCCGCCCTTGCCCCGGCTGGTGACCGCCAGGACGCCGGTTTCCGAGTCCACCGCGGCCACCGGACCGTGCAACAGGTCCGCGCCGCTGTACGCGCGGGCGGACAGGTAGCTGGTCTCGGCCAGTTTCAGGGATGCCTCGAGTGCGCTGGCCAACGAATAGCCACGGGCCGTCGTGACCATCCGGTCCACGAAGCGGTAGCGCTGGGCGGCCTCGTCCGCGTCCGCCGCCGTACCGTCCAGTGTGGACTGCGCAAGTGCGCCGATGTCCGCGGCCGCGCGGCCGTTGCCGCCGCGGATGGCGTCCACCAGTAGGTACAAGCCCAACAGGGTCGCCGTGTAGGTCTTGGTCGCGGCTACCGCCAACTCCTTGCCGGCTCGGACGTCCACCGACAGCTCGGCGACGCCGTTGAGCGGGGAGTCGGCCGTGTTCGTCACGGCGATGGTCAGTGCGCCCTGCTTTGCCGCCGCCGCCGTTGCCTCGACCAGGTCCGGCGAGCCACCCGACTGGCTGACCGCGATCCACAGCACGTCGGCCAGGTCCGGTTGCGCACCGTACAACGTCGTGGTGGACGGGGAAACCAGCCCCGCCGGCAACTGCAACAGGACCTCGACCAGGTACTTCGCGTACAGCGCGGCGTGATCGCTGGAGCCGCGGGCGGCCAGCAGCACGAAACGCGGCCGACGCAGCGCCACCCGTTCGGCGACCGCGGCGATGTCCGCGCGGTGGTCGGCCAGTCCGGCCAGGATCGCCGGCTGTGCCGCGACCTCCGCCGCCATCAACGTGCCTGGTTTGGTCACGCCAACCTCCTCGCTAGCCCGACACCGACGCGAGATACTCGGCGGCTGCGCGCAGGCAGACCCGCGCGCCGCCATGAGTGTCCACCCGGGCCGCGATGCCCAGGTCGGGCCCGGGGACACCGGTCTCGACCCTGATTAGGTCTAGACCAAGTTTAGCAAGCCTGCCTACCAGATCAACCACCCACGGATACCGCTGGGCATCCCGGGTGACCACGACCACCGGCCGCCCGGCCGCTGCCTCCACCACCATGTCGGCGTCCACACCGTCGTCCTCGGCCGCCGTGAGCACCGTCGTGCCGGCCACCATGTCGGCCAGCACCGGGCCGAGGCCCCACGGTACGTCACCGACCGCGATGGACGGCGCGACCTCGAGGTCCAGCACCAGCGGCGGCGCCGTGAGGACCGGCGTCCCGGTCACCGTGATGGCGCGGCGCGCCGCGATCAGGCCGATCTCGTGGTCGTAGCCGGACGGCACCGGCGGGGTCGCGCCGATCGACGCGGTCCGCGTCGCGGCCTCGGCCAGTCGGTCCAGCGGGAGCCGACCGCTCGCCACCGCCTCGACCACCGCGTCGATCAGGTCGTCGACCGTGGCTTCGTCGGTGTGCCTTCCGCTGACGCACAAGGCGTCCGCCCCGGCCAGCAGGGACCGCACGCCCGCTTCCGGCATGCCAAGGGCACTGGAGACGGCGTCCATGTCCAGCGCGTCGGTGATCACCGTGCCGGTGAAGCCGAGCGAACCACGCAACACCTGGAACGCCTTGGGGTTCAGCGTGGCCGGGCCATCGCCCCACGCCGGCACCACGAGGTGGCCCGTCATGATCGCGCGCACGCCGGCCCGCACGGCCGCCGCGAACGGCACCAGTTCGACCTCGCGCAGTTCCTGCTCGGTCCGGTTGAGCACGGGCAGCGTGCGGTGCGAGTCCTCGGTGGCCGCGCCGTGGCCGGGGTAGTGCTTGGCGCACGCGGCGACGCCGCTGGCCTGCAGGCCGGCCACGAACGCGCCGATGTGCCTGGCGGCCAGCTCCGGGTCGGCGCCGAACGCCCGCACGCCGATGATCGGGTCCTCCAGCGTCAGCGACAGGTCGGCGGCGGGCGCGAGGTCCACGGTCACACCGCACGCGGCCAGCCGGGCACCCAGCGACGCGGCGACGGCACCCGTGAGGTCCAGGTCGTCCGCAGCGCCCAGCGCGTGGTTGCCGGGCAGGCTGGAGCCGATCCGGGCGTCCAGCCGGGTGACGTCGCCACCCTCCTCGTCGATGCCGACCACCACGCCGTCACGTTCGGCGCGCAGCGCCGCGGTGAGCGCGGCCACCTGGTGGTCGTCCACCACGTTGCGGCCGAACAGCACGACGCCGCCCAGCCCCTCGCCGATCTTGCGGCGCAGCCAGTCCGGCGGTGCGGTGGTGCCGACGAAGCCGGGCAACAGGACGCCGGCCGCGAGTTCCCGCACATGTGCCGGCATCCGGCTCACCCCTTCACGGCGCCGGCGGTGATGCCGGCCACCAGGTTTCGTTGCACGATCAGGAAGAAGACCAGCACCGGGATGGTGAACATGGCCGACGCGGCCATCGAACCACCCCAGTCGGTGCCGAACGCAGTCTGGAAGGTGGCCAGCCACACCGGCAGCGTGTAGCGGGAATTGTCCTGCAGGAACACGAAGGCGTAGAGGTACTCGTTCCACGCGGTGATGAACGCGTACACCGACGTCGCCACCAGGCCGGGGCCCAGCAGCGGGAACGTGACCCGCCAGAAGGCCATCCACCGGCTGCAGCCGTCCACCATGGCGGCCTGTTCCAGGTCCTCCGGGATGCCGTTGATGAAGCCGCGCAACGTCCACACGGTGAACGGCAGCGTGAAGATGAAGTAGATCAGCACGAGCGCGGTCAGGCTGGTGTCCAGCTTGAACTGCCGCATGAACAGGTAGTACGGCACCAGCAGCGCCTCGAACGGGGCCAGCTGTGCGACCAGGATCAGCAGCAGGAAGCCCTTGCGGCCACGAAACCGCAGCCGGGCCAGCGGAATCGCCGCGAGCAGGCCGGTGAGCATGGCCAGCAGCAGCGCCGCCAGCGTGACGAACAGGCTGTTGCGCACGTAGCTGCCGAAGTACGGCTTCTCGACCGCCGTGACGAAGTGCTGGAACGTCAGGCTCAGCGGGATCAGGTTGTACTTCGACGTGGTGATGTCACCCGACGGGGTGAACGCGGTGCTGATCATCCAGTAGGTCGGGAACAGGAACAGCAACGCCACGATGATGCCGGCCGCGCCGACCAGGGTCCGCCTGCCACGGTTCACGTCAGGTCCACCTCCTGCGAGCGGACCAGCATCCGCATGTACTGCGCGGTGATCACGGCCAGGATGAGGATCATCACGACGGACACCGATGCCGCGACGCCGTAGTGGTTGCCGGCGATGCCGTCCAGGTACTGCAGCACCGACAGCGTCGTGCTACCGCTGTCCGGGCCGCCCTGCCGGATCACCCAGATCTGGGTGAACACCTTGAAGTCCCACAGGACCTCCAGGAACACGGTGAGCATGAAGATCGACCGGATGGCGGGCCAGGTGACCGAGCGGAAGGCCTGAAAGGCGCGGGCACCGTCGATGCTGGCCGCCTCGTACAGGTCGCCGGGCACCGCGACCAGGCCGGCGTACAGGGTGAACGTGGCGAACGGGATGCCCTGCCAGGCGATCATGATGGTGATGATCGTCAGAGTGGAGAAGCTGGTGGTGAACCAGTCGTAGTGCGCGAAACCGGTGAAGCCCAGGTTGACCAGGGTCTTGTTGAGGATGCCGTAGTTCTGGTCGAACAGGAACTGGAAGACCGTGGTGGTGGACAGCACCGGCATCGCCCAG
>DASXXM010000007.1:0-7677 GCA_036503065.1 Pseudonocardiaceae bacterium | reverse complement strand
CTACCTGCAGGGCGTCAACGAGGCCACGCACGGTATCAGCGACTCGTTGCTGAGCGTGCTGGCGACCCGCGCGTCGGACATCACCGCGGACCTGCTCGCCGGCGCCGAGCTGACAGCGTCCGACCTGGTGTCGACCTCCGTTCCGGTCAACTGACAAGGAGACGTCGTGGAGATCCGCAGGCTGGACCGGGACCGGCTCGGGCCCGACAACAACCATTCGCAGCGGCTCGTGCCGTGGCAGGCACTCAACGCGCCGTTCGAGGGCGCGTGGTGTGTGATCGAGCCGGGCGCGTCGTCGGTGCGCCACGCCCACCACGAGTACGAGATCTTCATCGCGGTGTCCGGGGAGGCCGCGCTGGAGTCGGCGGGGGAGCGCACCACGTTCAAGGCGGGCGACGTCGTGCACTTCCCGCCGTTCGCCGACCATCAGGTGATCAACGAGAGCGCCGCGGCGTTCGAGATGTACACGGTCTGGTGGGACGCGGCGATGACCGAGGCCTTCACCGCGCGGCACGAAGGCGAGGGCTGACGTGACCGACCACTCGGGACGGCGCGCCATCGTCATCGACACGCCGCCGACCTCCAACGGCGACCTGCACGTCGGGCACATCGCAGGCCCGTTCATGGCGGCCGACGTGCACGCCCGCTACCTGCGTGCGGCCGGCCGGGACGTCGTCTTCGCCTCCGGCACGGACGACAGCCAGACCTACGTACTGGCCAGCGCACGCCGCAAGGCCATGCCGCCCGCGCAGCTGGCCGGCACGTCGTGGCACGCGATCCGGCGGACCCTGGCCGACATGGGCATCTCACTGGACGGGTTCGCCCCGTACGACGACCGCTACCGCGCGTCCGTCCTGGAGTTCGTCAACGCCCTGCACGTCAAGGGAAGGTTCGAGCTGCGCAAGGTTCTGCTGCCCTACGACGTCCGAACAGACGAATTCCTGGTCGAGGGCCTGGTCTGCGGCTACTGCCCGGTCTGCCTGGTACGCAGCCGGGGCGGGCTGTGCGAGAGCTGCGGCCACCCGAACAACTTCGACGAACTGGTCCAGCCACAGTCCACTATGGACCCTGACGATCCGGTCACCCACCGGGAGGCCGAGATCCTGGTGCTGCCGATGGAGCGGTACCGGGAGCGGCTGACCGGGTTCTTCGCCGAGCGCGAGTCCAGGATGCGCCCGCACACCGTGCAGCTGTTCCGCGAGATGCTGGCCAAACCGTTGCCCGACTTCCCGATCACCTACCCGGTCGGCTGGGGCATCCCGGCGCCGTTCCCCGAGACCCGGGGCCAGGTGATCAACGCATGGGTCGAGGGCATGCCAGCGGTGATGTACTGCAGCGCGTTCGCCGCCGAGCAACTCGGCGGGCGCGTCGCCGCGGACGACGAGCTGTGGCTGGCCGAGCGGGATGCCGAGGTCATCTACTTCATCGGGTTCGACAACGTCTACTTCTGGGGCCTGACCCACGTAGCACTGCTGATGGCCCACGATGGCAGGTACGTGCTGCCGGACACGATCATCTCCAACGAGTTCTACGAACTGGAGAACGAGAAGTTCTCCACCAGCCTCGGCCACGTCCTGCACACCGGTGATCTGCTCGACGAGGTGCCGAGGGACCTGATCCGGTTCTACCTCGCGCTGTCCGCGCCGGAGCACCAGCAGACCAACTTCGGCCGTGAGGCGCTGGCGAAGGTCGCCTGTGGACGGCTGGCCGACCCGTGGCACCGGCTCGCGGCACTGCTCGGCAAGTCGGTCGCGGAGGCCGGTGTCAACGGCGTCGCGCTGCCGGTGTCGGACGCGGCCCGAGCCCGCGCGGCGGCCGTCCTGAGCCGGTTCCGTGTCTGCTACGACCTGACTTCGTACAGTCTGACCAGGGCCGCGACCCTGATCGTCGACCAACTCGACCGCCTGTCGCGCAGCGCCCCGGACGCCGCCCTTGGCGACGTGTTCTGCGAGGTGCAGGCGTTGATCACCGGCGCGTCGCCGATCCTGATCGACCTCGCGGCGACCGCGAGTCGCGTTGGCGGATTCGTGTGCCGGTTCGATGCGGCGCCCGCCACCACGGTGACGCCGTTCGCGTTGCCCGGATTCGAGCAGGGGGTGCGGTGATGTCGACGACCACACTGGGACACGCGGCGACGCTGAGCCGGGCGGATGCCGCCGAGGTGAACCGGATCGCGCTCGAACTGTGCTCATGGGGGACCGAACAGGTCGACGACCCGGCGTGGATCACCGATGTCCAGCACGCGTCGGCATTGCTGCCGCCCGCGTTGCGCCAGGCGTTGCGACGGTTCCGCCGGCACTCCGGCCCGACCGGAACCCTGTTGGTGCACGGCCTTCCGGTGGACGCCGAGTCGCTGCCGCCGACGCCGTCGGTCGACGGTTCGGCACAGCGGGCGGTCACCGTCGCGGCATCCGCGCTCATGCTGGCCGCGTGCGCGCTCGGCGAACCGGCGGCGTTCCGGGCGGAGAAGTCCGGCGCGCTGGTGCAGGACGTGGTGCCGGTGCCCGGCAAGGAGGCATTTCAGGGCAACGCCGGTTCGGTGCTGCTGTCGTTCCACAACGAGAATGCGTTCCACGAGCACCGGCCGGACTACGTCATGCTGTTGTGTCTGCGGCCCGACCACGACCGAGTCGCCGGTCTGCGCGCGGTGTGCATACGTGAGGTGCTGTCGCTGCTCACCGCGGCGACCCGGGATGTGCTGTTCAGCGCCGAGTTCGTCACCGAACCGCCACCGTCATTCGGATCCGAGGGCGGCGCGACGGCGCCGCACGCGGTCCTCAGCGGTGCGCCGGAGGACCCGGACATGCGAGTCGACATGTCCGCGACCACCGCGTTGACCACCCGGGCACGTGCGGCGCTGGACGAACTGGGCCGGACGTTCGAGTCCGTGACCAACGTGGTTCGGCTCGACGCAGGCGATCTGGCCATTGTGGACAATCGGGTGGCCGCACACGGGCGTACCGCGTTCCGGCCTCGGTACGACGGCGCCGACCGCTGGTTGCAGCGCACCTTCGTGGCCACCGACCTGCGCCGCTCGCGCGACCACCGGCCGCACGACGGTTACGTGCTGGACCGGTAGTGCGGGGCGGACATCGTGACTGAACCGTTGGTGGTCGCCATCATCGGCGCTGGGCCGCGCGGCACCGGAATCCTGGAACGGTTGCTGGCCAACGTCGGCGACATCCCGCTGTCCCGGCCGCTGCGGATCGAGTTGATCGACCCCTTTCCGCCCGGCGGTGGGCGGGTGTGGCGACAGCAGCAGTCGGCGCTGATGTGGATGAACGCGATGGCGGGCAATATCACCATGTTCACCGACGACACCGTGCGGTGCGCGGGACCGATCCGACCGGGGCCATCGCTCGCCGAGTGGGCCGCCGCGGACGGCACGCACTGGGAGGTGCTGGGCATGAGCTTCGCCAGCCGCCAGGTGCAGGGCCGCTACCTGGGCTGGGTGTTCGACCGGATTCTGGCCGAGTGCCCGGACAACGTGACGGTCGTCGTACACGAGACCCGCGCGACCCGGTTGGTCGGCGGACCGGACGAGCGGCAGTGGGTCTGGTTGGCGGACCGCGCAGAACCGCGGATCGCCGACGCGGTGATCCTGGCGTTGGGCCACCAGGAAGCCGAACCGACCGAGGAGGACGTGCGGGTGGCGGCGTTCGCCGCCCGGCACGGCCTGCGTTACCTCCCTTACGCCTACACCGCAGACGCGGACCTGTCCGCGTTCAAGCCGGGAGAAGATGTCGTCCTGCGCGGATTCGGCGCCGCTTTCGTCGACGTGATGGCCCTGCTGACCGAGGGCCGCGGCGGCGAGTACGTCATGGACAAGGGCAGGTTGCGGTACCTGCCGTGCGGCGAGGAACCGGTGCTGTACGTCGGTTCCCGCCGTGGCGTACCGCAGCGGGCCAAGATCGCCTACCGGCTGGTCGGTCCGCAGGCGCCGCTGCCGCGTTTCTTCGACGCCGCCCTGCTCGACGAGGAACTGGCCGACCGCGCCCGGATCGACTTCCGCGCCGACCTGTGGCCGTTGATGGCCAAGGAGATCGGCTGGGCCTACTACCACGAACTGATCACCGGACACCCGAACCGGGTGACATCGGGGTGGCCCGAATTCGCCCGCGCCTACGCCGAGTCCGAATGGGACAGTATGGCACTGCGCGCGCTGATCGAGGCGACCGTGCCCGAACCCGCCGACCGGCTCGACCTCGCCGCGCTGGACCAGCCGCTGGCTGGCCTGCGGTTCAACGGTCTCGACGAGCTGCAACGCCATCTGCGCCGCCATATCGCGGCCGACCTCCGGCGCCGCAACGAGTTCATTCACAGCGCCGACCTCGGCGCGAACCAGGCGATGCTGTCGGTCAACCGGCAGTTGCGCCAACTCGAGGCCACCGACCGGATCCCCGCCCGGTCGATGGTGGCCGACGTGCACGGGTGGTGGCAGGGATTCTTCGAGTACTACACAAGCGGCCCGCCCGCGCAGCGCGGCCGTCAGTTGCTCGCGCTCTCGGAGGCGGGCCTGCTGCGGTTCCTCGGCGCCGACATGTGGGTCGCCACCGACGAACGCGGCGTGTTCCGGGCGGGCAGTGCGAGCATGCCGGACACCGTCGAGGCGACCGCGCTGGTGGAGGCACGGCTGCCGCAGGCCGACCTGAGCCGGACCACCGACCCACTGCTGCGCGGACTCTACGAGCGCGGCGAGGCCACCGACCACGTGTTGGTCGACGACGACGGCTTCGAACACAGCTCAGGCCGGCTACAGGTGTCCACAACGGACTATCGAGTGCTGGACCGGGACGGGCGCTCGCACCCGCGCCGCTACGCGATCGGGCCGTTCACCAACGTGTGGCACTTCGCCACGTTCGCGACACCGCGATCGAACGCGGCGGCGTTCCGGCAGAACGACTCGTTGGCCCGCAGCGTGCTGCGGGTCATCTCCGACTCCGAACCGAAGGACTGAAACGATGAACGCCACCATCCGGCCACCCGCCGTCCTGTTCATGGGCGATCTCGTGATCGTCGCCCGCCAGACCCGGCTCATCACCGAGGCACACCGGCGCGGCTACGCGCCGTTGCTCGTCGTCACCCCGCACACCGATGCGGTCCGGCTCGCCGAACTGCGCGCCGACCCGGATCACCCGCTGTCGAAGCTGGCGGACGTCGTCGAGGTCGAGGACGCGAAGGTCGACTTCGTCGTGCCCGGCATCCAGCCGCTGCTGCGCCGCTACGACGTCAAGGCCGTGATGTGCATCGGCGACTTCTTCGTCGAGCCGGTGGGTGTCGTCGGCGACTGCCTCGGCGTGCCGGGCGCGGGTTCGGCCGCCAGTCGGATCAGCCGCAACAAGATGCTCCAGCGGACCGCGCTGCCCGACCTGTCGCCGAAGTTCCAGGTGGTCCCGCCGTCGGAGCGCGGCGGCCCGATCGGGTCGGACGTGACGTTCCCGGTCGTGGTGAAGCCGGTGGGGCGCTTCTCCAGCCTGGGTGTGCGGCAGGTGGACGACCCCGCGGACCTGCCGGGCATCCTCGCGACCTACCCGGAGGACGAGACGGTTCTGGTCGAGAGCCGCGTGGTTGGCCCGGAGTTCTCGGTGGAGGCGCTGACCCAGCACGGCCAGGTGCTGTGGTCGGGCGTGACGGGCAAGCGAACGAACGAGTCGACCGGCATCTACTTCACCGAGATGGGCCACACGTCGCCGGCTGAGCTGTCCGATGTGGACGCCCAGGCCCTGATCGATGCCAACAGGAAGGTACTGGCCAGGCTGGGCTTCCGGGACGGGATCACGCACGCGGAGTTCCGGCTGTCCGCGGACGGCCCTGTCATGATGGAGGTCGCGACGCGGCTGCCCGGCGACGGCATCACGTTCCTGTGGGAGCTCGCGACGGGGCAGCCGCTGGAGCCGGTGATGGTCGACCTCGCCCTCGGTACGCCGGCGACCTACCCGGCACCGCGGCGGCGGGCGTCCCAGGTCTACCTGGAGCACCCGTTCGGCGTGCTGCGCGCCGTCACCAGCACGGGAGCCCCGGTGTCGTGGGTGACCCGCGACGACCTGTGGCCGGCGTTCACCCCGCAGGCCGCAGATGCGCCGGCCAAGGACCACGCGGTGCTGGTGACGATGCTCGAGGGAGATGTACTCGGCCCGCAGACCGACTCGGAGGCGCGGTCGGTGTCGGTGATCTTCGACCTGCCGTTCGACGAACCGGTCGAGCAGCTGACCAAGGAGTACGGCGACACGGTCACCATCACGGTGGACGAGTCGTGATCCGCGGGGCCGTCCATGAGCGCTTCGGCGGGCTGCCCCGGTCGTACTGGGTGCTCTGGGGCGGTACGTTCGTCAATCGCCTCGGCACCATGGTCCAGCCGTTCTTCGCGTTCTATCTGACGGGTACCCGTGGACTGTCGATCGCCGAGGTCGGCGCCGTCCTGACCGTGTTCGGCGCGGGCGCGTTCTTCTCGCAACTGCTGTCCGGCGCGCTGTCGGACCGCTACGGGCGCCGCATCACGTTGACCGGCGGCATGTTGGCGACGGCCGCGATCATGTTGACCCTGGCGTACAGCCACAGCATCGCCGTGATCGTCGGATGCATGTTCCTGCTGGGTGTCGCCATGGAGATCTACCGGCCGGCGTCCAGCGCGCTCGTCGGTGACATCATCCCGGTCAAGGACCGTACGCGGGCGTTCGCACTGTTGTTCTGGGCCGTGAACCTGGGTTTCACCGGTGGTGTGCTGACCGGTGGTTCGCTCGCGGGCAAGGGCATCCTGTGGCTGTTCTGGATTGACGCGATCACGTGCGTCGCGTTCGGCCTGATGGTGTGGTTCGCGGTCCCGGCGTCCCACGAACAGCCCCGCGACACGACGCGGACCGGCTCGCTGCGCCAAGTGCTCGACGACCGGGTGATGGTGGTCTTCACGCTGATCACGCTGGCCTACGCCGTGGTGTACCACCAGTCGATGATCACCCTGCCACTGGTGATGAAGGGCGACGGGCTGTCCCCCGCCGCGTACGGTATCGCGCTGTCGGTCAACGGCGTCGTGGTCGTGTTCGTCCAGCCGCTGGTGCTGAACTGGCTCGGCCGGAAGGACCACTGCCGGGTGGCGGCGGTGGGCATGACGTTGGTCGGCATCGGCTTCGGCCTGACCATGCTGGTGTCCACCACGCTCGGCTTCATGGCAACGGTCGTCGTGTGGTCGCTGGGCGAGATCGTGGTAACCGGCGTGAGCGCGACGATCGCTGTCAACCTGGCACCGGCGCACCTGCGCGGCCGGTACATGGGGGTGTACGGTTTCGCGTTCTCGGTGAGCAACCTGATCTCGCCGGGGATCGGCACCGGCCTGCTCAACATCGGCCCCGCGGCGCTGTGGTCGACATTGGCCGTCCTGGCGATCGTCGCGTCGATCGCGCAGCTGGCGATCGCCCCCGCCATCCGCCACCGCACCGCGGAACTGGTCGCCGTCTAGCGAAACAGAACGCACGAACAACCGACGACCTCCCGACGGGCCCGGCAGGGCCCGTCGGGAGGTCGATTTCCTGAGTTCAGAGGGCGCGCCAGCCACCACCCCCCACCCCAATCCCCGTTATCCCGCAACGGGGATTGGGGTGGGGTGAGTCCGAATCGGGGGAACACACACCTCTCACCTCCGTTCCCACCAATAGAAGGGTGGTTGCCCCAGCCATCTGGCTG
>DASXXM010000006.1:0-5577 GCA_036503065.1 Pseudonocardiaceae bacterium | reverse complement strand
GCCCACCAGGACCGGGTGGGTGGCCAGGGCGTACTCGTCGATCAGCCCGGCCCGCATGGCAGCCCCGGCGAGCGTCGCGCCGCCGATACCCATCGGGCCGCCGTCCTCGGCCTTGAGCCGGGTGATCTCGGCGACCGCGTCGCCGGTGACCAGGCGGGTGTTCCAGTCGACCTTGTCGATCGTCGAGGAGAACACCACCTTCGGCGTGTCCCGCCAGTTCCGCGCGAAGCCGATCTGCGCCGGGGTGGCCGTGGGCTGCTGGTCGCCGGTCGGCCAGTAGGAGCTCATCGTCTCCCACAGCTTGCGCCCGTACAGCGACAGGTCGCTCGCCCGCTCCTGGTCGAGCCACCACTGAAACAGCTCGTCGCTCGGCGGGCCGCTCCAGCCGATGTCGTCGCCGGGCGCGGCGATGTAGCCATCCAGGGTCACGTTCATACCGAAGATCAGTTTCCGCATCGTGCCAGCCTCTCGTGAGTCGATCTCACACGTACAGACGGGCGCGGCGCGGAAACCTAATCTCTGCTCGATCCGCGTCCGCAGGCAGTCCTCGCGTGCTGGTCGGGTGTAGTGGGTCACCGGGTCTCGGTTGCGCGGCGCTGCCCTCCAGGCCGTCCAGCGGACGATTGCAGCGAAACCCGCCAACGGGGGACCGTCCTTGTCCGCGGGTGGCATTCTGGGCTTCCCTGCACGGCCCACGAAAACGGGAGTCTGTATGAACATGCGGCGGATCACAATGGTTGCGGCCGTCCTGATCGGGGTCGCCGCATCGGTCGGTGGCGCGGTCACATCGGCGTCGGCGGCTGGCCGGCCCGCGGTTGCAGCGCAGACCGCGCCCGCCAGTGTCCGTCTGGTCTACACGCAACTGTTCTTCGGTCCGCCATCCATCACTATTCCGGAGTGCAGGTCGGCCGGCCAGGCCGATGTTCGAGCCGGCGACTTCCCCTCCTACATCTGCGTAGCCAGCCCCTACTTCGTCCCCAACCCGTACGAAGAGTTGGAAGGCTTCGACGTCATTGGTTGATGCCGATCGGCCGGATCGGACAAATAATCGGACATTTGCTCGGTGAGCCATCGGCCTGCCAGATCGGGAACCTCCCGTGTTGCGCCGTCAACCGGGTTGGTCAGATGAAGTAGTGGCCCTGTTCGATGTCCTCGATGAGGCCGGGGTGGGTGGGCTGCCAGCCAAGGAGCTCCTGGGTGATGGTGCTGGAGGCGGGCATGTCGGTGCCGAGCAGATACACGAGCATGCCCTCGTACTCCGTGGCGGGCAGGGACTTGGCCGGCAGGTTCAGGTGCCGGCCGATGGCCTCGGCGATCTCGCGGACCGGCACGCCTTCGTCGCCGACGGCGTTGAGCACCGCACCGGCGGGCGCCTGCTCGACGGCCAGCCGGTAGAGACTCGCGGCGTCCCGCACGTGGACCGCGGGCCAGCGGCCGGTCCCGTCGCCGATGTAGCCGGCGACGCCCTTGGTCCGGGCCATGGCGATGAGCTGGGGGATGAATCCGTGACGTTCTCCGTCGCCATGTACCGAGCGGGGCAGCATGACCAGGCAGGAGCGAACGCCGCTGCCTGCGGCGGCCAGCGCGGCCCGCATGTTGGTGATGCGGGCCGCGATGGGTCCGGCGGCGATGAGTTCGTCGCGTTCGGTCGCGGGTCGTCCGGGCCTGACGAGCGTTGCGCCGGAGATCACCAGGGGCTTGCCGGAGCCGGCGAGGCTGGTGGCGAACGTCTCGATGGCCCTGGCGTCGGTCCGCGTCGCGGCCTCGGTCACGCTGGGCACGACGAAGGCCAGGTGGATGACGCCGTCGCTGTCGAGGACACCGGCGCGCAGTACGTCGATGTCGTTCAGGTCGCCGCGTAACACCTCGGCGCCCAGGTCGGCGACGGCTGTTGCGGCGGCGTCCGAGCGGGCCAGCCCGACGACCTGGTGGCCGGCGCCGATGAGTTCGGGGACGACGGCCGAGCCGATCCAGCCGGAGGCACCGGTGACGAAGATGCGCATGGAAGTTCTCCTTGGTCGTGCTTGCTTGATGAAGACGCGCGGCATGCGCGCCGCATCCGGAACGTGATGCGATCCGGTCGCATCACTCTAACACGGCGATGCGACTGCGTCTCATCATGATGCGACCCAGTCGCCTCGCCTATGCTGTGTTGGTGAGTAGATGGGCGCCGGACGCGCGTGAGCGCCTGGAGACCGCCGCGCTGGACCTGTTCGTGACCCACGGGTACGAGGAGACGACCGTCGCGCAGATCGCGGATCGGGCCGGTTTGAACCGCGCCACGTTCTTCCGGCACTTCGCCGACAAGCGGGAGGTCCTGTTCGGCGGTGAAGACCTGCTGACCGGGCTGTTCGGCGACGCCATCCGGGGTGCGTCGCCGGATGCGACGCTCGCCGAGTGCCTGCGGGCCGCGCTCGTGGCCGCCGATGCCTCGATGACCCCGCAGCAGCGGGCCAAGGCCGCCCAGCGGGTGCTGGTGGTCGCGGCGAACACCGAAGTGCAGGAGCGGGGACTGCTCAAGCACGCCAGGATCGCCAGGTCGATCAGTGCCGCCCTGCGCGCACGGGGCGCGGACGAGCTGACCGCCCGGCTGGGGGCGGAAGTGGGGATACTCGCCTTCAGAATCGCCGTTGAGCGTTGGATGGAGTCCGACGATGACGAACCGTTCGCGCTCCATGCCGCAACGGCCTTGAGTGAGCTGCGGACGCGCGCGGCCGAGCTCGACTCCCGGTCCCGCCCGTCAGCCTGATGTCGAGAGCTGGATCTTCTCTGTTCCGGCTGACAGGCCCAACACCGTGTTCAGGCGACCAGTCGCCTGCTCAACTCGGCGACTCCGGCACCGCTGAGATCGGGCAGGAACGCGCCACGACCGGCCATCACCATGACCAGGGACAGCAGCGGCCCGCAGACCTCGGCACCGGTACCTGCCCGGAAGTCGGCATCGGTTGCCCGCAGAGCCAGGCCCCTGACCATGGTCCTGCTGTTGACCGCGAAGTTCTTGGCGGCGAAGAAGCGGGCGACGGCGAGCAGACCGGCGGCATCGGGCGCATGTCTGAGCCCCAGGGGCTTGCGAATGTCCTCAGCGTGAACGATCACCTCACCCAACCCCGCCGGGGAGGACTTGACCGGCGGCGTGATCGGCCCGATATGGCGGAACCGCTCGAAGGTCTCGTGCGGGGTGGCGCCTCGGAACTCTTCGAGACGCCGCCGGTTGTGCACATCCGGATCGAACCGGGCCGCGACCATACTGCGGATCCATCCCCATCGAGTCGTCGTGGCGGCCGCACCAAGGTGCGCAACGACTTCCTCGACGTCCCAGTCGGCGCACAAGGTGGTCGAGCGCCACTGTTGCGGATCGAGCGCGCTCAGGTCATCGACGAGCGCGGCAAGCTCACGCTGCTGGAACTCCGGCAAGTCGTTCATAGCCCGTGACAATATCGATCTCGCCGGTACGGCAAGGGCCGCCACGACGCACTGGCCCGGGACTAACCCACGGATTCCCAGAAACGGCACTGGTGTTCTGCGGCGAAGTCGACCGGCTGGATCGCGCCGGGCACGAACTGTAGTTCCATGGTGCCGGTGCGGCCGGTCCGCGCCCAGTGCGGCGCGCCGTGCTGGTTCGGGTTTCCGGTCCAGGCGAACCTGGTCCAGTAGTCGATCATGGTTGCCGCCATCTGCTGCTGGGCCGTTGTCCTGAGCAGGTTGACACCGCCGAGATCGAAGAACGACGGCAGGTCGTCGGCGTGCGCGGCGCCCTGCGGCAGTTGGGGCAGGTTGATGCCGTTGATGTTGGGCGCGTTGGGATCGGCGAATTCGTAGGGATACACCGTGGTGTGCGCGGCGAGTTGCTGGTCGCCCGTTTCGGTCGGGCAGGCCCACGCATCGTCGGTGATCACGGTGGACCAGGCGAGTGCTGCCGACGGATAGGCCGACAGCGGATAGTGGACGGCGACCGTGTCCGCGTCGCTGCCGAAAGCCTGCCGCAACAGTTCCGGGTAGGTCTGGGCGGTGACCGAGTTCGGATTGGCCTGGATGGCGCCGCCGACGAACGCGCGTTCCTCGTCGGCGTTCCCGCCGGAGATCACGGGGATCCGCACGAACTCGCCGTCCCGCAGGGCGTTGGCCGGATTGTGCGGGAGCAGGCGAGTGCCGTAGGCGAGATGGTCGGAGAAGTCCGTGTTCGACGGGAGCAGATCGGCGACGGATTTGCCGCGCATGCAGGCGAGCACATCGGTCGTGCAGCCGATGGTCGCCGCGTCCGAGCTGCCGTCGGTCTGGTCCCGGGACACTGCGATGTAGGGCGTCTGGGCCGCTACACCGGGCAGGAGGCCGCTGGTTGGCCAGTTCAGGCGGCAGGAGCCGGAGGAGATCGCGGCCTTGTCGACGAGGCCGACGGCCTGCGGCGAGGTGAGCAACGCGCAGACGGACATGCCACCGGCGGACTCGCCGAAAACGGTGATGTTGTTCGGATTGCCGCCGAAGGCGGTCGCGTTGCGCTTGGCCCACCTGAGTCCGGCGATCTGGTCGGCGAACCCGAAGTTTCCCGAATCGGGCAGGCCGGGCAGGCCGAAATAGCCGAAGATGCCGAGCCGGTAGTTCAGCGTCACCACGATGACATTGCCCTGGTCGGCCAGGCGTTGGGCGTCGTACGGGCTGCCGGCGCCGGTGGTGTAGCCGCCGCCGTGCCACCACACCAGCACCGGCAGCCCGGCGCCACGATTCTCGTGCAGCGGCGTGGTCACGTTGACGAACAGACAGTCCTCATTGATCGTTGCCGTGACACCGGCGGGCAGTCCCTGCTGTGGACAGAAACTGCCCGCCGTCGTCGCTTCTCGGACCCCGGCCCAGTGCGTCACGGGCATCGGTGGCGCCCACCGCAACGCGCCCACCGGCGGCGCGGCATAGGGCACGCCGAGGAACTGGCGGGTGGACCCGGTCGCCATGCCGTGCAGTTGACCGGAATCGACCGTCACGGTCAACGGCGCGTCAGGCGGCGTCGTGTTGGTCGGGGTGGCATTGGCCGCGCCTGCGCCGATCGACAGCGCCGCCAGTGTGGCGACAAGGCTGCCGGCTGCCCGGCTGCGCCAACTTGGCCGGGTCCGAAATCGGGCCGTCCGGTTTTGGTTCATCTGGTCACCTCTGCTGCCGTGGCGGCGTCGAAGATGGCTTGCAGTTCGGTGGCGTACGGCTCGACGCTGCCGCCGCCTGCTATGTGTGCCAGCGCCCCGTCCAGCGCCGACCGGATCGTCGAGCACATGACGTCGACGTCGAAGGCGCGGAACTGGCCCTGCTGCTGACCGGCTCGCAGAACGGCGGCGATGTCGGACATCTCCTTGCTGTGCCGGCGATGGCGGGCGCGGGACACGCCGTCGGCGCCGCGTGCGTCGGCATAGATCTCGGTCAACGCGGCCAGGGCGGTCGGATAGGCCGCATAGAGTTCCACGCTGCCGCCGATGAAGGCCAGCATGATCTCTCTCGGTGCGCTCGCCGGCGCCAACTTCGGTGCGAGCACTTCGGCACCGAGGTCGTAGACGGACTGGACGACCTGTTCGACGAGTTCGGCCCGATCACGGAAGT
>DASXXM010000005.1:0-5169 GCA_036503065.1 Pseudonocardiaceae bacterium | reverse complement strand
GCATGGCTGGTGGTGACGGTGACCGTGCCGCCGGCCGGGGTGGCGGCCAGGGCGTTGCGGAGCAGGTTGGCCAGTATCTGCGTGATGCGGTGCGGGTCCACGTCGGCGAAGGCCGGGCCGCTCGTGCAGTGGCGTAGCTCGATGCCGGCGTGGCTGAACTGGGGGCGCAGCCGGCCCGTCACGTCCTCGCTGATGGCGGCGAGGTCGGTACTAACACGGTGCAGCTCGTAGGCGCTCTCTTCGGCTCGGGAGAGGCCGGACAGGTCCTCGGTGAGGCGGTGCAACCGGTCGAGTTCCTCGCGGATCGACGCGATCAGGTCGGAGTCGAGGGAGTAGACGCCGTCTTCGACTCCGGCCAGCTGGCCGGCGATGATCGTCAAGGGAGTGCGCAGTTCATGAGCGACGTCGGAGACGAGCCGCGCGCGCCGCACTTCCAGGTCGGCCAGGCGGGCGGCGAGGACGTTCACGTCCCGTACCAAGTCGGTCAGCTCGGGCAGCCGGGGCTCGGGGACGCTCTCGGTGTAGCGGCCTTCCATCAGGCTCCGGGTGGAGCGGCGCATCTGCCGCAGCGGATCGATCAGCAGCCGAGGGAGCAACGTCGCGGCGGCCACGCCGACCAGCAAGCTGATCAGGGCCGCGGTCGCGACGGCTTCGAGCTGGTTGATGAACACCGCGTGGCGGTAGGCGCTGTCCTGGGGGGCACCGTCCAGCCGCGTGGGACTCATGTACATACCGGTGGTGATGAACATGGCGACATCGACGAGCACGACAAGGCCGTAGGACAGCAGCAGCCGCCGGGCGAGCGAGCCGCGCCGGCCCAGCCACCGCCACGAGCCGCCCTGGCTCGCGGCAGCCATGTGTCCGCCCGGCCCTGCGCCAACTGCTGGTGCGCTCACCGAATTCACTCCCCTGTGCTGTCCTTCCGGCGTCCTGCCGCCCGGCCTCGTCTCATCTTGGCCTGCTGCTCAGCTCCCAGCCGAGACCGGATGCCGCATCCGGCCGCCGCCGCAGCGGCAGCAGCCGGCTGAACAGGCCGACCCCGATCACGGCCACGACCAGGTGCATCACCATCAACACGGCCACCTCGCCCCAGGTCGTGTGCGCTTCCGCGTGCGTCGCGCCCAGCAGGACATCCGGCACCCACGACAGAACTACCACGATCGGAACCAGCCGGCGCATCACCGCCACCGGATCACCGGCGCGGCGCCGGACCAGCTCCCACACCACCACCGCGGCTAGCAGACCCAGAACCGTGAGCCTGCTCAGAATGCCGAACGTCAGCGGCTGGAAGTCCGAATACGCGCCCGCGCCATGCGCGATCGCCGCGATTACCAGCTCAACGACGAGCGATGCCACCACCGATGCCACCAGCGCTGTCGGGAGCGCGATGCGGGTGGGGAGATTCCGGTACGAACGAATGTTTGCCATGGCCCCAGCACACCGCGCGAGTGTGAAGCCGCCACCGGCAGCGACGTGAAGACGGGCTCATGGTTTCTTCATCGAGCGCCTCCGATGGGCTTCATACCGGAGCACTGAACTAATGCCGTAAGCCTTGAGACAAGGGAGACGGCATTGAAGCGAGTGTTCCAGAAACTGACCCGGGCGCGGACCATCGCGCTCGGAATGGCGGCGGCCACGGTCGCCGCGACCGTGGTCGGGGTCGTCGCGCAGCCGGGAAGCGCCGCGGCCGGGTCGTTGCCCGGGTCCGGGGAGTGGCCGATGGCCGGGCAGAACATCAGCGACACACACTTCCAGGCGGCCGAGCACGTGATCTCCCCGGCGAACGTGGGCCGGCTGGCGCCGCGTTGGACACTGACCACGGCCGGCGCCGTGTCCGCCACCCCGGCGGTGGCCGACGGCCGCGTCTACGTCCCGGACTACGGCGGCAAGCTGTGGGCGGTCGCGGCCGGCAGCGGACGGGTCGTGTGGTCGCAGACGATCTCCACCTACACCGGTGTCGCCGGCGACGTGTCCCGGGTCAGCCCGGCAGTCTTCGGCAGGGACATCATCCTGGGCGACGGCTGGGCCGCCAGCCCGGCCAAGTCGGGCGCGAAGGTGTTCGCCGTCAACCGGCGCACCGGCGCGCTGGACTGGATCACGCAGGTCGACACCGACCCGGACGCCATCGTCACCGGCGCCCCGACGATCTGGCACGGCGTCGCCTACCTGGGCATCTCCTCCAAGGGCGAGGGCAGCGTGTCGCCCACGTTCCGCGGCGCGGTCATCGCGCTGGACGCGGCGACCGGCCGGCTGCTGTGGAAGGCCTACACCGTGCCGTCCGACAACGGGAACTCGGACTCCAACCTGCCCGGCTTCTACACCGGCAACGCGGTGTGGGCGTCGGCCCCGGCCGTTGACCCGGCGCGAGGGCTGTTGTACGTCGGGACCGGGAACAACTACAGCGTCCCCGCCGGGGTCTGTCAGGATCCCGGCCAGACCGGCTGCGCGCAGCCGGTCGCCGACGACCACCTCGACTCGATCCTGGCACTACGGCTGCGCGACGGCTCGATTGCCTGGGCCGACCACACCCTGGACAGCGACCAGTGGACGGTGCCCCGGCCCACCGGGCCGGACTTCGACTTCGGCTCGGGCGCCAACCTGTTCACGGTGCCCGGCACCCACAAGCAACTGCTGGGCATCGGCCAGAAGAACGGCGTCTACTGGGCGGTCGACCCCGCCACCGGCAAGGTCGCCTGGCAGACCCTCGTCGGCCCCAGTGTCGATCCCGGACACGGCATCGAATGGGGCACCTCGGCCGACCGGCAGCGCGTCTACGTCGCCGAGGGCGACACCCGCCACCAGCCGTACACCCTCGGCGGCTCCGGGCCCTTCGCCGGGCAGACGGCCACCGCCGGATCCTGGGCGGCGCTCGACCCGGCCACCGGGAAGATCATCTGGCAGACCCCCGACCCGACCGGCACCGCGACCACCGCGCCGGTCAACGTGGCCAACGGAGTTGTCTACGGCGGATCGATCAACTCCACCGCCACCAGCATGTTCGCCATCGACGCCAGGACCGGGGCCATCCTCTGGAGCTTCAACAGCGGCGGCTCGGTGACCGGCGGCGCCGCGATCGCCGCCGGCAGCGTCTATTGGGGCTCCGGCTACTGCGGCACCGAATGCTTCGCCCGCGGCGTCCCGCTGAACAACAACAAGGTCTACGCCTTCAGCCTCCGGTGACGGACCGGCTTCCCGGGGCCGTCGGCGTGACGGCCCCGGTCATCTCCTGAGCATCCTTGAAGGGAACGTCATGAAAAGGCTCCGTCTTCATTCGGCGGTCGCGGCGCTGGTTGTGCCCGCTGCCACGGCCGTGGCTGTTGCCGGCGCGGTGCCGGCGTCCGCCTCCGTCGGCCCGATCATCACCGGCGTGCACACGGTGGCCTCGTTCGACTACGCGGCCGGGCAACAGCCGGAGAGCGTGACGGTCGACCCCGACCGGTCGCTGACAATCTCGATGCTCGGCTTCCTCAACCACCAGCCACCGGAACTGCTGCGGATCAGCCCGACGGGGCAACAGACCGTACTGGTCCCCGGCAGCGCGGGCGAGGCCATCAGCGGCGTCGTCCGCGGCCGCCACGGCTCTATCTACTTCAACATGATCTCCCCGGACCCGGCCCGGTCCGGCATCTGGCGGATACCCCAGGGCGGCGCGCCGCAGCGCATCGCGGCCACCCCCGGCGCGTTCCTCAACGGGCTCACCATCGACCCGGTCACGCAGACCCTGTACGCCTGCGACAGCGCGACCGGCACGATCTGGTCCGTTCCGGCCGCCGGCGGCACGGCCACGCAGTGGCTGGTCAGCCAGGACCTCGCCCCGGCCCAGCCCGGGCCGGGCCACATCGGGGTCAACGGCGTGGAATTCCACCAGAACGCCGTCTGGGCCTCCAACACCGACAAGGGCACCCTGCTGCGGATCCCCGTCACCCGCACCGGCGCGCCAGGCCACGTCCAACTGATCGCCGCCGGCCTGGCCGGCATCGACGACTTCAAGTTCCTCACCAACCGCAGCGACATCGCCGTCGCCGCACTGAACGGCCCGAACGAGGTGGCCGTGGTCCACCCGGACGGACGGTCACGCATCGTGCTGACCGCCGCAGACGGCCTCGCATCACCCAGTGACATCTTCATCAACGGCACCCGCATGTACATCACCGACAGCGGCCGCCTCGCACCGCACGACTCCAAAATACAAGAAGCCCGAATCAACATCTCCGCACTGCTCGACCCCCGAACAGGGGACCAGTAACAGGCACGATTGCTCGCGGCCCGGCGCCCATGCGCCGGGCCGCGAACCGACTCGGACGGCAAGTTCCCGCCACGCCGCCATGTCAGCCCGTCGACACTCCACGAGGGGTGCCGGTTCGGCTGTAGATGGTGACCAGGTCCGCCGTGCAGCCGTGCAGTGCGGCGAGCACGGTGTCGAGCAGGTCGGTGTCCTCGGCATCGGCGCCGACCGTGGCGGGGTGGGCGACGAAGGCCAGTGCCTCGGTGACCGTGCAGGTCGGCGCGGACGCGCGCTTGCTGTCCACTGTGGACCTGACCTACCGCCGGTGGCGCCGATGCTGGTCACGTTTGGCGAACTTCCCAGGTCAGATGGCGTATTTCTGGAGATGAAGTGGGACGGGTGGCGTTGCGTGAGTCGCATCGCGGGCAATCGCCTCGCTCCGGACAGCCGCAACAGCCGGTCACTCACCGCGACGTTTCCGGAACTGGGCGACCTGCCTGACGCGGTCGAGGGCCGGCAGATGACCCTCGACGGTGAGGTGGTCGTGCTCGTCGATGGCGTGCCGCAGTTCGGGCTGCTCCAGCAGCGCATCCGCCCACGCGTCACCGTGCACATCCACAGCAGACAGAGAGAACAGAGGTATCGCGATGACATCGATATCGAGCCTGGCGGGCAAGCGGGTCCTGGTCACCGGAGGCAGCCGCGGAATCGGTGCCGCGATCGTGCGGCGGCTCGCCTCTCAGGGAGCCACAGTCGCGGTCAACTACCGGTCCGACAAGGCTGCCGCCGATGCGCTCGTCGGCGAACTCCGCGACGACGGGTGTGCCGCGTCGGCCTTCCCGGCCGATGTCAGTGACGCGGCACAGACCCACGAACTGGTCGGCGCGGTGGTATCCGAGTTCGGCGGCCTGGATCTGTTGGTCAGCAACGCCGGGGTCGAGCAC
>DASXXM010000004.1:0-6673 GCA_036503065.1 Pseudonocardiaceae bacterium | reverse complement strand
CCAGGCCGTGCCGGGTGAGTTCGTGGTGCAGCAACGCCGTCCGGTGCGGGCCCCAGCCGGCGCGATGGGTCAGTACGACCCGTTCCGCCGGGCCGCCCTCGCGCTCGGCGACCCGTTCGGCCACCCACCGGACCAGCACGGCGGCCAGTTCCTGCGCCGTGCACGGGGTGCCGCCCAGCACCAGGGGGACGTCGTCGCCGATGCGGGCGACGAAGCCGCGCGCGATCCGGGTCGGGTCGCCGTCCGCGGCGCGGGCGGCCTCGTCGCCGACCACCGTGGCGCGGTTGGGGGCCAGGTGCACGACGGTGGGCACGTTCAGCGGGAGCGGCACCGGGTCCGACCAGCCGGTCGCGGTCTGCCGGCTGACCGCCGCCCTGGTGCGGCTGGTGCCCACGTCGATCCCGAGGACGTACGGCATACAGGCGCTACCTCACCTTCGAACGAACACGGGGCGGTCACGGGCGCACTCACTCCAACGGGTATCCCCCGTGTCAGTGACGCCTTGCTCACCTGTTCGTACCAAAGGCGACCACGGAAACCAACCCAGCGAGAGCGCTCAGCCCCCTAAACCCCTAATGGGCGACGTGCAGCAACCCCATGGGGGACTTGATCCAGACTCGGAGTCATCCCCGATGTTCACCGGACGATCCCGGCATAGTTTCGGTACCCGTCACAGGTTCAACCGTTTTCGAATGAGGAGACTTCTAGTGGAGCAAGCCGCCCAGGCGACGCCGCAGGTGCAAGCCGTCGAGGCGTCGCACGTGCAAGCCGCCCCCCAGACGCTGCACGACTTCGTGCTCAACCTGATCAGCGACCCGCAGGCCCTGACCTCGTTCGAGCAGGACCCGGCGGCCATGCTGGACCACGCGGGGTTGAACCAGATCAGCGCGGCGGACGTCCAGGAGGTCATGCCTCTGGTGATCGACTTCGTGCCGGCGCACGCCGAAGCGCTGGACTCGGTACTGAGCCAGCTCCCGCTGGACTCGGTGGACACCGGCCAGCTCGGCGCGATCCAGCAGCTGCAGTTCGTCACCCAGGCGCTCGGTGGCATCCCCTCGCTGGGCAGCCTGCCGTCACTCCCCTCCCTGGGCAGCCTGTCGTCGCTGAGTGGCATGCCGTCGCTCGACGCCGCCACCACGATGGGCAACGGCGACATGGGCGTGACCTCGCACGTCAACACCAACAGCGGTGCCGCATTCGGCGTCGCGGGTGTGAACACCCCGCTCGGTGCCGGCGGTGGCAGCGTCAGTGGTGACCTGCAGAACGGTGTGCACAGCGTGATGTGGTCGGCGTCGCCTGCCGGCACCATGCACGCCGACATGCAGATCCCCGGCCTGAGCGCCGTGCCGTCCCTGGGTGGCGGCCTGCCCAGCGGCTTCTCCGCGCTCAGCGACGTCACCGACGCGCTGGACGGGCACCTCAGCTCGGTCACCGGCTCCATGACCGAGGCGACCAACGCCGCGAACCTGGTGGCAGGCGCCCTGGCCAACCCCGCCGACCTGGCAGGCGCCCTCGCCGACCCGGCCGCCGCGGTCAGCGCGCTGACCGGCACCGCCCAGTCGATGACCAGCGCACTGCCGGCCCCGGCCAACGCCATCGCCGGCTCGGCGATGCAGTCGGCCACGTCGGCAACGCACGGCGTGGTCAGCGAGGTCACCAGCCACCTGCCCGCGGCGCCCGCGATCGGCGGCCTCGGCAACATGGCCAACGTCGGCAACCTGGGCAACCTGGTCGGCGGCCACCTCCCCGCGCTGGACCCGACGCAGGCGCTCAGCACCGTGCAGGGCGTGGTCGGCGACGTCACCGGCAACCTGGGCAGCCAGCTGCCGACGGGCGCGCTGGGCAGCCTGGGTCACCTCGACCCGAGCGCCGCCACGCACGCGCTGAGCACGGTGCAGGGTGTCGTCGGCAATGTCGCGTCGCACAGCGCCGTGACCGACGTCACCGGCGCCGGCACGGGCAGCCCGCTCGGCGCGCTCGACCACGTCGACGTCGGCTCCGAGCTGAGCCACGTCACCAGCGAGCTGCACCTGCCGCTGTTCTGACCTCAAGCTGTCTGACCTCGCTCGATTGAGCGAACCCACAGGGGCTGGGACCTGCGATGCCGTGCGCGGGCCCCAGCCCCTATTTCGCCCGAAAGGCTTACACGGCACACTGGCCGGGTGATGGCACCGTCCTGGCTCTCCGTTCTCGACGACACCATCAGTGCCTGCACCGCGCACCGCCGCCCCGACCTGGCTCATCGGCTGGAGCGCAGGCGCGTGCGGCTGCTGGACCCGAGACTTCGGGTGCTCGTGGTCGGCACCCTGAACCAGGGCAAGAGCCAGCTGATCAACGCACTGGTGAACGCGCCGGTCTGTGCCGTCGGGGACGACCTCACCACCACCGCGCCCACCGTCGTGCAGCACGCCGACTCACCGGCCGCGGCACTGGTCACCGTGCCGGAGCCGGACGGGCGCCGCGCCATCGCCGGGCCCGCGGAACGCGTCGCCGTGCCGATCGACGAGGTGACCCGGCAGGTCAGCCGCCGCGCCGAGCCCCGGATCGCCGGCCGGGTGGTCCGCGCCGAGATCGGTATCCCGCGCAAACTGCTCGCCGCGGGCCTCGTGCTGATCGACACCCCGCCGTTCGACGGCACGCACGCCGCCTCCGACGTGGCCGCGGACCAGGCCGACGCCGTGGTGTTCGCGTCCGCCGCGACCGCCGAACTGTCCACTGTGGAGCTGGAGCTGCTCGGCAGGCTGGCCTGCGTGTGTCCGAACATCATCGTGGCGCTGACCAAGATCGACCTGGTGCCCCGGTGGCGCCAGGTGGCCGAGCGCAACCTGGCCCGGCTGGCCGGCAGCCGCGTCGCCGCGACGCTGATCCCGATCTCGGCGACGCTGCGGCTGGCCGCGGCCCAACACGGCGACACCGCGATCAACGCCGAGTCCGGGTTCCCGGAGCTGGTCGACTGCCTGCAACGCCAGGTAACGGCCAAGTCGGTCGAGGTCGCGCCGCGCACGGCAGGCGTCGTGTGCGCGGCGGTGATCGGCGAGCTGGCCACCGGACTCCGTGCCGCCATGACCGTGCCGGTCACCAGGACGCCGGACGCGGAGACCCAGCTCGTGCTGGCGCAGCGCGCGATGGAGGAGTTGCGCCGGCACACCGGCCGCTGCCAGACCGTGCTGGCCGACCAGATGGCCGACCTGGTCGCGGACGTCGAATACGACCTGCGGGACCGGACCCGGCGGGTGCTGCGCGAAGTGGACCGGATCTTCGAGGACGCCGACCCCCGCGTGGTGTGGGAGTCGTTCGAGGACTGGTTGCGGGACAACCTGTCCGAGGCCGCTGAGGCCAACGTGGGCTGGCTGGTGCAGCGCTGCCAGTGGGTGGCCGACCGGGTCGTCGCGAGCTTCCCGAACGACCTGGCGACCACGCCGGCCGAGACGCTGCTGGACAACCTGACCGACCCGCGCGACAGCGTCGGCGAACTGGACGAGCCGAAGCTGGACCCGTTCGGCGCGGGCCAGAAGATCTTCACCGGACTCCGCGGTTCCTATGGCGGCGTGCTGATGTTCGGCCTGATCACCAGCCTGGCCGGGCTGCCGCTGATCAACCCGATCTCGCTGGGCGCAGGCGCGGCGTTCGGCGGCAAGTCCATCAAGGACGAGAGCGAGGCGCGGCTCAAGCGCCGCCAGGGCACGGCGAAGGCGACCGCGCAGCGTCACATCGACGACTTCTTCCTGACGTGCGGCAAGGAGTCCAAGGACCTGTCCAGGCAGGTGCAGCGTCTCCTGCGGGACTACATCACCGAACGGGCCGAGGAGATCGCCGGGCGGATCATGGTCGGCAGCCAGCAGGCGCGGCAGACCGCGCAGGCCGCCGCCGCCGAACGGGAACTCCTCCGCCAGCGGCTCACCGGGGAACTGGCCCACCTGGTCGAGCTGCACCGCAGGGCCATGGCCATGGCCGGGCAGCGGTTGGCCGGGGCGGCCACGGGGCTGGAACTGTCCGCATGACCCGACGGCCGACCCTGGCTGACGTCGCATGGCCGATGCTCAACGCGGCCGCCGAGCTGTACCGGGACAGCCCGCGGGCGTCGGAGTTGCTGGTGAGCTGCCTGGCGCGGCTGTCCGAGCCGGTGCGGATCGCGGTGGCCGGTGGGCCGGGCACCGGCAAGTCCACCCTGGTCAACGCGCTGGCCGGCGAGCTGATCGCGCCGATCGAGGTGGCTGGCGGGACCGGCGTGTTCACCTGGTACCGGGACGGAACCGAGCCGGCCGCCGCGGTCTGCCCGCCGGGTGGGCCGCCACGGCCGGTGCCGGTGGCACGGCGGGACCGGCGGCTGCACATCGACCTCGGGCAGTGGCAGCCGCAGCAGGTGGCGCGGGTGCTGGTCGACTGGCCGGCCCGTGGCCTGCGGGACCTGGTCGTGGTCGACACGCCTGCCACCGTCGACGCGGCCTGGCTGGCCGGCCAGGTGGACGCCGTGGTGTACGTGACACCGGAACCGGACGAGACGGACCTCGATCGGCTGCGCTCGGCACAGGACGCGGCTGCGTGGCCGGCACCCGCCGTGACCACGATCCTGGCGCTGTCCAGGGCGGACGAACTCGGCGCAGGCCGGATCGACGCGCTGACGTCGGCCAAGCAGATCGCGCGTCGGCGCCGGTCCGATCCGGCCGTGCACGCGTTGTGCCAGAACGTGATCGCGGTGGCCGGCCTGCTGGCGTCGGCGGGGCGGACACTGCGGGACGACGAGTTCGCCGCGCTACGGCTGCTGTCCGACATCCCGCGGGCCGAGTTGGACGTGGCACTGCTGTCCGGGGACCGGTTCGCCAACGCCGACCTGCCGTTGGACCGGTCGGCCCGGGTCGAGCTGCTGGACAGGTTCGGCGTGTTCGGCGTCCGGTTGGCCAGCACGCTGATCCGGCGCGGCGCGCAGACGCACACGGCGCTGGCCGCGCAACTGGTGCAGCGCAGCGGAGTCAGCGAGCTACGCGAGTCGATCACCCGCTACTTCACCGACCGCGCCGACGTCCTGCGGGCTCGCTCGGCGTTGCTGGGCCTCGGCATGGTCCTACGCGCCGAACCACGCCCGCAGGCCACGAAACTGGCCGCCGACGCGGAACGGGCCGTGGCCAGCACCCACGACTTCGCCGAACTACGCCTGTTGTCGGCACTGCAGACGGGCCGGCTGACCCTGCCCGGCGGCCTGGCCGAATCGGCGGAGCGCCTGACGGGTGGACAAGGCATCGAGATCGCGGACCGGCTTGGCCTCGACCCGGCGGACGACCTGCGCGGCGCCGCGTTCGACCAGCTCAACCAGTGGCGGGCGCAGTCGGAGAGCCCACTGCTGGGCGCCAGTCAGCAGGCGGCCGCGCGAACGGTGCTGCGCAGTTGCGAGGGAATGCTGGCCGACCTGGCGCCCGCGTATCAGTAGTCAGCCGATCGCCAGCGGTTCGTCGCGCACTTCCGCCACCCGGGCACGGTGGGCCCGTCGCAGGAGGAAGCCGCTCACCAGACCGATGACGGTGGCGACAGCGAGCGACACGATGAGGCCGGCCGCCGGAGTGCCGGTCAGAGTGCCGCCGAGGAAGCCGATCAGCGCCACGTACGTGGACCAGAGGGTCGAGCCAACCACCGAGGCAGGCGTGAACCGGGCCAGACGCCACCGCAGGGTGCCGGTGAGCACGGCACCGATCGTGCCGCCGCCCGGCAGCCAACGGCCGACCACCAGGACCGGCGCGCCCCAACGAGTGATGTGCCGAGTCAGCCAGTCCGTCGCGGCCAGCACCGATGGACGACGGCCGAACCGGGCCAGCGCCCGCGCGCCCGCAACCCGCCCGAACGCATACAAGAGGTGGTCGGACATTGAACAGGCCACCGCGGCCACCGCGATCACCAGCGGCAACGGCACAGCCCCCGACGCGGCAAGCACACCCATGCCGACCAGCACCGGCTCGGTCGGTGCCAACGGAACCAGCGCGACCACGAACAACGTGATCATGGCGGTCAGGACGGTGCTCACATCGCTGACAACGTCGATCACGACGCCAACGATCCCGCATCGGGCCGATGCTCAGCAAACTGACAGCTAACCGCCATGATCGACAACCACCCCGGTAGTTTGGGTGGTTGCTGCGTGTAGCGGCTGGTGGTGTGGCGGCGATGGGGTGGGCATGGACATTGAGTTGGCTGACGCGGTGGCCGTGGTGCGGGATGAGTTGCTGGTCGCGGCGGCGCGGGCGACGGATCAGGCGTTGGAGTTCGTGGTGGGGCCGATCGAGGTCGAGTTCGCGGTGGAGTTGCGGCAGGACGCGAAGGCCAAGGCGGGGTTCAAGGCGTGGGTGGTGTCGGCGGACGCGGAGGCGGGGGTGTCGCGAGCCAGGACGCATCGGGTGACGGTGTCGTTGACGCCGCGCCGTGCCGGTGGTGGTGACCTGCTGGTCTCCACGTCGGCGCGCTCGGACGGTCCGGGTGATGTGTCGGAGCATCTCGGGCGCTGACCACGGCCGCGCTGGGGGTGTGGGTATGCGGTGGGAGCGGGTGGCTGCGGTCACCGGGACCGGTGGTGCTGGTTCGGGGTATGTCGTTGCGCCGCGTCTGGTGCTGACCTCTGCGCACGTGGTCGGCGAGTTGGGTGCGTCCGTGACGGTGTTCCAGCCCGGTCACGTTGCCACTTTCGCGG
>DASXXM010000003.1:0-5436 GCA_036503065.1 Pseudonocardiaceae bacterium | reverse complement strand
CCCACCGTGGCTGAACAGCGCCGTTCACCGGATTCACCTAGCCGCCGCAGGTTCCTTGGTTACCTGCTCGCCGCGCCGACCCTGGCGATCGGGGTGCAGCTCGTCGATCCGCAGTCGGCGAACGCGGCGATTCCGTCGCCGCCGCAGCCGGAGGACCTCTTCGATCTCGGTGACCTGCAGAATCTGGCCGCCGCGCCGACGTCGGGCCTGATCTCGGTGCAGGTCAACGCGGACGGCACGGCGTCGTTCGCCATGCACCGCGCTGAGGTCGGCCAGGGCATGACCACGTCGGTGGCCATGATGATCGCCGAGGAGCTGGACCTGCCGCTGGACAAGGTCATCGTGACGCTGGCCGACGCGCGCCCGGAACTGCTGATGAACCAGCTCACCGGCGGTTCCAACTCGACGCGCAGCATCTACCTGCCGGTCCGCACCGCGGCCGCCATCGCCCGGCAGCAGCTCGTCCTGGCCGCGGCCAAGCAGTGGAACGTCGAGCCGGCCACGCTGAGCACCGCGAACGGCGTGGTCAGCCACGCGAGCGGACGCAGTGCCGGCTACGGGTCGCTCGCCATCGCGGCGGCGAGCGCGACGACGACGCAGGTCAGCGTGCCCGCGTTGAAGTCCCCGTCCCAGTTCACGATCCTGGGCACGCCGCAGAACCGGATCGACGCGCACGACATCGTCACCGGGCGCAAGCAGTTCGGCATGGACATGCAGGTCCCCGGCGCGCTGCCGACCATGGTGGCCCGGCCGCCGACGATCAACGGCACGGTCGTGTCGGTCGACAACTCGGCCGCGGTCAAGGCCATGCCCGGTGTCACCGACATCGCCGTGCTCTCGCACGGGGTCGCCGTGCGCACGCAGACGTTCGGCCAGTGCATCGACGCGATCCAGGCGCTCCAGGTGACGTGGGGTGCCGGGACGGTGGACAACCAGTCCGACGCATCCGTACTTGCGGCACTGAAGGCGGCAGAACTGCCGCTGATCGTGCCCCCACTGCTCGCCCAAACGGTAGATGCGGAATTCACGTTCGCGTTCGCCAGCAACAGCCCGCTCGAACCCGACAACGCGATCGCCGACGTGCGCGCCGGCAGCGCGGAGATCTGGTCCAGCCTCAAGGTGCCGATCACCGCGCAGGAGGAGATCGCAGCAATGCTCGGGCTGCCGCAGAGCGCGGTCAAGGTGCACGTGGTGCAGGGCGGCGGGTCGTTCGGCCGGCACCTGTTCCACGACGTGGCCCTCGAAGCGGCCGAGGCGTCGCAGCGGATGGGGAAGCCGGTCAAGCTGTCCTGGTCGCGCACCGACGACTTCCGGCAGGGCCGCACGCACCCGATGTGCACCTCTCGGGTCCGCGCGAACATCCTGCTGGGCAACGTCGTCACGTACGAGCAGCGGCACACCAGCGTGCAGACCGACTTCAGCCACGGACTCGGCGAGATGATCACCGCGACGGCCGCGAGCCTGCCGATCGCGGGCAACCTCACGTTCGCCGAATCGATCTTCGAGCTGTCCCAGTCGTCGCCGTACAACTTCGGCGTGACAACGCAACTGCTCAACGAGGTGCCGCTGCCGTTCAACACCGGCAGCATGCGCAACATCTACTCCCCCAACGTGGTGTGCGCGCAGGAGCTCGTCGTGGACCAGATCGCCAAGAAGCTGCGCCTGGACCCGGTGACGTTCCGGCGCCAGTACCTGAAGAACAGCCGCCTGCTGGCTGTCCTGAACAAGGCGGCCGAGGTCGGCAACTGGGGCGCCGCGCTCCCCCACGGCATCGCGCAGGGTGTCGGGGTGCACGCCGAGTACCAGGCCGCGATCGCGTGCCTGGTGGAGATCGACTGCACGCCCGCGACCGTGAACCGTCAGATCCCCAACGCGGTCACCGGGCCCAGGGTCACCAAGGCCGTTGTCGTCGTCGATCCCGGCTTCGCCGTCAATCCGCGTGGCCTCGAAGCGCAGATGATCGGCGGCATGAACGACGCCATCGCGCTGGCACTGACGTCCAGCCTGCACATGCAGCACGGCATTCCGCTGGAAGGCAGTTGGGACAACTACTTCTACACGCGACAGTGGAACACACCGCTGGACATGCAGGTCGTGATCATGCCCAACACGTCGACCAGCCCGAGCGGCGCGGGCGAACTGGCCGTGGCACCGTCGTTCGCCGCGATCGCGTGCGCCTACGCCCGTGCCACCGGCACGCTGCCGACGTCGTTCCCGATCAACCACGGCACGCTGAGTTTCACGCCGTACCCGTTGGAACCGTCCACCCCGCAGTCGCCGACCGACGGTCTCGTCAACACATTCTGAAGGAGTCCTGTTGTCCAGCCACACTTTCGTACTCAACGGCACGCAGGTCACCGTCGAAGCGGACGACGACGTCCGCCTGCTGTGGGTGTTGCGCGACCTGTTGGGCGTCACCGGCCCGAAGTACGGCTGCGGCCTCGAGGTCTGCAAGGCCTGCACGTCGCACATCAACGGCAAGGCGTTCAACCCGTGCTCCGTCCCGGTGTCCCAGATCCAGCCGACCGACGAGATCACCACGATCGAGGGCCTGCCCGCGACGGTCGGCCAGGACCTGCATCCGATGCAGCAGGCCTGGCTGGACCAGGATGTCGCCCAATGTGGCTATTGCCAACCGGGTCAGATCATGACAGCGGTGGCAAAGGTCAAGCAGGCCAAGGCGGCGGGTAGTCAGATCACGGACGCCGACCTCGACCAGATCCGCAACATCTGCCGCTGCGGCACGTACTCCCGAATCCGTGCGGCGATCAAGGCCGGCGCGCAGAACATGTGACACCACATGGCACGTCCTTCGCTGTCAACTGTCATCGATCGTCAACTGTCATTCATCTGAACGCTGTTCTCACCTACGAATCCTCCCGTCACACTCCGCAAGACGGCGCCAGCCACATCCCTGCCCAGGCGCCGTCTGTCGGGAGGATGTCATGCGGCTCAAGGAGTTATGGAAAGTCGGCGTCGCCGCCGCGATCGGCGTCGTGGTGGTGATCGGCGCGGCCACGCTCGCGTCGACGAATCCGACCACACCGGGGGTCAACGCCGTTCTGGCGGCAGCACACACCGACCCGGACCAACGGAAAGTCAAGCCCGCCAACGGTATCGACCCGGAGGCGAACGCATCAGGCAACGCGGTGCGGGAAAACCCGACCGGCGACGAGGAAGAACGCGAAGCCACCGTGCCACATCCGGGCGCGATCACCGCGAGCTGTGGCGTGGAACGGTGGTCGGTCAAGACCGGCACCGACGCGGACGTCAGCAAGATCAACATCGGATCCAGCACGTCCACCACGATCGCCAACCTGGCCGGGTTGTCCGCGCCGGGCAGCCTGCCGGCCAACAATCGCGTCGCACCGACCGAGACGACCGTCTTCCAACTCCAGGCGACGCTGGTCGAGTACAAGCTGGAATCCGACTCCGACTACCACCTCGTGCTGTCCGAGAGCGGCCACACCATGATCGCCGAGATCCCCGACCCCGCGTGCGTCGGCTCCGGCAGCCCGTTCCTGTCCGGCGTGACCGCGTCGCGCAACACGTTCAACGCCAAGTTCAACGTGACCACGAGCTTCCAGACCGCCAACGTGCCGGTCACCCTGACCGGCGTCGGCTTCTTCGACTTCCTGCACGGCCAGACCGGTGTCGCGCCCAACGGCGTCGAGTTGCACTCGGTGCTCAGCGTGAACTTCGGCGGCACGACCGGCGGCAGCGTCGCGGTAACCAACCCCGGCAACCAGAGCACCACGGTCGGGAACAGCGCGAGCCTGCAGATCTCAGCCAGTGACACCGCGGGCGGCACGTTGCGCTACTCGGCGACGGGTCTCCCGGCCGGTCTGTCGATCAACAGCTCGACCGGCCTGATCACCGGCACGCCGACAAGCGCGGGCAGCAACAACGTGACCGTCACGGCGACAGACTCCACCGGTCCGTCCGGGTCGACCCAGTTCACCTGGGCCATCGCGTCGGGCGGCGGTGGCGGCGGCTGCACAGCCGCGCAACTGCTGGGCAATCCCGGTTTCGAGACAAGTACCGCAGCACCGTGGGCCACCACCACCGGAGTGATCAACAACAGCTCGACCGAACCGCCGCACACCGGCACGTGGGACGCGTGGCTGGACGGCTACGGCACCACCCACACCGACACGCTCTCCCAGGCGGTCACCCTGCCGACCGGCTGCGCCAACTACACGTTCGCGTTCTGGCTGCACGTCGACACGGCGGAAACGAGCACCACGACCGCGTTCGACAAGCTTCAGGTGCAGGTGCTCAACGGCTCCGGGACCGTGTTGTCCACACTCGGCAACTTCTCCAACCTCGACGCGGTCACCGGGTACGTCCAGCACAGTTTCTCGCTGGCCGCGTTCGCCGGGCAGACCGTCACGCTGAAGTTCACCGGCACGGAGGACAACATCAACCAGACATCGTTCGTCCTGGACGACACCGCCGTCAACGTAAGCTGAACGGTTTCGTTCCGCGGTCGCGGCGGATTCCACACCTCATCCGCCGCGCCCGCAGAACACACGGAAACACCCCACCGATTAATCTGCTTGTCGGCCATACGGATGATATGGACGGCATTCGGGTGATACACGCCGTAAACCGAAACGAATACACGGATGCGGACGACGTGGCATTACGCGGCCAAAACCACAGTGGACTGTCCGCGCGACCCGAAATTCGGCGTGCGACGCCGAAGCGATCATTCCTGCCATTATCCGAGGTGTGTTGTGAATTCATCCACGCATGTCCCCCGTTCCACGGCGGCACGGCTGCTCATGCTGCTCGGCGCCGCGCTACTGGTGGTACTAGGCATGGTTACGCCGGCCATGGCCGCCAACGCGGCACAGAGACCGGCGGCGCCCGCCGCGTCCGAAGTACA
The DNA here is from genome assembly GCA_036503065.1 of Pseudonocardiaceae bacterium. Classification (GTDB taxonomy): domain Bacteria; phylum Actinomycetota; class Actinomycetes; order Mycobacteriales; family Pseudonocardiaceae; genus DATEPR01. Next base: position 545 of record DASXXM010000003.1, on the reverse strand, counting down.
GGTTTTCGTCGGTTACGCGGACACTTTGCGTGCCAATCCGGTCAATTTTCCGACCCCGTGGTCCGGTTCGCCGAATGTGGTGTTCGCCGGCTGCACGGTGAACTGTACGTTCGACGCCGGTGCGGTGCGTTTCGTGAACAACACGCCGCTGGCCGTGACGCTGGATTCGGTCAAGGTCCAGCTCAGCACCTGCGTGTTCGACATGTGGCCGCACGGCACGGTGCTCCAACCAGGACAGCAGTTCATCATCACGCAGACCGCGAGCGGCGCGGCGGGCGGTTGTGACAACACGGCCGGCTTCTTCGACACGTCCGACATCGGCCCGAACGGCGCGAACTGGGCCGGCAACTGCACCCAGTCCGGTGTTATTCCGCAGGTCATCGCGTCCATCGACGGCGTGACGAGCACGTTCGCCGACAGCGGCCAGGTGCTCAACACCGGCGGCATCGACCGGGCGTCCTGCGTGGGCGGCCCGAACGAGTCCACCCAGTGGACCTCCGCCGGCAGCCAGCCGTGCGTCGGCTCCACGCTGGCGCTGACGCCAC
>DASXXM010000002.1:0-8799 GCA_036503065.1 Pseudonocardiaceae bacterium | reverse complement strand
AGCGGCACCACCAACCTGACCATCACCGCGACCAACACCGCAGGCACCACAACCCAAGCACTGTCCATCATCGCAGGGCAAGCACCCACGATCACCAGCGCCACCGCAGCAAGTTTCAGCACCGGCACGGCGAGCACCTTCGCCATTACCGCAACCGGCTATCCGGCTCCGACCATCACCGAGGCCGGCACGCTCCCGGCCGGACTGACGTTCGTCGACAACACGAACGGCACCGCCACCATCGCCGGCACACCTACGGCGGGCGGCACGTACGTGCTTGCCATCACCGCGACCAACCGGACCGGCAGCGCCAATCAGACGCTGACCATCACGGTGGGTCAGGCGCCGAAGATCACCAGCGCGAGCACGGTGACCGCGACCGCGGGGAAGACGTTCACCTTCACCGTCACGACGACCGGCTACCCGCAACCGAAGGTCAGCAAGACGGGCAGCTTCCCGCTGGGCGTGCTCTTCACCGCGAACAGCAACGGCACGGCCACGATCTTCGGGACACCGCTGACCAACGGCGTCTACCCGGTGACCATCACCGCGACCAGCACCGCGGGCACCGCGACGCAGCTGTTCTCCGTTGTCGTCAACCAGGCGCCCGCGATCACGAGCGCAGGCACGGCGAAGTTCAGCACCGGTACGGCCGGCAGCTTCACGATCGCCACGACGGGCTATCCCCCATCTGCCATCGGCGAATCCGGTGCTGTGCCGGCGGCCCTGTCGTTCGTGGACAACAAGAATGGTACCGCCACCATCGCAGGCACTCCGGCGGCCACCGCCGGCGGCAGCTATGTGCTCACCGTCACCGCGACCAACTCCGCCGGCAGCACCGCGCAGCGATTCACCATCACGGTGACCCAACCCCCGATGATCACCAGCGCGAGTACGCTGAACGTCGGTCTGTACAAGTCGTTCAGCTTCACGGTCACGACGACCGGCTACCCGAAGCCGACGCTCAGCAAGACGGGCAGCCTCCCGTGGGGCGTGCAGTTCACCGCGAACAACAGCGCCACGGCAACGATCTCCGGGATCCCGTTCACCAGCGGCAGCTATCGGCTGACCATCACCGCGACCAGCACCACCGGCACGACGAACCAGTCGTTCACCATGACGGTCAGGTGATCGCCGCATGACGGACGGGCCGGGTGTCGCACCCGGCCCATCCGCATGTGTCAGTGACCCCGGGGTTCCGCTCAGTGCCCAACCGCGGCCGCCACCGCGCCGACCGGGTCCAGCAGGACCACCGCAGGCCCCAGTTCGGCCAGTTCCGCCGACGAGAACGGCCGGTCCAACTCCGTGATGGCGGCCCGCAGTTCCAGCAGCCTGGTGCCCTGCTGGTTCAGTGCGGACATCAGGGCCTCGGCCGTCGCCCGATCGGCCAACTCGACGTGCAACAGGCTGATCCCCGCGACGCGACTGCCGGACTGTTCCGGGATGATCAGGACCAGTCGACCATCGCTCTGCCCACGCTCCAGCCGCACCGTGCCGGTGTCGGCGGCGAGCCGTTTCGTCCCGACGAACGCCGTACCCCGGTCGGCCCTGGACGGCAGGTTCGCGGCCATCCCGACCTTGCGCACGGTGCGGATCCGGGGCTCCGCCGCCGTGCCCGTCACCGTGTAGCGGACCGCGCCACGGACCTCGGCCGTCACGCCGTCGTAGTCCCGCAGCGCCACCAACGTGTTGTAGGACAGGCTTTCCCGGTCAACGCCGAGGTCGAGGACCGCCTTGGTCAACTCACTGTCGAACAGGTCCGCGCCCGAACGGGACGTGCCGACCGTGACCGTCTTCGCCTGGTGCTTGACCGAGTCGATGGACCTGCCCAGTTCGTCGATCGCGGTGGTGAGCACCTGCCGGATGATCTCCGTCTGGTCCCCCGCAACGCCACCGCTGCGGTCGGGGAACAGTTCCCGCATCGACAGTCGGCCCGCCAGCAACCAGTTGGCCTTGCTCAGGCGCAGGGCGGTGTCACTGCGCAACACGCCTCGGTAGTGGCCGAGTTCCGCGTCGGCCACGAATTTGCCGAGCCGGACGCGGGCCACGGCCCGACCACCGTCCTGAATGGAGTCCAGCGCCGTGAGCGCGAACCGCAGGTCGTCGGCTGCCGCGTCGATGGCCTTGGCAGTGTAGTAGGCGAAATAGTGGCCGGCGGCCGTGCTGAGCAGCCAGGCGAGGGTCGGGTGCGTCGCCGGCACCTCGATGACGAGGTCGGTCGACCAGAGATGCCGGGTACCCGCGTCGATGATGACCACCGGCTGGTTGCGGTGCGCGGTGAAGATGTCGACTTCCTTGACCAGGTCGTGCGTCTGCGTCACCGGCGTCCCCGCCGCGCAGACGAGCACGAGCGACTCCGCGGACAGGTCGATATGCTTCTTGTCCTCCACCGCATCCGATGACACGCCGCGATAGCACAGCTCGGACAGTTTGATGCGGACCTCGGCGGCCGCGATCCGATTGGGGCCGGACCCGAGCACCGCCGAATACTGGTGCTGGCAGGCGGTCCGCTGTGCCACGGCGGCGATCGCGGTTCGGGTCTTCTCCAGTTGCTCCAGCTTCTCCGGCATCTCGGCCAGCAGCCGCAGGTGGCTGTCCTCTGCGTGCTCGTCCAGCATGCCGATCTCCCTGGCGATGCCGATGCCGAGCAACATGCCCGCCGCGACCTGGGCGTAGAACGCCTTGGTGGACGCGACCGCCATCTCGATGTCGCGACCGTCGCTGGTGTACAGCACGCCGTCGCTCTTGGTGACCAGGTCGGAGTCCCTCCGGTTGACGATCGCCACGATCCTGGCCCCGCGCTGCCGGACCAGGTCGACGGTGCGATTGGTGTCCGTTGTGGTGCCCGACTGGCTGATCGGTATCACCAGACCGCGGCTGAGATCGCGGTGTAGCTGCCATGCGGACAGTTCCGTCGCCGGCAGCGCACGAACCCGCATCCGGCTGCCGACCAGCGATTCCATCAGGTAGGCGATCCCACTGGCGGCCACCGCCGCGGTGCCCTGTCCGATCAGGACGATCTCGTCGATCGACCCGTCCCGCAGTGCCCGCCTGATCCGGTCGGGCAGCGTCGACTCGGCCAGGTCCACCGAGAGCTGGCCATCCCGATCGCGGATCCGGCCGCGCAGCGTCTTGCGGAACGACGACGGCGCATCGGCGAGTTCCTTCTCCAGGTAGCGTTCGTAGCCACTCCGGGTGACGTCCCGGGTGGCCACCTCGGGCACCCGCAGAGCGGACTCGGGCACGGCATGGGTCCCGCCGTCGGCGTCGACGGTGCGAACACCGGCCAGGGTGCCGTTGCCAGCCAGATCCACGGAGACGACCACCTCGTCGACACCGTCGTCGGGTTCGACGCGCAGGTAGCGATCGGCATGAGAGACCAGACCGAAGACCTCACTGGCCACCAGGTAGCCGACCGGGCTGAGACCGATGTAGAGGCCCTGGCCGCCGCCCCGCACGCCGAGCAGCAGCCGGTCCGGTTCGACCTCGGCCTGCGCGCAGATCGCCATCGAGCCCTGGTAGGACCGCAGGCATTCGTGGACCACCGCGCCGATGTCGGTGGCGCCTGTGGCCAGCCTGCGGCCCACCGTCACCGGGATGAGCTTGGCGTCGGTCGTGATGTCCGGGTCGAGCGCCAGTTTCTCCTCGGCGCTGACCGCGCGATGGTTGTCGATGTCACCGTTCAGGGCGGCGACGGCATACCGGCGTGCCACGTCGTCGCGCACCACACTGTTGAGCGGGTGCGCGTTGGGCTGGCTGACCCGGCCGACGCTGGCCCACCGGGTGTGCGCGACCACGGTGACCCTCGCGGAGGGCAACGACAGCACGCCGCGCAGTACCGGGTCCGCCGCGATCTCGGCACGCAGCACGCGCACGTTGTCACCGAGTTGGCCCACCAGGACGGCTGTCTTGTAGACGATGGACAGACCGCCCGACAGCCGCACGAGCGCGCCGGAACGGAACAGCGCGTCATCCCGGTCGAACGTGCCGGCCGGCAGGGCGGCCATGTCGGCGTGGCCGAGTTGGACCCAGACATGGATGCCGGCGGAGTCGCGGCCCCGGACCTCCAGTCGATCGAGCGCCTCCAGCACCGTGTCCAGCGCGAAGTACGCGATCGAGGCGCCCAGCGACAGGTCGGGCGCGGCGTCCGCGAGACCGGCCAGCACGCGCACCCGTTCCGCCGCCCGCAGCCGGTCCTCCCGGATGGTCCACGCCAGGTCCTGCGCCAGCCGCAGTTCGTTCTGCAGCCGCTCGACCTCGTCCGCGCGCCAACCCGGCCGGTCCAGGTCGAGCATCGCGCCGATCGCCCGCAGCCCTACGGTCGTCGCGTCCAATCGCTCGACGGCCGCGGCCCTGAGCGCGCTGTCCGCCGCCACCAGGTGACCGGCGCGTGCGGTGCTGATCGTGTCGACCAGTCGCCGCAGGTCGCCGTTGAGTCGCCGCAGGGCGGAACTGGTGGCGGCGGCGGAACCCGTCGCCGCCAGGACCGACGAGTGTTCGCGTACCGCAGCGAGAGTCGCACGGATCGCGCCCGCTTCGCCGCCGGATGCGATGTCGTACGCCGGTAGCAGTGCGATCAAACCGCACACAGGGCGCTCCTCTGCTGACCGGTGACGGGGCGTCCGGCCCGGACGGCACTGGTCAGGTGCCGGGGGCCGTGGTCATCATGGACGGGTCGCTCGTGCCGCCGGGCAGGCGCGACAGTCGGTTCCGAGCGGCGCGGATCGCGTCACGTGCCTCGCTGAGGCCGCACTCGGTGAGCCGGTAGTAATGACGACGTGGCCGCTGCTCGTGATGGGGGTCGACATCCTCCCACCGGCCGCATACCCAGCCGTCTTCCTGCAACCGCAACAGGATGGGGTACGTGGTGGCCGGCGGCAGGTCGGTACGGCCGGCGATCTGGCGGCCGTACAGTTCGGCAGCCGGTTCCGCCAGCAAGGCGCTCAACACGCTGAGGGTGGACAAGCTCATTCGGCGCGCCGTCACCCACATCACGTTAATCGCGCCGTCGGCGTGCCGGGTTACCCGCGTCGTCTGTCCACCTTCTGAGGACGGCAGCCACCTATTCGATTCGGCGCACCCGGACAGTGGTCGCCATCGGTGACATCAACAGTCCTGACGAGTGGGCCGCAGTCGCAGAGAAGGGCTATCCGGCCGCCGTCGGGCAGGTCATCCCTGAAGGGGTGGGGCCGGTCAGGAGGCCCGTCGGATGAGCTGCGCAGGTGCTGCCACAGCAACGCCAACGGTTCCATCGGATCGGTCGGCGTCGGGGCGGCCCGGCACGCTCGGCCGAATTGCCGCGGGCGACCGTTCGTTGGGTCATCACGACCTCCTGGTCGCACAGCAGAGGTGCCACCGAGGTCTGGGGATGGTTGGTTGCGCCGGACTACGTCGCACCCGAGATGCTACCGGCATGTCCGGCAACGCGCATTGCGTGCGCAGGGGCGGTTCGCCGGCGGAACGGTGACGTTCGGCCCTGGTGCGCCATCGCCGCGCTGGGCACAGTGGTGGATACCGGCGGGAGTTCAGGCGTCGGGATCGGTCGAGTCCGACACCCCCAGTCGGGGCTCCGGTCTCGTCGAGGCCCGCGTCCGTCGCCGGGCACGGGCGGTCGCAGGGCCCGCTGGTGGCGGCGCCGTCACCACAGGCCCTGCGGCTACCAACGTGACGCTCCATTATAGACTGTGCGGTGGCCGGCGATTCGACCCCGTCACAACGTGTCGGGTTCCAAATATGGCCACCTGTGCTGACCTCCGCCACGCTGCTGGCGTTGAAGAAGCGGCGCGCGGCCTCGGCCGCCGGGCAAGACTTCACTCGTCATCCGGCGTGTTTGCTATCCATTCCGCTACGGCGGCGAGAATGCGCGCATCCTCCAGTTGACCAGCCAGGGCCGAATCGACTGCTCCTCGTCGCGCCTCGGCGGCCAGCCGTGCTTTTCTCTCCGCCGGGGTCTCGTCAGCCATTTCCTTCATTTTCTTGCCGCATCCCTGCTGGAGCCGCTGCCGCGCTGGCGATCGTTTTCGATAGCGGGCGGCCTGCTTTGTCACCATCTCTCCGACCACGTCCGGTTGAGCCGGATTCAGGCGCCAGTAACGCCGCGGCGGGCGATCGGTGCCGGGCGCCACGTCCTCGCGTCGGTCCAGCACAATTCCCGCCTCGCCCAGTCGTGCCAGGATCGGATAGATAGTGCCCGGCGACCGGCCGGTCACGCCGGCCAACTCGAAGCCCCAGCGCTCCCACCCTGGTTCGTTCAACAGTGCCGCGAGGACAACATACATCTGGATTGTGATTCGTATCGCGGGAATCGTTGCCGCAGCCTTCTGGTCATTCGGAGATTGGTCAGCCATATGGTTCCGTTCACGACACCTACGCGGATCTACCAGTGCAGATTGGGTGGGGTCCAGTCACCGACCGGTAGGTCGATGCCGTATGGGCCCGGCTCCGCGTGCGACTGGTGTGGGGTGTCGGACTTCTCGGTGATGGTCAGAGTTTCCTCGGCGGTGACCTCCTCGAGCAGGCCGTTGCCGGCTTGTCCCGCGGTGACTCGCAGCGTTACCTGGACCGAGACCTCCGCGCCCAGTCGGACACTCTCGTACTGCCCGAATCCGACGACCGCCTTGGCGGAGTGCCGCTTACCGTCGCACAGCAGATCCGGTATATCGTGGATCCGGTTGTTGACGCCGGACCTGGGATGGAACACGGACACGTTCGGGGACCGCCCGTAGTCCTGGTGTCCCGGCTTCCGGAGCGTTCCGTCCAGAAGGTCACCCGAGAAACCCGCTGGGACGATCTCCATCGAGTAGTTTCGCCAACCGGATTCCACCCAGTAGCTGTAGAACACCTCGACGCCATCGGCATAGCTATATCCGCCGTAATGGAACGGCACGTACTTGACACCGTCGATGGCAACCGTCGCGATGGTCTTTCCCGATTGCGGGTGGACCGAGAAGAACTTCACATACTTGGCCTCCCCCGCCGCCGTGCCTTCCTCGAACGACACGCGGAGGCCAACCGTCCAGTCCTCGGGCGGGATCTGGGAGTCAAATACCCCGAACGTGAACTTCCGACCGTCTTCGGTGGCCAACGCCGCGCGCACCGCACCGCTGCGGGTGTCTGTGATGTTCGTGATTCTGCCTATCAAACGCACAACATACCTCCTAACCTTCGGGGGCTCGTGGGGCTATATTTGGAAGTCGGTGGCATCCGTCAGTGAATCGTCACGTCGTCGTACAATGTGTACGTCGGATCCCCTGGGTAGTCGTCGTCGTGACTGGTCAGGGTGAGCGTGTAACTGTGTCCTGGCGTGACGGCCGACGTAACCTGGCGCCATCCGGACTGCGGTACGCACGTCATCGGCAACACCGTCGTGGACGTCCCGGCGGAGTTGTCCCGCAGTGTCGCCGTTGCCCAGTCGTAGGTGACCGTGTCGGGGCAGGTGATGTCGTACCAGAAGGACAGCGTGCTCGATCCGTCCGCCGCCCGAAACGTCTGGCTGATCGACGAATCCCCGCTGGGCAGAATCGAGCCGATCATCGCGGCGTACGCGCCGCTGTGGCCAGTGGGTGTGACGCCGGTCAGGCCGGTCGACGTCCAACCGGACAGGTCGCCGGTCTCGAACCCGCCGTTGGCGATCGAGATGCCGACCACCGTCCAACTGAACGACACGCTGCCGGACGCACCCGTGCAGTCGGTCACGGTCACCGTGACAGTGCTGGTGCCGGTCGTCGTGGGTGTGCCCGAGACCAGGCCGTTGAGCGGCGCAATGGACAATCCTGGTGGCAGGCCGGCGGCGTGATAGGACAGGCCGCACCCGGTCGCGCGCAACTGGAGTCCGACCGGCGTGCCGATGGCACTGGACTGGTTGCCGGGGTTGGTCACGGTCACCGTGTTGCCACCGGTGAACGCGGCGACGCCGTTGGGTGTGCCCGATCCGGTCGGCCCGTCGTAGCCGACCCCCGCGGTACACAGGTAGGCGCTCGCGCAGGTGCCGTTGGCGCCAACGGTGACGTCGTTGAGCGAGGACGGGCGCGCGTACGGGTAAGCGGCGGGGTAGGCGGCCGGAGCCGGCGGACCGGCCATGGCGTAGACGCCGGCGATGACGGGGGCCGACACACTGGTTCCGCCGAAAACATGCCAGCCGCCGGTCGAGTAGCTGTCGTAGACGGCGACGCCGGTGGCCGGGTCCGCGACCGCGGCGACGTCCGCCACCGACCGGTGGGCGCAGCCACGGTCGGTCTGCCAACTCGGCTTGCTCTCGTAGGCCGAACAGCCGGAGCCGGTGCGGTTCCAAGCTGACTCGGTCCAGCCGCGCCCGTTCGAAGCGCGGACCAGCGAGGTACCGCCGACCGCCGTGACGTAGCGGGAGGACGCGGGATAGTCCACGCCGTATCCCCCGTCGCCCGCGCTGACCGTGATGGCCACGCCGCGGTGGTTGAAGTAGGAGTCGGCGCCGGTTTCCGCGGGGTTCTCGGGCCCGCCGTAGCTGTTGGAGACGGCGACGACCCCGAGGCTCACCGCGGTGTTCACGGCGATGCCGAGGTCCATTACGGACGGTTGGACGGCCTCGACGAGCACGATGTGGCAGTTCGGACAGACGGCGCTGACCATGTCGACGTCCAGCGCCGCCTCCTGTGCCCAGCCGGTGTCCGGCGCGGGATAGGCACTGCCACCGTGTTCGTCGACCTTCCGGAAACAGCCGTTGGCCGACGTGCACGCCGGCAGTCCGTACTGCGCGCGATAGACGGCCAGATCGGCCGCCGCGCTGGGATAGTCGAACGCGTCGACGACCGCGACGGTCTG
>DASXXM010000001.1:0-9981 GCA_036503065.1 Pseudonocardiaceae bacterium | reverse complement strand
GGGTGACCTATCAGTTGGGTAACTGTCTTGCCGCGTTCAATCTGCCTATTCAGCAGAGCCTGGCCGCGTCGCACGGTTATCCGTTTGCTTTGATGATCACTATCGTGCCGGTGTTGGCGGCGGTTACTCTGTTGACGTTGTTCGGCAAGGAGGCGCGTGGGATTCAGTTCGGTGTCAGTCGGACTGCTGTGGATGCGCCCGCGGTGACGTAGTTTGGTCCGAGTCACTGTTGATCGGTCCGCGGCCCTACGATCGGTCCATGCGTCGTACCTGGATCGTCGGACTGTTCGTTGGCGTTGTCGCGCTTGCGGCGGGCTGTACGTCCGGCGGCGCCACGAGTACGGCCAACCTGCCGGCTGCGTCGGCCCTGCTGGCCAGTGCCGGCAGCTCGACCCGGTCGGTCGGCAGCGTGCACTTCTCGATCGTGGTGCACGGGACGTTGGCCGGTGTGCCGATTCAGAACGCGGACGGGGACCTCAACTCGCAGGGGCAGGCCAAGGGCACCGCGAAGATCGCCCTGCTCGGGCAGCTCACACAGGTCGACTTCGTGCTGGTGAACCGGACCTTCTACATCAAGGGGCCGACCGGCGGCTACCAGAAGATCGCGGCCAGCATCGCCGGGAGTCTGTTCGATCCGAGTGCGATCCTCGATCCGAACCGTGGCATCGCCAAGGTCCTCACCCAGACCCAGGGGGCGCAGACCCAGAGCCGGGAGTCGGTCAACGGGGTCGACTGCTACCGGATCACCGGGAAGGTCGACAAGGCCGTGGTGTCCGCGCTGATTCCGGGGATCGGCCAGAACGTGGAGGCCACCTTGTGGGTGTCCGCCGACAGCAGGAACCTGCCGGTCAAGGCCGAGTTCGTGGTGCCGGGGTCCGGTGGCAGCCAGGGCGCGACCGTTGACGTGACGTTCTCCAACATCAACCAGCCGGTCACCGTGACCGCACCCGCCGGCTGAGCGCATTGGACGTCAAGGCCGGCCGGTCGCTGGCGATCGGTGCTGGCGGCCTTTCTGTGCTGCTCGCCGCGCTGGATGCCTACGTTGTCGTCGGTGTGTTGCTGGATGTCGTGCGGGACATGCGGATTCCGGTCAACCACCTGGAGTTGGCGACGCCGATCGTGACCGGGTACCTGCTCGGCTACGTGGCTGCGATGCCGTTGCTGGGGCAACTGTCCGACCTGTTCGGGCGGCGGGTGCTGTTGCAGGCGTGCCTTGCCGTGTTCGGTGTCGGGTCGGCGGTGACCGCTCTCGCGAGCGGGGTGCCGGAACTGGTGGTCGGGCGGGCGGTGCAGGGCATCTCCGGCGGGGCGCTGCTGCCGGTGACGTTGGCGTTGGCCGGGGACCTGTGGCCGGCCCGCGAACGCCGGACCGGGGTGCTCGGGCTGGTGGGCGCGGCGCAGGAACTGGGCACCGTCCTCGGGCCGCTCTACGGGGTCGGGCTGGCGGCACTCGTCGGGTGGCGTGGGCTGTTCTGGGTGAACGTGCCGCTGGCTGCGGTGGCTGTCGTCGCGGTGAGTGTGGCCATTCCGGGTGGTCGGCGGGCCGGGGTTGGTCGGCCGGACTTTGTCGGTGGTGGGCTGCTGGCTGTGGCGCTCGGACTGCTGGTCGTCGGGCTGTACAACCCGGATCCGGAGCAGTCCGTGCTGCCCGGGTGGGGTGTTGCCGTGCTGGTGGCGGCCGGTGTGGTGTTCGTGGGATTTCTGGTGTGGGAGTCGCGGGCTCGGCATCGGCTGCTGGATCCGGCGGGGGTGCGGATGCGGCCGTTCATCGCCACGCTCGCGGCCAGTCTGGCGGCCGGCGCGGCTCTGATGGTCACGTTGGTCGACGTCGAGCTGTTCGCGCAGACGTTGCTGGGTATGGATTCCGGGCAGTCGGCCGTGTTGTTGGTGCGGTTTCTGGTTGCGCTGCCGGTGGGTGCGGTCATCGGTGGCGCGTTGGCCGGGCGGCTCGGGGACGCGGTGGTCGGCTGTGGCGGGATGCTCGTCGCGGGCGGTGGGTATCTGTTGATCTCGCGGTGGCCGTTTGACGTGCTCACCGCGCACTACGTGTTGGGATTGCCGGTGTTGGACACCGATCTGGCGATCGCCGGGTTGGGGCTCGGGTTGGTGATCGCGCCGCTGTCGGCGGCGGTGTTGCGGGTGGTGCCGGCCGGGCAGCACGGTGTTGCTTCGGCGGGGGTCGTGGTGGCGAGGATGACCGGGATGCTGGTCGGCGTGTCCGCGCTGTCCGCGTGGGGGCTGCACCGGTTTCACGCGTTGACGGCCACATTGGACACACCGTTGCCGTTCGGGGTCAGCGCGGCCGTGTTCCGGCAGGAGGTCGCGGTCTACGAGCGGGCACTGAAGGTCGCGCTGCTGACCGAGTATCGCGAGATCTTCCTGGTCACGGCGGTGATCTGCGTTGTCGGTGCTGCGCTGGCCGCGTTGGTCGGGCGGCACCGCGCCGCAGCGACGGCGGTTTCGCCCGGTCGGGTGGGTTGACTAGCGGGTGCAGCGGGTACCGGCGGGCGGCATGGTCAGGCTGAGCAGGTAGCCGGAGCCCCACTTGTCCACGCACGAGATGCCCTGCAGGAACGCCGTGTGCTGGGTGCCTTCGAACGTCAACAGGCCGGCGCCGAGCGCCTGCGCCAGGTTCACGCCCGCCTGGTACGGGGTGGCCGGGTCGTTCGTGGTGGACACGACGAGCACCGGCGCCAGGCCGGGCACGCTGGGCGTGTGCGGTTTGCTGGTCGGCGGCGCGGGCCACGTCGTGCAGGCGTCCGCCTGGGCGACCGCGGGGCGGCCGTCGTCCAGGAACGGCGCCGCCTGCTTGTACTGCTGGGACGCCTGGAGCTGGAGGTTCGGGTCGGTGACAGGCGGCTGGTCGATGCAGCGGATCGCGGTGAAGGCGTCCTGTTCGTTGGAGTACTGGCCGTTGGGGTCGCGGCCGTCGTAGACGTCGGCCAGCGCCATCAGGGTCTGGCCGCTGCCCTGCTGCAGTTCGCCGAGGCCGGTGTTCAGGTAGGACCAGTACTGCTGCGAGTACAGCGCCTGGATCACGCCGGTGGTCGCGTCGTCGTACGTGAGGCGTCGGTTGCCGAGCGTGATCGGGTGGTCCAGCAGCGGGTTGACCAGGTTGCGGAACGCCTGGGTCGCGCCGTTCGGATCGGTGCCCAGCGCGCACTGCTGCTGACCGGCGCACCACTGGGCGAACTGCGTGAAGGCGGTCTGGAAACCCTTGCCCTGGTTGACCGTCTGGGCGACGACGCCCTCGGTCGGGTCGACCGCGCCGTCGAGCACCAGCGCGCGCACGTTCTTCGGGAACTGCTCCGCGTACGTCGTGCCGAGGAACGTGCCGTACGAATAGCCCAGATAGTTCAGCTTCGGGTCGCCGAGCGCGGAGCGGAGCACGTCCATGTCCTTGGCCACGTCCCTGGTGCCCAGGTTGGCCAGCATCTCGGTGCCGTCGCCGGTGTTGCGGGCGCACGCGGTCGCGTACTGCTTCTGCTGCTGCGCGAAGGCGGCCACGCCGGCCGGTGACGTCTCGTCGTCCAGGTCCTCGGCCCGCACCGCGTCCTGCTGGGGGCCGGTCAGGCACCGGACCGACGGTTCGCTGGCGCCGATCCCCCTCGGGTCGAAGCCGACCAGGTCGAACCGCTTGGCCAGGTCGGTCGCCGCCCACGTCTTGAGCAGGCTGCCCACCAGTTCCATCCCGGACCCACCGGGCCCACCAGGGTTGACCAGCAGCGAGCCGATCCGGTTGGCCTGGTCGGTGGCCAGGACCCGCATCACGCCGATGGTGATCGTTTTACCCTGTGGCGCGCTGTAGTTCAGCGGCACGGTCAGCCGGGCGCACGCGAGGCGCGAGTCGTTGAACGAGCTCTGCGCGGACTGGCTGGTGGCGAACGACGAACAGCCGCCCCAACTCAGTGGCTGACCGTAGAAGGTGGCCAGACCCGCCGGCACCGGCCCGGCCGGGCCGTGCCGTGCCACGACCGCCGCCGGCACGCCGATCCCCTGGCTGACCGTCGTACACCCAGCGGCGAGCACGGACGCGGCGGCGGCGGCACACAGCAGCGCCAACCGGCGGGACGACTTCGACACCCCGTGATCGTGCCATCCGTCACCGTAGGCACTCCGTATGGTCCACCACATCGGCGCACATCCGTGCAGGCGGTGGACGAGAATGACGGCATGCCGCAGCTGCGCGTCGCCCTTGCCCAGGTGAACACTTGTGTCGGTGACCTCGACGGGAACGCCGAGACGGTGGTCACGTGGACGCGCAAGGCCGCGGAGGCAGGCGCGCACGTGGCGCTCTTCCCCGAGATGGCGCTGACCGGCTATCCGGTCGAGGACCTGGCGCTGCGCCCGTCGTTCAGCGACGCCAGCCGCCGCACGCTCGGCGAGCTGGCCGAGCGGCTGGTCACGGTCGGCTGCGCGGACGTGGCCGTGTTCGTCGGCTACCTCGACCGCGACGACGCGGGCCCGCGCAACGCGGCCGCCGTGCTGTACCAGGGCGCGGTGGTCGCCCGGCAGTTCAAGCACTTCCTGCCCAACTACGGGGTGTTCGACGAGTACCGGATCTTCAAGCCGGGCAACAGTTTGGACGTGGTCCGGCTGCACGGCCTGGACATCGGCATGGTGATCTGCGAGGACATCTGGCAGGACGGCGGGCCGATCGCGGCGCTCGGCGCGGCAGGCGTCGACCTGGTGCTGGTGCCCAACGCGTCGCCCTACGAGCGGAACAAGGACGACACGAGACTCGAGCTGGTCGCCGGGCGGGCCCGCGAGGCGGGCGCGCCGCTGGCCTACGTGAACTGGGTCGGCGGCCAGGACGAGCTGGTGTTCGACGGCGACTCGATGGTGGTCGACGCGGCCGGGAACCTGCTGGCCAGGGCGCCGCAGTTCGTGGAACACCTGCTGGTGGCGGACCTGGACCTGCCGGCCGGGGACGGCCACGAGTCCGGGGCGGTGCGCGGGTTCGACGTGCGCCGCGTGACGCTGAGCGACCGGCCCCTGCCGGCCTACCCGCCCGCGCCGGCGCCGCCGGTCGCGCGGCCGCTGCCGGAACTGGCGGAAGTGTGGTCCGCGCTGGTCACGGGCCTGCGGGACTACACCCGTAAGAACGGGTTCGCCTCCGCGGTGATCGCGTTGTCCGGTGGCATCGACTCGGCTGTCGTGGCCGCGCTCGCGGTCGACGCGCTGGGACCGGACTCGGTGTACGCGGTGTCGATGCCGTCGGACTACTCGTCGGAGCACTCCCGGTCGGACGCGGCGCAGCTGGCCGAGCGGACCGGCCTGCACTACAGCGTGCAGCCGATCGCGGACATGGTGCGGGTGTTCGTCGAGCAACTCGGGCTGACCGGGCTGGCCGAGGAGAACGTGCAGGCCCGCTGCCGTGGCGTGGCGCTGATGGCGCTGTCCAACTCGGCCGGGCACCTCGTGCTGGCCACCGGGAACAAGAGCGAACTCGCGGTCGGCTACTCGACCATCTACGGCGACGCGGTCGGCGGGTTCGCGCCGATCAAGGACGTGTCCAAGACGATGGTCTGGGCGCTGGCCAGGTGGCGCAACGTGGTCGCCGCGGAGCGCGGCGAGGTGCCGCCGATCCCGGAGAACTCGATCACCAAGCCGCCGTCGGCCGAGCTGCGGCCCGGCCAGCTCGACACCGACACGCTGCCCGACTACCTGCTGCTGGACGACGTGCTGGACGACTACGTCGAGGGCGACCGCGGCTACGCCGACCTGCTGGCCGCCGGCTTCGATCCGGCGCTGGTGGAGCGGGTGCTGCACCTGGTCGACGCGGCCGAGTACAAGCGCCGCCAGTACCCGCCGGGCACCAAGATCAGCCTCAAGGCGTTCGGCCGCGACCGCCGCCTGCCGATCACCAACCGCTGGCGCGAACGCGCCGTCATTCCGTCGTCCTGAGAAATCCCCGGTTGCCGCCTATCACGTGCGAACACGGAGCGTGTTCACTCATGATGTACGCGGACGGGAGGCGACATGGGGCAGCCGGAATCGGTGCGGTTGGTGTTCACGGTCCTGTTTGCCGGGGTCACGTTGACGTGTGTGGTCCGGCTGTTGAGTACGCGTGCCGGACTGCCGGCTCGGCACGACGATGTCAGCCACGCGATCATGGCCGCCGGCATGATCGTCATGGTGCTGTCCTGGACCAGCCTGCTGCCGGCGTCCGTGTGGGTGCTGCTCTTCGGCGGCCAGGCCGCGTTCTTCGCCGCGGTCCTGTTGCGTCGGCGCGCCGGGGAGAGTGTCCGGAACGGAACAACCCCGAACGGAACAACCCCGAACGGAACAACACAGAATTGGGAGCACACGCACCATTTCGTGGGCAGTCTGGGAATGCTCTACATGGTCGTGGCGCTGGGTGACGCGGCGATGGTCTCGATGTCGCCGCTGGCCGTGTCGTTCGGGCTCTACTTCCTCGTGTACGGCGTGTGGTCCGGTGTCCGTGCCCTGCAACCGGTTCCGGTGGCGAACGGGGTCCTCGGCAGGCCGCTGCTGGTGCACGGCTGCCGTGCGCTGATGGGCGGCGGCATGGCCTACCTGTTGCTGGCGTCCTGACCGTTCTCCACCGGCCGCACGAACGGGAACAGCACGGTCTGGCGGATGGTCGTGCCCGTCAGCATCATCAGCAGCCGATCGACGCCCATGCCGAGGCCGCCGGTCGGCGGCATGCCGTGTTCCAGTGCGCGTAGGAAGTCCTCGTCCAGTTCCATCGCCTCGACGTCGCCGCTGGCCGCGCGCAGCGACTGTTCGGCCAGGCGGCGGCGCTGTTCCAGCGGGTCGGTCAGCTCCGAGTAGGCCGTGCCCAGTTCGGTGCCGAACGCGACCAGGTCCCACCGTTCCGCCTTGCGCGGGTCCGTGCGGTGCGGCCGGGTCAACGGGGACGTCTCGGCCGGAAAGTCCGTGTAGAACGTCGGGCCGACCGTGCGCGGCTCGACCAGGCCGTCGTAGGCGGCCAGGATCAGGTCGCCGTGGCCGAGTTCGTCGTGACCGGTGAGGCCTGCCCGGGTCAGCAGCGCGTGCAGGTCGGCGTCGGTCGTGTCCGGGTCGACATCCGCGCCCAGTGCGGCGGCGACCGCGTCGTAGACGCCGATCACCGGCCAATCGCCGGACAGGTCGTGTTCGCCGTCCGGCCGGATCGCCACCGGGCGGCCGTGTGCCGCGATCGCGGCGTGCCGGACCAGGTCGCGGATCAGGTCCAGCATCGTCGTGTAGTCCGCGTATGCCTGGTAGGCCTCCAGCATGGTGAACTCGGGGTTGTGCGTCGCGTCGGCGCCTTCGTTGCGGAAGTTGCGGTTGAGCTCGAACACCCGGTCCACGCCTGCCACGCACAGCCGCTTCAGGTACAGCTCTGGCGCGATCCGCAGGTACATCCGCGCGTCGTAGGCGTTGCTGTGGGTCACGAACGGCCGTGCGTTGGCGCCGCCGTGCACCAACTGCAACATCGGCGTCTCGACCTCGAGGTAGTCGCGGGTGTGCAGGAACTCACGGACCGCGCGGATCACGTCGCTGCGCAGCCGCACCATCCGCGCCGCGTCCGGGTTCACCGCGATGTCCAGGTACCTGGCGCGGACCCGGGTCTCCTCGTCGGCGAGGCCCTTGTGCTTGTCCGGCAACGGATGCAGGCACTTCGCGGTGACCGTCCACTCCTTCGCCAGCACCGACAGCTCGCCGCGCCGGGACGTGATCACCTCACCGCGCACGCCGACGTGATCGCCGAGGTCCACACCGGCCCGCCAGTCGCGCAGGCCGGGTTCGCCGAGTTGGTCGACGGACAGCATCACCTGCAGCTCACCGCCGAAGTCCCGCAGCCGCGCGAAGCACAGGCCACCGAGCTCCCGCAACGCGATCACCCGCCCGGCCACCGAAACGTGGTGGCCGGTATGGGAATCCGGGGCCAGGTCCGGGAACCGGGCGGACACGTCGGCCAGGAGCTCGTCCCGCGCGAAACCGACCGGATACGGGTCGATCCCGGCCTGCCGCAACGCGTCGAGCTTGGCGATCCGCACCCGCACCTGCTCGGGTCGACGGCTCCGCAGCACGGCCGAACTCGGCGGCCGCTCGTCGATCGCCCTGACCCGTGCCGCGAAGCCCGCGCCCACCCCCGGCGTCTCCAGCGCGCGGTCGGCGCCCCGCCGGACCAGGGACCGGACGCTGGGCACGAAGCCCTCGGCGATCCCCGCCACGATGCCCACCCTGGGCAGCCTGCGGCCCCGGTGGTAGCAGATGAACCTGGGCTGCCAGCCGGGCCCGTACTTGGCGTTGGACCGGTAGAGCGACTCCAGCTGGAAGAAACGGGACGCCAGGCTGAGCACCGCGCGCCAGGCGCGCAGCACCGGTCCGGCGCCGACCTTCTCGCCCGCCTCGAACACCGCCCGGAACATCGCGAAGTTCAGCGAGATCCGCCGCACGCCGAGCCTGCCGGCGGCCGCGACCAGCTCGGCCACCATGTACTCGTTCAGGCCGTTCTCCGCTGCGCGGTCCCGGCGCATCAGGTCCAGCGACAGCCCGACCCGGCCCCACGGCACGAACGACAGCAGCCCGCGCAGCCTGCCCTCCCGGTCGTATGCCTCGACCATGACGCAGCGGCCGTCGGTCGGATCGCCGAGCCGGCCCAGCGCCATCGAGAAGCCGCGCTCGGTCTCCGCGCCGCGCCACCGCCTCGCCAGGTCCAGGATCGTGGTCATCTCGGCGGGTGGCAGGTCGGCGTGCCTGCGGATCACCGTGGTGTAGCCATTCCGCCTGACCCGGGAGACCGCCTGCCGGACGGACTTGCGGCTGGGGCCATTCAGGCTGAACTCCCGCACGTCCAGCACGGCCTCGTCGCCGATCTCCAGGGCGCGCAGGCCCGCGTCGGTGTAGACCTGCGCGCCGCGCCTGCTGGCGCCAAGCACGCCGGGCAGCCAGCCGTAGCGGCGGCTCTCCGCCAGCCAGGCGCGCACCGCGTCCGGCCAGGCGTCCGGGTCGCCGATCGGGTCGCCGCTGGCCAGCGTGGTGCCGCCGAGCACCCGGTAGGTCAGCGCGGCCCGGCCGTTCGCGGCGAACACCACGCTCTTGTCCCGCCGGGTGGCGAAGTAGCCGAGCGAGTCCAGTTCGCCGTAGTCGGCCAGCAGCTCCCTGATGCGCAGTTCCTCGTCCGGGCTGAGCAGTCGCCTGCCGCGTTCACTGCGGAAGAAGACCACCAGCGCGCCGATCGCGGCCAGCGCGCCCATCAGGTCCAGCAGCACGGACAGCCAGTCGGGGCCCTGGGTGGTCAGGCCGAGCGGGCGCAGCGCCAGCGTGTTGCCGGTCGCCTGGTTGGCTGCCCAGACGAACTTCTCCCCCATGCCGCGCAGCGTGCCGGGGAACAACTCGGCGAGGCCCCAGCCGACCAGCGACGACAGCGCAAGGCCGCCGACCAGCACGGCCAGCGCCCTGCGCCAGGCGCCGGGGGCCAGCTTCGCCGGGAACGCCCGCCGGATGACGAGCAGGAACACGACGGCCAGCAGCCCGACCGCGTTGCCGGCGGCCAGCGGCCAGTCGATGCCGGGCGGTGCGTCCAGGCCGACCACGGACGGGTCGATCGCCTCCAGCACCTGGTACACCAACCCGACGACCAGGCCGAGTACCTCCCAGAGCAGCAGTACCGAGAGCGCGGTCCGCTTGCGTCGGCGCAACGCACCGCCGAGCACGGCCAGCACCAGCGCGATGAACAGGTTGCCGTCCACCGGCAGGCCGACCCAGCCGAACAGGCCGACGATGTCGTCGGCAAGGGACGGATTGCTCGATTCGACCAGCAGGACGAGGACGGACGCCAACGCGGACAACTGCACCACGGTGGCCACGCCGCCGGCCGCGGTCCACCGCCACCCCACCGCCATCGGCCGTTCGCGCCCCACGTCCTCGCCTCCTGTGACATTGGCTCGCTCCGCTCGCGGGCCTCGCCGCTTTTTCGCGGTGTCTTCGCCCCCTGCGCTGGGCTTCGCCGCCGCTCCGGGGGCG